>CANPZP010000010.1 GCA_947589115.1 Candidatus Gastranaerophilales bacterium | reverse complement strand
GGCGGCATTTTGTTTCTCAAGCTGTTCTATTCTCTTATCCAAGCCCGATATTTTTGCCATCATATCTTGGAATTTAGAGTATAATTCCTTAATGGAATTAATCATTGCATAGAACATCTCATCTTTAGTTATTGTTAAATAACCTTCGCTATTTTGAGATACGGAGTTCGGGAATATCTTTTGAAGATCTTGTGCTATTACACCTACACGTGGTGTTTTATTTTTATCTCTTTTAAATGTAAAATTCTTTGGCTGTACTTGTAATATCTCTTTTAAACCGATATTTGAATTTCCTGACACATTTTTTAATCTTATATCGGAATCTTGTTGAGAATAAATATAATTTAAATTTTGTACATATAATGATGTAACCCTTCTGGTAGTACCACCCACATATCTCGGATAAAAGGAACCGTCAAAATATAAAGTACCGTTTGTCCAGCTGCCGCCTGTTAAATCAGGACCGGGCAATGAGCCGTATAAATATTTACGTTTATTTCTATAATTGTCTGTACCTCCGCCTAATTCAAATTGATACGAAGTATCTGACTCGCAAGTACCATCACCTATACATATATTATTTGAACTTTGTTTTATTCCATATGCTGCCGTATATCCAATTGCGATATTATTATTACCATTAATATTAGTTTCAAGAGCACTGGAACCTATTGCTACATTATGGTTTCCTTTTACATTATCCTGTAATGCATAAGCTCCAAGCGCTGCATTTCCAATACCGGAATAATCAATACCTTTAGCACTGCCGCCTGAAGGATCAAATCCGCCCAATGCTGCAAACCCAACAGCCGTATTATAACCACCTTTTGCAAGATTTAATGCATAAGCACCAACTGCTGTATTCATATCTCCTGTTTCATTTGCAGCAAGCGCATTTACTCCTATCGCAGTATTATATGTAGAATCAAAGCTGGAAGCTAATGCATTATCTCCAATAGCAATTGTATTAACATTACCACCGGCATTATATGAAGGAATTATTTGATTCTCTTTTCCTCTTAAAGCATTTTGACCAATTGCTATACTTTTTTGACTTTTATTCAAAAAACGACCTGCATCTTTACCAATCGCAATTATGTTTTTATTAGTACTACTTGTATAACCTGATTTACCGTCATATCCAGATACCGCATTATCTCCTATTACGATATTATATTCGCCATTTATTGAATAATATAAAGCTTGATTACCAATTGCAATACTGTTATTATCTCTTCCGTTATTTAATGACCTATAACCTAAAGCAACGTTATAACTTCCTGTTTGATTATTCGCCATTGCGTAACTACCAAGTGCCGTGTTATATTTTCCTGTTTTATTGTCAGCAAGTGTATATGTACCAATTGCAGTATTTTCGCTACCTGTACTGTTAATACCGTCTCCGCCATGAGATCTCTCTTGCCCTCGTAATGCACCGTTACCTAATGCCGTATTATAAGACCCATTATAAAAAGACATAGTATTATTACCAATTGCAACATTATTGCTTCCCGTTGTTTGTACTGCTAAAGTATTAGCACCAAACGCTGTATTATTTCCCGTATTTTCAGCCGAGGCCAGAGAATTATAACCTACTACAGTATTTATACCCGATGCACTTTTTTTAAGTTTAGCGGCAGAATAAGCACCAATTGCTATACTTCCGTCTGTATTAATGTTTTTATCTTTATCATTTTCATATTTATTTAAAGCATTGTAACCAATTGCTACAATATTATTACCATTTACTAAGGATTTCAGGGATTCAGCACCTAATGCAATATTATTATCTCCTTTATAATGATAACTTTGAGAACTAGACCCAATTGCTATATTATTAGAACCTTCTATATTATCAAACAAAGTACTGGTGCCAATTGCCACATTATCATTACCTTTAGTATTACCTGTTAAGGCATCCATCCCGATTGCAATATTGTCACTTCCTTCTGTATTTGCCGTTAAAGTTTCACTGCCTAAAGCCACATTATATTTACCTTTTGTAAGATTTTGAAGAGCAAATGCCCCATATGCTACGTTATGTGCTGCATCCTTTAAATCTTGATTAAATACTTGTTCGCCAAATCCTATATTATTAGAATCATCAGTGTAAAGACTATTTATATAAGTTAATTGAGTATCTGACCTGCTAAAGAATGATACGGGTCTATTATTATCATTCGATGTTACAATATTTAATTTACCGAGTTTTGAATCACCGGATATAGTACCGGCACCTCCAATCCATAATTGCTGGCTCGGAGAAATAACCCCCTTAACATTTGCTCCGTTAAAATAACTAAAGGGGTTTTCGTTAATTGAACTTGCTCTTCTTGTAATTGTCGGAACCGTTGCAGATAAAATCATGCTGGTAACCAAAAGTGATATCAGCAATTCTGCAAGCGAAAATGCTTGTTTTTTTCTACTCATAATTTATACTTCCTATTTGCTAAATTGATTATTTACTTCTCTATTTTTATTATAATACCACATTATTTAAATTTTTAACCATTCATTTTTATGATTTATTAATAAATAAAAAGGAGAATCTAAGATTCTCCCAAAATACGAAAAGAGTTATATAATAGAAATATAAATTATTTCTGTTTAGTTCTTTAGGGCAATTATATAAGCCCGCATCTGATTAGTTAACATGCCCGCCGCATCATTTAATAAAAATTTAACCGCCTTTGAAAAGCTTTTCTTAATATCCGTCTATTTATATAAAAACATTATGCTGTATAAAATTGATATATTTTTTACATATCGTTATATAATAGTTAAAATTAACATTTCTTTATATTTTAATAAATCTTTATTAAATATTTAATATTAAAAGTATGTTGTATAAAATTATAATATGTATGAAGAGTTGGAAGAGATAAAAAATATTTGTAATAACTGTACAAAGTGTGCACTTTGCGAAACAAGAACGAAAGTTGTTTTTTCGGGAGGGATTGCAAATAATAAACTGGTATTAATTGGTGAAGCCCCCGGATATTGGGAGGATCAAAAAGGTGAACCGTTTGTGGGAAAAGCCGGTCAGCTTTTGGATAAAATTTTTGAATGTGTTAATCTTTCAAGAAAAAAAAATGTTTATATTTGTAATACCATAAAATGCAGACCGCCGGAGAACAGGGACCCCTTACCGCAAGAAAAACAAGCTTGCAGAGCCTATCTTGATAAACAGCTTGAAATATTAAAACCTAAAATTATATTACTGTGCGGTAAAGTAGCATTAACCTCCATGCTTGGTGAAAATATAGGCGGGATTACAAAAGTCAGAGGAAAATGGTTTGACGGGCCTTACGGATCAAAAATGATGCCGATATTTCACCCTTCTTATCTTTTAAGAAATGCTTCACGGGAAAAAGGAAGTCCCAAATGGCTTATGTGGCAAGATATAAAAGAAATAAAAAGAGTTTACGACAGCTTATAATAAATTAGGATTTGGTTCCTCTTTTAAGTATTTTTTATAATTCTTTTTCTTCTTTTTGGTTTTTTGTTTTTCTCTTCCGAATTTTTCGGGATTTTTAAGTACTGTCTTTTTAAATTCAACCTCGGAATCTTCCATTCCCAATAACATGGAGAATAAGAACATTGTACTCCTTCTTAAAGAATCATATCCGATAATAACTTTTGCATAATCAGGCCCAAGACTTAAAATAACCCTGTTTTCCTGAAAAGAATCATCAGATTTAACATCCCGATTCATTGCAATAGAAGCAAGATATCCCACCGAAACATATTTACACAGCTTTAAACTTTCAATAAGTACAAGGTTAGACCGACCGTATCTGTATCGGTCAAAATCAAAAGGAGAATCTCCTGCCGTGGCTGTTTCATAAAAAATTACGGACTGATTCCATGGCCCTGCTTTTGTTGAAAGGAAAGGCCCTATTCTGAATAACCCTAAAACATCACCCGTCGTATACGCAGTAGAAGCGGTTTGAGCAACAAGTCCCGTACTTAATCCCAAATTGCCTTCTTCATTAGTATAAGTGAATAATGGTTTTTGGGTTTGGGTCATCCATCTGAATCTGCCCTCAGCATCTTTAAAATCTTTACCGGGTAATTTATCTACGAATACACCTGCCGAATACATTTGTGAAAAATTCAATTTTAAATCATCAACATAATCATGTCTTGAATAATTTAATTGAGCCGAATACTTTGGCATACGATAACCTAAAAACCATTCGTTCTGGTTAGTGTAACTTGAATAGTTTAACATTAATCCCGGAGCGACTTTATGTTTACCTCTTAATAAAAATCTTTCTCTTGATGTTCCGTATGCCGCTTCTGTCATATTGTATTCGTTTCTGAATCTTGCAATACCGCCAAGCCCCACTTTATCTTTTGCATATGTCACTATGGGAGCTAATTTTAAGGTTGAACCGCCCGGTACATTTAATACTACGGCAGGCCCTATATGTGTACCAAGCATGCTTTCCGACCCAAATTCGGGAAGGTTTGTTTCTATGCTTTGACGTTTTTTATTCGTTACTATCTTTAAAGAAGGAACTACCGCTACCTTATGATTTTTGAAATATACATCCGCATTTTTGATTGTTATTGTATCGTGTTCATCCTTCGCATCTATATAAATTGTTTTTGCTTTTAGTGTATATGCACCTTTATTCTCGTCAGATAAGGTAGTCAACGATGAATTTAAAACGTTGCTCTGGTCGACATAACCCGCAAATGAAGCTGCACCAAGTCTTATTACTTCATCATTTAATATTTTTGCTACCCCGTCAAGTTCTTCTATTTTATCCTGATATACAAATGCCTCTTTTGCCGTTATTTTTATATTATCGTTTGTTGTTATAGGATTTTCTATCCATCCGTCGGGATTTGTTAAATCAAGTCTTATATAATCTCCCTCCGTTGTAGAGTCTTTAGAGGTTAAAACTACATTTTGACTTGCCTTCAATATATTTCTGTCATAATTAAATGTAATTTTATCAGCGGTTAAAATTGTACCTTGTTCAATAAAATTAACTTTTGCGTTACCAACAGCCTCAACTTCATAGCGCTCCGGATAATATTCCATTGAATCCGCAGTCATTTCAAGAGCGGGATTTTCCTCTATTTCCTCTTGAGAAGCCGCCTTCTTACTTTTCTTAAAGAAAAACAATTTTTCCAATACGGACGGCTCCGGATTTAATTTTTTCGCCTCCGTTTCGGCAAGTTTCTTATTCTCTCGCTCTTCTTCCCTTAATGCTTTTTCAAGCTCTTTTTTTGATGCATATTTTTTACGGGGACTGTCGATTAATGTATCCTTTTTTTCATCGTTTACGGGTAACAGATTATTTGTCTGCTCGCTTGTATTTAAATCGATTTCTTCAATTTTTTGAGTATTTTTTGTTTCACTAGTATAATCATAAGATGGTTCTGCTTGCTCTGTTTCTTCAGGTTCATTTTTTATTTCTTCACTTTTTTTATCCGATTTGAATTTATTCTTAAACCAAGAAAAAACCGAAGTATCATTTTTCACAAAATCTTCATTAGTATATGCGGGATTCAATGAAGAATAAAAAGGATCCATCCCCAGCTCGGGATAAAAATCAGAAGAAAATCCCGCATTCGCTGCAGCTGATAAAAATAATATTATTAAAATTATGTATCTGTTTTTCAATTTATTCTGCCTTTATAAATAATTATTCGGATTCTGAGGTTTACCGTTTATTCTGACCTCAAAATGAACGTGAGGACCTGTTGAATATCCCGTAGAACCCGAAAGCCCTATTATTTGTCCCTTAATTACATTTTGTCCCACTGAAACCTTTGGCTGCGACATATGTGCATATAAAGTTGTTGTAGGAGCTCCCGTACAAGAACCATGGTCTAATATAACAACTTTTCCGTATCCGCCGTACCAACCTGAATATATAACTTTTCCAGCATTTGATGCTTTTATGGGAGTACCGTACGGCACCGCATAATCAATTCCGGTATGAAAGATTTTTGATTTAAATATAGGATGTGTTCTCCAGCCGAACGGAGAAGAAATTCTTCCGTGAACGGGGAGTATAAAGCCTTTTGATACGTTTACAACACTGTTCTTTGTACTCTTTGATATCATTGCCGTTAATCTGTCAGACTGGCGCTTTAATTCTCTCTCTGAACGTTCATAAGCTCGCTTATCCTTCTGAATCTTCTCCAGCATTGATTTATTTTGGGATATAGTTTGTTGTATGTTTGAATTTTCTCTGTTTATATCTCCGATAATATAAGAAAGCTGCTTTTTCTCTCTCTCCATTCTTTGCTTTAACAGAGCAATGTTTCTTGCCTCTACTCTTATTGAATTCATTTTCTCTTTATCGGATTTAATTATTAAATTTTGATAGTATATTCTGTCTAAAAACTGGCTCATACTATCGGAAGAAACAAGCAAGTCCAAAGCTAAATTATGCCTTGTCATATATATATGACGTATTCTCTCGGATGTCGAATTTTGTCTTGAATTGTATTTTTTTAAACAACTGTCAAGCTCTTTTTGAAGCGAAATTATTGTGTTCTGCCTTTGGTTGAACTGCTGTTTTGATTTCTTTAATTCTTCCTGATTCTTTTCTAATTTTTGCTGATTTCTTGTTAATTTATTTGACTCTTGGCGCTCCAATTTCTTCAAAGAATTAATTTTTTCTTTTATTATTTGCCGTTTTTGCTCAACTTTTTTTATTTGCGAAGAATTATTGGCGCATGAAATATTCCCTGCGCTAAACAATAATATAACTACGGTAAGTAATGATATAATTCTTCTCAGTGTTATTCTCATTTACTTTTCTTTTTCCTTAAAACATCAGAACAAGAACACCGGCACCAAAAAACCACAATGCCAAGCATACTATTAATACAATCAATATTGCCTTCTTATTCTTTCTTAGAAATTCCATATTCTATCCCCAATTAATAACTTTCTATTATAATTTTACTCTAAAAAACAAACAAGACAAATATATTAACCGTTTTTTAACATTAAATCTTTATTATTTGTTTATCAGTCACAATAAAATCACATTTTTCATCAAAATTTTCAGGATACACACAATTATTAAGAAGCTCATTAAAAATTAAAATAACTTTGTAAGCTTTATTAAACTTTTTGAGTAATCTGTCATAATAACCTTTTCCGTACCCGATTCTATACCCGTTTATATCCGCACATAACGCAGGAACTAATATCATATCTATTATACTTATATCATTTATACATGGCGCAACAGGCTCAAAAATTTTATATTTATTTTGACACAAATAATTTACTTGTTTATCAAACTCACTTGAACTATTTATTGAATACGGGCATATAACTAACTCTTCACCTTCTATTCGGGGAAGATACCAATTTTTTGTTTTATCTTGAAAATACTCTCTCGTATCCGCCTCAGAACCAAATGAATAATAACTTAATATATTTTGAGAGCCCTTATATTCGGGCATGGAAAAAAGATTCGATTTTATCCGCCCGCTCAAAAGAGCAGTATCGAGTCTTGACCTTATTTCTTTTGATTTTTGTCTGAGTTGATTTTTCATGGTTTTCACTTAAAATTTTAACAAAAAAAAGAAGGACATAAGTCCTTCTTTTTAAATATTTTTATTAAACTATTTAATATTTGAAAAAGTCCAAGCATCAGAAGCCGGAGTAGTTGCCGCCTGATAATCGGAACCTGATACACCGCCTTCGTCACTTCCGTGAGCTATCGGCTTATATAATCTGTTATAGTATTCTATAACCATTCTGTCTGAATTAAAGTATGATTCAGCCGTTCTGATAGCCTGACGCATCATGGTCGCCCATTTAACTTTATCGTTATAGTATGTAGGTATTATTTGATTTTCAATAATATCCATCATGCATTCATAGTCTTTTCTGTGACGTTCTTCCCAAGGGATATTATCGTCTAACCCCGGATACTCTATAGTATATCCGTTAATTCCCGGGAATGTACCTTCAACAGTCCAGCCGTCAAATGTTGATAAGTGAAGCGCTCCGTTTGCATTCGCACTCATTCCTGATGTTCCTGATGCCTCAAACGGTCTTAACGGAGTATTTAACCATATATCGGATGCTCTCTTTAATTTTCCGCTAAGCTCCAGTTCATACCCTGTTAATACTACTACATTCTTCATTGAGTAAGAATTTCTCAATATCTTATTGAACATTTCTTTACCGCTTACATCATCGGGATGGAACTTACCTGCGAATATTAACTGTACTTTGTTCTCATTTAAAAGATTAATTATTCTCTTTTCATCCATAAATATTAACCAAGCACGTTTATAATCAGCAAATCTTCTTGCCCATGTTATGGTTAATACATTCGGGTCTAGCCTTTTACCTACAGTATTTGCAATATATTCAAATACTTCCTTTTTCATTTCTTTTTTAGCTTCTAACAAAGCTTCAAGGTTGTTTGTTTTCATTCTGTCATCTTGCCAGTAATGAAGATTTACGGCATTAGTAATTGCACGAATCGGGCATCTGCCTTCAACCCAGCTCCACATCTTATTTGAAACCAAACCATGTAACTGAGATACGGCATTAGCTAATCTTGACATTCTTAAAGCGGCTACCGTCAATGAGAACTGTTCTCCGCCTAATTGAACTGCCTTATCTCTTGATACACCTGCGAAAAATCCTGCGTTTAACAACTCGTCAACCCAATGAACTTCATTCCCTGCCGCTACGGGTGTATGAGTCGTAAATACAACTTTTTCTTTTACTTTATTTAAATCATCATTATATTGATGTAATAACTCAAACGCAGCAGGAAGAGCATGCCCTTCGTTTAAATGTACGCAATCAAAACTGTAGCCGATTTTTTGAAGAAGTCTTATACCTGCAATACCTAAAACCGTTTCTTGAGCTATTCTTATCTTCTCATTGCCGTCATACAACTTATGAGATATTGATCTTGCCCATTCAGAGTTTTCATCGATATCTGTTGTTAAATAGTATACGGGACATGTATCAAATAATCCCGGCTCAAGCTTATAAGCCTTAACTTTTACTTTTTCGCCATAAATATCTACTTCTACACTTTGATTAATATCGGTAAGAAAATCATAATGTTTTCTTATATACGCAACTTCAACATTACCTTCGTGGTCTATTCTCTGGTTATAATAACCATAAGACCATAAAATGGTAACACCTACCATCGGCATTTGAAGATATCCTGCGGAAAGCATGTGCGAACCTGCCAGAAATCCTAACCCGCCTGAATATGTTGCTATCGATTGGTCAATTGCTATTTCCATAGAGAAATATGCTACATTTGGTAATCCCATTGGTACTCCTTTTATATTCTGAACTATTATTTACCATCTAGTATCTTATACCAATAAGATAACAAAAAAGCAACTTTTTATCCATAAAAAAGTTATTTTTGTAATTTACAAAATATATACAGAATACTTAAAACTGTTGTTATTACTTATTTATCTTATATAATTTCTATATAATTCAATTTAAAAACTTTACAAATTAAAAAGGAAATAAAAAAACATGAAACTTGCTGTCTTTGATTTTGATTCTACTCTGATGGAAGGTGAAACACTGGAATATATTGCAAAAGAATATAATATTGAGCCTCTTATGCGGGAAATTACAAGAAATGCAATGGAAGGTAAAATTGACTTCTTTGAAAGTCTTATAAAAAGAGTAGAACTCCTTAAAGGCGCAAAAGAATCCAAAATAATTGACATTTGCTCTAATCTGCCCTACACAAACGGCGCAAAAGAAACAATATTCGAACTGAAAAAAATGGGCTATAAGGTGGTTTGTTTTTCGGGAGGCTATGAATCCGCAACTATCCCCGCTCAAAAAGCTCTCGGGTTTGATGCACAATTTTCTAATATTTTCCACTTTAAAGACGGCTTCCTTACGGGCATGCTCGGCGGAGAAATGATGTTCTCGGATTCTAAAGGTAAAATGCTTAAAAGATTACAAACTCTTTTAAATATTTCGGAAAACGACACTTTGTGCGTAGGCGACGGAGCAAACGATTTAAGTATGTTCCAATATGCGGGTAAAAAAGCAGCCTTTTGCGCTAAACCCATTCTTAAAGAACACGCAAATATAATTATTGATAATAAAGACTTAAAAGAATTATTAAATTTTCTCCCCGATTAAAAACCTTAAATAAACTTCTTGCATAAATTTTTAACAAGTGTTAAAATAAGAAGTCACAAAGAAAAGAAGGAGAAAAACATGGGAAATAAGCATCAAATCTACCCCCCCCCGTAGCAAAAATGTTAAAACGTTTACTCTTGCAGAAGTTTTAATTACTCTCGTAGTTATCGGAATTATAGCGGCAATTACTGTTCCTATTGTAATGGCAAATCACAGAAAGCATGAAACTTCCGCAAAATTAAAAAAGTTTTACTCTGCACTCTCACAAGCCGTCAGATTAGCCCAAATTGATAACTACAACTTTATGAGAGATTCTTACTCAGAACGAGAATATTATAAATTAGATATTTGGTGGAATAAATATTTAAG
Source organism: Candidatus Gastranaerophilales bacterium (assembly GCA_947589115.1). Classification (GTDB taxonomy): domain Bacteria; phylum Cyanobacteriota; class Vampirovibrionia; order Gastranaerophilales; family Gastranaerophilaceae; genus Avigastranaerophilus. The sequence goes on along the minus strand of CANPZP010000010.1, from coordinate 28,957 downwards.
CAGCCTGCCCGTGACAAAACTTGAAAATATTAAATATACTATTGATTCACCAACTGCGGGAGGACAAAAAGAAACATTTTCCAATGTCTATATGCTAAATGATGGTTCATTAATTATACCGTTTTTTATATATAATGGTTCTCTAAGTTTAATATACGATGTTAACGGCGAAAAAGGCCCAAACTATAAAGGAAGGGATATATTTGTTTTTAACATTCAACAGTATGATAAGACTGACGAAGGAATACATTGGTTTAAAATTTGCGGAGGAACAACCTGTAATTATACCCCATCACTAATCAAAAGAACAAATGATATTAATTCCTGCAAAAGAGGGGCTATAGATTATTGTACGAGGCTAATTCAAAATGACGGATGGGAAATAAAAAACGATTATCCTATCAGAATTTGATGGTAACGGGAAAAATAAAAAGCACGGGTAGCAGCGTAAATTATAACTTTGCCGGGTTAAATTTATACGGAAGAGTTTGAGGGAAGTACTATTTCAAAAATAGTACTTTTTTCGTCAGAGGACACTAAATTTATGTTTCCTCCAACTGTTTCAAGTTGATTCCTGCATATAGCAAGTCCTAAACCGCTGCCTTTTTCTTTTGTTGTATATTCAGGCTTAAATATAAGAGAAACGGATTCTTTTGGTATCATCTCACCGTTATTTTCAACTATAACTTTTAACCTATTCTCTTCTTCTTTACAACTGATTTTTATTTCACATCCCTTAGAACATGCCTCTACGGCATTATAAAGAATATTCATTAAGGCACATTCAAATTTTGTTTTATCCGTTGTTAAAATAATATCTTTAAAATCCTCGGTTTTAATTGTTACACCCTTACTTTCAGCCTTTAACTTACAGGATTGTACAACTTGCAGTATTACCGCTTTAATATTTAACTCAATTAAATACGGAAGCGAAACACACCTTAAATCGGAAATCAGAGATGATATATTTTCCGAAGCATTTTCTATATTCTTTACTGAAGTATTAATTGAATCTTGAATTTCATCGTCAAGGGTAATTTTTTGAAGTCTTTTTTCAAGAATTTTTGAATACAGATTAATAACTGATAAATTATTTTTAATTTCATGAGATATATATTTTGCTTTTTCACTTACCAGTTTAGCGGTTATTCTTGTTTCATCATCAATATCATAGTTATTTTTTTCAATGGAAGAAAAAATTATTTCATCATTTTTATCATTTAACATTCCGGCAAGAAAATTAATTGAACTGTTTAGAATAACATTTTCACGTCTGTCCGGAGAGAATTTATTAATTATTTCATCCAATTTTTCATTGGAATTATTATTTATGCATTTTAATATATCAGTAATAATTTTAGAATTATATAAAAAGCATACGTTTGAAGCGTCAGGATATTGAGATTGAGAATAATCCCATATAAGACAGGCTGAATAACGCTGACCCGTGACTATTATAAACTCCGTATCTCCCCATAAAGAAGCATCTTTTTGAATATCTTTAATGTTAAATTTTTCGACAAAAGGTGAAAATCCGTAAATTTTAGCACCCGAAAATGATAATCTTTGGATATATGCTTTTTTTTCATCGTCGTCCAAAAGTCTTAAAAAAATTGCCGATTCGAATTTTTGATTAGAAACAACAGGTTCCAAAATTGCACGAAAAAGACCGTTAACGGTCTTTTTTCTGTATTCTCTTTGTGAATATTCATATATATATTGTCTTAGAGTATTATATTTATTTTTCATAATATGTCCGAGAATATTTTTAAGTCATTCTATATTGCTATTTTTAATTTCTTTCTGTTTGTAAACCCGTTATTTATTGCATATAAAACGGCTTGTGTTCTGTCATTAACCTGTAATTTCTGGAATATATTATTAACGTGTGTTTTAACCGTTGTTTCACTGATAAATAATTGAGAAGCAACACCTTTATATGTAACACCCTGAGTAAGTAATTCAAGCACTTCTTCTTCTCTTTGAGTTAAGTATTGAAGCAGATTTTCTCCTGATGTATTATTAGATGCTTCTTCTTTAAATGTCTTTTGGAAATATTCAAAAAATCTTGATGAAAGTCCGGAGGGAAGATAAATTTTTCCTTGCATAACTTCTTCAATAGCATAAATTAACTGGGCAGATGCCATCGTCTTTAAAATATAGCCCTTTGCACCTATTTTCATGGCTCTAAAAATTAAATCAGAGTCATCATACCCGGTTAATGCAATAATTTTTACCCCTAATCCCAAGTTCTCTATTTCACTTATAGCCGTTAATCCGTCTTTTTCCGGCATATTTATATCCATTAAGACTAAATCCGGCTGAAATCTTTTTACGAAATTTATACCGATATTTGCATTTGTTGCAGTTGCGACTACCTCAAAATTAGTTTCCAAATTAACTAATTCCTTTATCCCCATTAAGTGTTCATAATTGTCATCAATCAAAACAATTTTGATTTTTTTATTAAAGTCTAAAGTTCTTCTCATATACACACCTGCGCTCCCTGTAAATACCTCTTATATCTTCATATTACATGCCCGGGCATGGAAGCTCATCCATATTTAGATGCATTTTTCTATATTAAAAGGTTAATATCGGTATCTAAACCTTTAGATTAATAAAAGGTTCTTATCCCAATATCCGCAAGGATTTTTCATCCCAACACCCAATTAGAGTGTTAATAGGATTTACTATATAAAGAAATAAACTATTCGAATTATTTTTTACTTTTTATTTTCATTTTTAAAAGTTTATACTTATTTACTTTATTTTTTAGTAATTTAACTTCATTTTTTACCTCTTGAATATCTTGCAATTCTTCGGTATTATTTTCATCAATTTCTGATTTTTCAAGATTATTATACACATCATTTATCTCTACGGGAGATATTTCTATTTCTTCCTTTTGATTAGCCTGAATCTCTTCATCTGAAGAATCTTGTGTATTTTCATCTTCATTTTTATTTTCATTATCATAATCAACCGTTTCGGCATCCTGAGGAGAATGAATATATAAATTTTCATATTGAATTTTATTTGAGTCTGAATATATTATTTCACCTATATTTTCGACAAAATATAATCCGTCATCATTTCTCGAAAAGAATATTACTGCGCAATCTGAAGATAAAAGCAAATGATTTAAACTCTCTTGAGATATATAAGGACAATTTAAAGATAATAAAGTTTTTATGCTTTCCGGTATATTAAATGTACTTTTAATATTTAAAGAGAATATAAAAGATTTAAACCCCGTTAAAATTAATTCCAAAATTTTAATAACATCTTTTACGGAAGGCTCCGGAATTATAATTTTTGATGCCGAAATATATGATAAATTATCCGAAATATTCCTCAATTCTTCTATAGATTCGTTTTTATTAATAAAACTTTTAATATAAACAGGCAATACGGATTTATCATTTTGTACCGAACAGGCTAAAATAATATTTTTATCTTCGTTAATTAATTTTTTTATAATATTTTCAGCTTTTGAATTTTTTTCAAAAAACTTTAATACATCACAATCTTGTTCTTTTAATTTTACATTTTCCGTATCTGCGAAATTATTAATTTCATTTACTATATCTAATCTGTCTTTAAATTTCATAATTAATCTCTGTTTATTATATCTAATGTTAACTTGTGATAAGAAGCGACTATATCCATATTGGGATTAGTTTCTTTCAATGTTTTTCGTGTTTTATACGATTGAAGAGAAGAAAAAATATTGAAAGGAATTTTTCCGAATATATTTTTATTTATTTCTTTTTCTATTATATCAGAATTATTCATCATATCTTCTGCAGCTTTATTTAAAATTAAACGAACACCTGAGCCATCCCAAGAACTGAGCATTAAGCTTTTTAAACGGACTAAAGAATCTTTATTATTTTCAAATAAAATATATATTGAGTCAGAAAGTTTATTTAATACATGAGCATTATACTCTTCTAAATCAGGGTTCAAATCAACCAAAATATATCTGTATCTTTCTTTTGCTTTTTTAAAGAAAAAATCAAGTTTACTTATATCTTTTGTAAATTTTTTAACTCCAAGCATACCTGAAGCAACTATACTTACCAAAGAATCAGAATACTTTATTGCTTTATCAAAAATCTCATCTTGGTTATTATCTTTAATATTGTCAATAAACCATGGCAAACTGTAAGAAATATCCAAATTTAACATCATTGAAACATCTCTGATTGAATTATTAAAGTCAACAATAAGTACTTCTTCTCCCGATACGGAGGAAAGCTCTTCCGCAAGGTTTATAATAAATGTTGTTTTACCTTCGCCCTCTCTTGCAGAAAGCACGGTTAATATACTTGATGAAGCAGATGACTTATTCTTTAAAAATTCTTGATAAATTTTTTGAACGGCATATATAAAATCCTGTTTAACAACAGGCTTTAAAAGAAAATCCTCTGCCCCAAACCTCATAGCTTTAACGTTAATATCCGTCGAAGCTTCATAAGAAATAATTATTATATGATTATTTTTATTCTGCTTCAAAATAACAAGTTTATCCAAAATCTCATTATCCGATAAGCTTACATTGGCAATAATTATATTCAAAGAATCCTGATATTTTAATACCTCCTCAGTATTAACATTATCAAAAACCAACAAGTTATAACTAAAAGTTACATCGGATAAATAACTTTCAATAAGAGTATGAGTAATTTTTTCATCATCAAAGAGGAAGATATTAACAGTATTATTCATATAAAATATTTTACAACAAATTTGCAAATAATGAAGATTTTTCATAATATAGTAAAAAAAAGGTAACAATATGGCGGAAGCAATAGTAATAGGCGGAGGTTTAGCCGGCTCAGAAGCCGCTTTACAGCTTGCGAAATACGGAATTAAAACAGATTTATATGAAATGCGACCGAATAAAGAAACAGGTGCGCATAAAACGGATAAATTTGCGGAGTTGGTATGTTCTAACAGTTTAGGCTCATATGAAACAACAAATGCTTCGGGATTATTAAAACACGAAATAGAAATATTAGGTTCCGAATTAATGCCCGAAATAACGGAATCAAAAGTTCCAGCAGGCGGTGCGCTTGCAGTTGACAGAGAATTATTTTCAAAAAAAATCACTCAAAAAATAGAAGAAAATCCCTATATTAATATAATACGGGAGGAAATAACACAAATAAATCCGAATATTCCTTGTATTATTGCATCAGGCCCGTTAACCTCCGAAGAGTTATCTAAGAATATTAAAGATTTTTTAGGAGAGGAGTATTTATATTTTTTTGATGCAATAGCTCCGATTATAGAAAAAGATTCCGTTAATTTTGATAAAGCCTTTTATATGAACAGATATAATAAAGGAGATGCGGATTATATAAATTGTCCGATGAATAAAGAAGAGTATGAAAACTTTTATAAAATTTTAGTAAATTCACCAAGAATAGAATTAAAATCATTTGAAAAAGGAGCAAAGTTTTTTGAATCTTGTCTGCCGATTGAAGTATTGGCGTCAAGAGGAGCGGATACATTAAGATTCGGCCCGTTAAAACCTGTAGGACTTCAAGATTCAAGAACGGGAATCGAAAATTATGCCGTAGTACAACTAAGACAGGATAATAAAGCTGCAAGCCTTTATAATATTGTGGGATTTCAAACCAATTTAAAATGGTCTTATCAAAAAGAATTAATCCATGCCATCCCCGGCTTGGAGAATGCAAATATTGTAAGATACGGAGTTATGCACAGAAACACCTTTATAAACAGTCCTAAATGTTTAAATCCTTCAATGCAGTCAAGAATAAACAGTAATGTATTTTTTGCGGGGCAAATAACCGGAACTGAAGGCTACACGGAATCAATAGCTACCGGACTCTTAGCCGGCATTAACTTAGCCCGTTACATAAAGAATAAACCATTATTAATTTTACCCCAAGAAACAATGCTCGGAGCTTTAACTAACTATATTACCTTTGAAGGACACAGTTCATTCCAACCTATAAACTCAAATTGGGGTATATTATCCGAGTTAAATGCGGATAAAAAAATTAAGAAAAACAAAAAATTAAGAAATGAACTCCTTGCAAAAAGAGCATTAAGTTCAATTAATAATGTTTTAAACGATACACTTCTTTAATCAGAGCTTAAATATCCGAATAAACCTATTTGTTAAATCTGTCATTATATATTTTCTTTAGAGCTTCAAAATCTTGAGTACATCTGTTGGATTCATCAATAATATCAATATCTTTAGCTTTAAAGAAAGTATAATTTCTTACTCGTTTTGTTTTTCCCGTAATACAATTTTGAATAGAATCTTCACTCAGGTGTAAACTATCCGATGCTTCTTTTATTGACAAATACTTTTTGTACTTTCTGTTAGAGGATAATGCATAAATAGCATTATTATTAATCTTATTTTTAAGTTCTCTTACTTTTTTTCTGTTAATTTTAATATTACCGTTATCATCTATGACTTCAATTTCGGAAGGAAGAGCAAAAGTATATCCCCCTCTTGTTTTGATTTGGTCACCCCTTAGGCAGTGAGTTATTGTATGAACATCAATCCCCAATGCTTGGGCAGCTTTATTTCTTGTATAATATTTAGTACAATTACCATTCCTGTCAATAACATATATGGGTTTTCTCGAAAAAGATTCGGAAACGACTTTGTTTATTAATTCTTTTTGAGGAATAATATTTCCGTTCTCATCTATATATTCAATACTTTCTGCGGGTGCAAGAGCATAATTTTTTACCGTATACTTTCTTGTATCGTTTATGCAGGATGCTACCGTTGACGGCGTTGACCCTATTGCTTTTGCCGCATCTTGTCTGTTAGTGAATCTTGTATATCTGCCTTTTTCATCAATTACATACAGAGGACTATTTTCAAAATTATTAATAAGCAGTTTTTTTAATTCTTTTTTATCAACTTCTCCTACTTTACCTTTTACTTCAATTTCTTCAGCCGGAACAAAAGTATAATCATCTGCTTTCATTAGTCTGTTAGTCAGGCATTGATATATTTTCATTATATCTATTCCCAAATCCTCTGCCGCTTCACTTTTATTATTATATTTTTTATAATTGCCGTCTTTATCTATTACATAAAAAGATTTTCTATTAACGGATTTCATTGCCTCATTTAAAACATCATCATTAATAGTAATTTCACCGTTTTCCGAAACGTTTTCCATTTTATCGGCAGAAACAAAAGCCCATTCCTTGGAATTATTTGGAATACCTTTTACAGAATTACATATCGTAAATGTTGAAATGCCCAATCTGTCACCGGCATCTTTTGGGGAATAAAATCTTAAGTACTCACCGTTACAATTTACGGCATATACAGGATTATCATCAAACTTATCCCGAAGTAATATGCCAAGTTTTTTTTCGTCAGCCTTAATACCCGTCCTGTCCATTACTTTCGACTTAACATCTTCATAATTCATGAATATATAACCGCATGTAGTTTTTGTTCCGCCGTTTGCGCAATTTCCTATTGAAGATGTCGTTATACCCAAATCTTCTGATGCTTCCGTTCGGGATTTATACCTTTTCATTTCCCCGTTTTTGTTTATTGCATATAATGGTTTATTACCAAAGGATTGATTATAATTCATTCTGACAGGAGTAATTAACATCCGGACCCCTTTTTAATCTTCTATCTTATCTTTTATAATATTATTTATTTTAACGTAATCAACGGATATACTGCCGTCCGGATTCTTACGTTCTATCTCATGTGATGGGATTACAACGGAATAGTAATTACTCAACGGATGTAATTCCTTCCTTAAGTTATCCGCTTCTTGCTCCATTGATTTAATATCTTTATTGTTTTTTTCGCTCTTTTTTCTTTTAAACAAATGAAGTCCGTTAAAAGCCAAATTATTTTTAATTGAATTATTATATCCGTATGAAATTTTAGAAATATTCATTTTTAAACTCCTAATTAATTACACTAATACAAAACATAAGATAAAAAAATTTGCTTTATTTTGAGTTTATTTTTTTGACATATTCACTAATTTTTTCTTTATCCGCATGAATTGTACCGTCATCATCAATTGTTTCAATCTCACCTGCATTAACAAAAATCTGGTCATTAGAGGTAGTTTGTCTAAAAAGTTTTACCGCAATATTTTGTAAACTTGTAAAAATATTCTCGGCAGCCTCTTTTCTTGAACGATACCTCTCATAAGTACCATCGCCGTTAATAACATACAAAGGAGATTTATCAAACTTTAACATTGCTTTTTTCAACAAATCTTTATCAACATGGATTTCACCGTTTTCATCTATTATTTCAATTTCGGAGGAGGGCTTAAAAACATATCCGTATGTTACTTTATCTTTATTATTAATATTTCTGGATATCTGTCCCTGAGAGCATCCAATATCATCCTGAGCTTCTCTTATACTATGATATCTTTTATAATTACCGTCCTCTTGTATGGCATATACAGGATTAGTATCAAATTTTAACATTGCAAAATTTAATTTTACGGGGTCTATAACCTTATTTCCATCTTCGTCTGTCGATAATAAATCCTCAGCATTAACAAATATATGATTATGAGAAATATTTTGCTTCCCGTTTAAACAAAGTCTGATGCTTGAATCACTAATTCCGAGAGTTTGTGCTGCTTGTGTTCTTGATGTAAATAATGATAATTCCGCATCTTTATTTATTGCATAAAAAGGTTTCACGGCACAGAAAGGGGTTGAAGCACGATAAAAGTTATTTAATGACGATATAAGCATTCGTATTCCTTATTAAGCTGTCAATATAGTAAAACCCATAAAGATTTTTTTTGCCCTCCAAAAAGGAACTTTTAATAAAGACCAAAATCTAATAATTTATATCGATTTTTTTATTTGCAGTATAATTAATGTGTCCGATAAAAAAGGGAAAAATAATGTGGAATTATTCTGAAAAAGTAATGGAACACTATAGGAATCCTAAAAATGTAGGTTCAATAGATGATGCAGATGCAATAGGCGAAGCAGGTTCATTATCCTGCGGAGATATGCTGAAATTATATTTAAAAGTGGATGAAAAAGGGATAATAACTGATGCTAAATTCCAGACTTTCGGATGCGGAAGTGCTGTCGCAAGCTCCAGTATTCTCACCGAAATGGTTATAGGCAAGCACATAGACGAAGCAAGAAAAATAACTAATAAACAAATAGCTGAAGAATTAGGAGGGCTTCCTCCTGAGAAAATGCACTGTTCAGTTATGGGACATGAAGCATTAGAGGCTGCAATAAAAAATTATTACGGAGAAGAAAATACAACCTCAAATGAACATGATGAAACTGTTTGTTTCTGTTATGACGTATCAGAATCTATGCTAAAAAATGAAATTAAAAATAATAACTTAAAAACATTGGAAGATGTAATAAATTACACAAAAGCCGGCGGAGGCTGCGGCAGATGCCGAGGTAAAATTCAAGATATACTTGATAAAATAAATAATCAGCCGAAAGAAGAAAAATTAACAAATACTCAAATGATTATTAAAATAAATAATATTATAGAAAAATATATTTCTCCCGAACTCAGAAAAGACGGCGGAGATATTGAACTTATAGATGTTGATAATAATAAAATTAAAGTAAGATTAACAGGCAGATGTCAGGAATGTAATCGTTCTCAAGTTACGCTTACTCACTTTGTAGAAGCAACTTTAAAACAACATATTAATGAAAATATAGAAATTATTCGGGTGTAATATGACAAATTCAAATCTTATATATTTAGATAATAATGCCACAACAAAAGTAGATGAAAAAGTTCTTGAAGTTATGCAGCCATATTTCTCGGAATTGTACGGAAATCCCTCAAGCATTTATGAATTTGGAGGGAAAAATGCTAATGCAATAAAAGAATCAAGAGAAATAATAAAAGATTTTTTAGGTGCAAATAATCAAAAAGAAATAATATTTACGGCATCAGGAAGCGAAAGTGCAAATAGCGCCATAAGAGGAATCTTAAATGCCGATAAATCAAAAAATCATTTAATAACAACAAAAGTAGAACATCCTTGTGTTTTAAATACTTATAAACAACTTGAAAAAGAGGGTTATGACGTTACATATATTTCTGTAAATTCAGAAGGAGAAGTAAATACGGAAGAATTATATGAAGCAGTTAACGATAAAACAGCGTTAGTTTCCGTAATGTATGCAAATAACGAAACAGGCACCATCTTTCCCGTTGAGGAAATAGCGGAAAAAGTAAAATCCATAAATCCCAAAACTAAAATATATGTAGATGCGGTACAAGCTGCCGGAAAAATCAACATCAATGTTAAAGATACACAAATTGACATGATGGGGATTTCAGGGCATAAATTTCACGCACCTAAAGGAATTGGAGCATTGTATGTAAAATCCTCCGTCTTATTTTCACCTCTGATTATAGGCGGACATCAGGAAAACGGAAGAAGAGCAGGAACAGAAAATGTTCCGTTTATTGTCGGAATGGCAAAAGCTGCTCAATTGGCAAAAGACAATCTTCCGGATGAAAATTCAAGAGTTAAATATTTAAGAGATAAGTTAGAAACAGGTTTATTATCTAAAATTTATAATGCAAGACTTAATTCTTCATCAAAAAACAGAGTGCCGAATACTACAAATATTGGCTTTGAATACGTAGAAGGCGAATTAATATTATTAAATATGAATGATGTTGGAATATGTGCAAGTTCAGGCAGTGCTTGTACTTCCGGCAGCTTAGACCCGAGCCATGTACTTAAAGCAATGGGTATTCCGTTTACTGCGCTTCACGGCAGTATAAGATTCAGTTTAAGCCGATTTACAACAGAAGATGAAATAGACTATGCGCTTGAAAAAATACCTCCGATTATTGATAAATTAAGAAATATTTCTCCGTTCCAAGCTGAATTAAAAGAACTCAGACAACGAAAAGGCTTAGCTTAATTTTCTATATACAAATAACCGACAAGATTTAAATCAAGACTTCCGTACATTAATCTTATTCTGTTGTTACTTATAATTTCGGCATCGCAAAAAGAAATTGAATCCTGCTCCAAGTCTTGTTCCGTTTGCTCAGCTTTAACGGACATTATAACTTTTGTACCTTGCGAAAGTTCAAGCATATATTCATTTTTTGCAACTTTTCTGCAAGATAACTTATAATATCCCGGAGTAATAATTTGCCCGTCCATACTATAAGCCCTAGCGGGAATCATCACTGTATGAGTATTATTTAATTGACTATTTTCATCACTATCTTGTGCAAAATTTTTTAAATGCTCAAAATCCGACATAGGGGACAATGGTTGTACTTCTTCCCGTATTTTACGCTGTTTTTTGCTCAAATTTCTTTCTTTTATCTGTTTTATTGTTTCTTTTAATTTCGAATCCGTAACAGGTTTTTGATTATCGAAACCTTTATTAAAAACAGAAGAATTTTCACCCCAGACGGAAGTCGTATCTGTTTCTTGGGCTTTAGCGGATAACGAAGTAATTATTAATATAAAGAATATAAAAATTATTAACTTTTTCATACTTATATAATACTGATTTTTTAACACATGTAAAGTAATTGTGTTAATTTTATCGTCAATATGGTATTATAAATTTAGATATCAGGAGGATAACTAATGGCAAAATTAAAAAGTATTATTTTAGGCAGTATAATATTAAGCGTGTTTATAATAGGTATAAATACACTACCTTCAAGCGCCTATGAAGTAAGTTCGGAAGATTCCGATATAAAAATTGATAAATTTCAACCAAGTTCGGGAGTAAAAATCAAATCTTCAAATCTTGCGCAGGCAATGGAAAATGCAACTTATAATGCAACCCATAAAGGCGAATCTCAAAAAGAAGTTAATGTTAATCCATATGGGAATGACGGTGTACAACAAGAAAAGAAAAAAAGAGATACAAGTACTTTCAGATGGTACTAATTTTTAAAGGAGAAAAAAGATGAAAAAAACTTTATTAGCAATTCTGGCAGCTGCGGTTGTAACAGTATCTTATGCAAATATGTCACAAGCCGCAACAGTTACCTTTACAAAACCTGAAATTAAAATAAACCATGACAGTGAATCATTCTTAGATAAACAAAAACAAGAACTTGAACGAGCAAAACAAGATATAAAAGCAAAACAAGATGCTCACAAAAAAGCTTCTCAAGCTAAAAAAGAAGCTCAACAAAAACAAATCGAAAAAACAAAACAAGACATCAAAAACAAACAAGATGCAGTTAAAAATGATGTTAAAAACAAGCAAAATGCATTAAAGAATGATGTTCAAAACAAACAAAACCAATTAAAAAATAGCTATGAAGCAAAAAAGAACGATTTAAAAGCGAAACAACAGCAGAAAGAATATGAGTCAAAAGCTAAAAAGCAGCAAAGACAAGATGCAATAAAAAATTTCAAAGATTCTTTTAAATAAAATTTAATACTGTAAAAAGAACCTCTTAACAAAGAGGTTCTTTTTTATTGACATAAACTAATATAAAAAGTTAAAGTATTAATATAAAATGTCCGAGAAAATTTTGAGAAAATAAACGTTACTAATCGTATTCATTTACAATCAAAATATAGAGTATCTGCGGATTAAAAATTAAAGGAGAAATTATGAAAAAATCTTTAATCGTTCTTGCATCATTGGCTATATTAGGAATAATGATACCTTATAAGGCATACACTGCAAATAATGACATGGTAACAATTCAAGTTCCTGCAAGTGAATTGGAAAATTTAGATATAAAATACCAGAATAAAAATAGTACATCCGCATCAAATTTTATGAATACAGTGAAAAAGACAACAAAAAAGACAATAGATTCAACAAAAAAACTGACAAAAAAGATGGTTGCGGCAACAAAAAAGGCAACGAAAAAAACCGCAGACTCCACAAAAGAAATAACTGATAAAACAGTATCCGCAACGAAAAGCGCCACCAAAAAAACAGTAAATTCAACAAAAGAAATAACTGATAAAACCGTTAAATCAACAAAAGGATTCACGGATAAAACCGTAGACGGAACAAAAGAATTTTTTGAAAATATCAATCCGAATAAACAAGTAACAGTTGAATCACTTGAAAATAAAGCGCAAATAAAAACATTAAAAAATGAACGTAATGAATTAAAATCTGCTTATAATTCAAGAATTAAAGATATTGAAGCAAAAATAAAGTTAACGCAAGTATCTTCCAATTTATCCGAAACACAGCGTCAAAACAGAATATATAATTTAAACAAAGAAAAAGAAGAACTTATCAATACCAGAGATAAAGCTGTGGAAAATTACAATAATAAAATTAAAAATTTAAAGATTGAACAATAATCTATAAATCATTATCATTGTATAGCATATATCCTTCTTCATAAGCATTTTTAACTGCATTTGAAAAGGTTTTTCCGGTTGACCAGTATGAAGTATGAGCGCCCAAAAATGTTCTTCTGCTTTTTACATCGGATTTTGAGTATATAAACCCCTTGTTTGGGTTAATCGGTATTTGAATTTTATCTTTAATATCTTTATAAGAAACGTTTTGAATTTCAGAATATCCCAAAGGGTCATCCGAATAATTAACAGTAAGCCAAAACATATTATTTTCGAGCAAATATTTATATAATAGCTTATTATAATAAGTCAGTGTATTATTAGGATTTGAAATATCAGAATAAAACAAAATTAAAGGACTTGCAAAATTAACAATACCTTTCAGCGCATCTTTTGGTATACATAACTTGCAAGTAAAATCATCCAGCTCTATATAATCAAGTTTTGAAGTTTGTTTATCTGCATTCGGAATAAGATTTCCGTCGGCGCTATATATCGCCAATCCGGACTTAACAAGTGCATCAATACAAGTATTTTGAGTTTTATTTTTACTTATAAAATTTTTAAAATCTTCAGTAACATCCGTTTTGGAAAAATATTCACTTATATCAACAATAGGAAGCTTATTAAACATATATTCGTATGTAATAAAAGAACCTGCACTATATCCGAACAAAATTACCGCTTTATTATTTTTATAATTTCTGATAACCTGCTCATGAAGGTCCTCAATAACAGGATGCATATTTTTATAATGAGAAACCCATATAGCATCATGCAAATAGTGAGCAAGCATAGTACGAACTGTTTGTGCCAATTTCGGGCTGTTCACTTTCGCAGATTTTAAATCACTGTTTAAAGATTGTATCTCTTCACTGCTTCTGTCACCCCAAAAAAATGTATCAGGAGCAGTTGCAAGATTATATTTCCCGTTTTCCAATAAGTGTTTATGTATTAACAGAGAGGAAGAAAATGCCTTCAACATATAAGGATGTAATTTCTCAACCCCCGTAAAAAACCATTTCTTCATTTTTTTATCATTATTATTTGAACCGTTTATATATACAAACTGTATTTCTTTTGTTTGTTCATTTCCTAATGAAATATTTGGTATTAAAAGCAAAATTGCAATAATTATTATAATTTTTTTCATAATATTAGTTTAACATAATTGTTTCAAACTTTGTTACAATTATTATATATTTTTTATTTTATAATAATCTCATATCAGGAAATTAGGAATTAACTTTATGAATATTATATTCGGTATCATCGGAATTATAGCAATGCTATTAATAGCATTTATAATGTCAAATAACAGAAAAGCCATAAATTATAAAACAGTACTTGTAGGATTGGGATTACAATTTTTTCTTGCGGTATTTATATTAAAATTTGAACCGGGTAAAAAGATATTTGAATATATAGGACTGTTTATAGAAAAGATATTAGACTTTGCAACGGAAGGTGCGGATTTTGTATTCGGGCCGTTATCAAACAGCCCTGAAGTAATGAAAAATTTATTTGGAGATAAAGCATTTATATTTGCACTGAATTTAATTCCTGCATTAATTTTTATGATGATACTTGTAAATATATTATATTATTACGGCATAATGCAAAGAGTAGTAGCTTTCTTCGGGAAAATAGTCAATAAACTTATGGATGTATCAGGTGCCGAAGCATTATCCAATGTTGCAAGTTCCTTTGTAGGGCAAGTGGTAGCTCAAATAATGATAAAACCTTATCTTCCAAACTTAACCCGTTCTGAGATATTAGCATCAATGACGGGCAGTATGGCATGTTTATCGGGAGGATTAATAGCAGTGTATGCAGGGTTGGGGATACCGGCAAAATATATGCTGGCAGCCTGTATAATGGCAGCTCCAGGAGCGCTTGTAGTATCAAAAATTATTTATCCCGAAACACTTGAACCTCAAACAAAAAATGATTTCAAAATTAAAAGAAGACGTACTGATGTTAATGTTTTAGATGCAATTTCAAAAGGTGCAACGGAAGGAATGAAGGTGGGCTTAAATGTCGTTGCAATGCTCATTGCTTTAATTGCTTTAATTGCTTTGGTTGATTATTTTCTTGGCAAAATAGGAATGTTTGCTCACAATTTTATGCACATTAATTTATCATTTATAGGAATGGACATAGAACACTTATCCATAAAAATGATATTCGGCAAATTATTCTCGGTATTTGCACTGTTAATAGGTATTCCGTTTAATGAAATAACAACCGTAGGCTCTTTACTCGGTACAAAATTTGTGTTAAATGAAGCAATAGCATTTACGGATTTAGCATCATTAAAAGAAATAATATCCGAAAAAAGCTTTATAATAGCCACATTTGCATTATCGGGATTCGCAAATTTTACCTCCGTGGCAATACAAATATCAGGTATAGGTGAAATAGCTCCGAATCAAAGAAAAAATCTTGCAAGAATGGGAATCAGAGCGCTTATAGCAGGTACGTTAACCTCTTATATATCAGCTTGTATGGCAGCTATATTAATTTAAGATTAAATATTTTCATCTAAATGTTTTGATACTTCTTCGTTTGCGGCAGAAATTTGCTGCTTGCCGTATTTATTATTTTTATACAGATTTTCCGCAATTCTGTGAACTAATTTTATTTTTTTTGTAATTCTTTTTGTATCGTCATAAGCAAGATATGTATTATTATAACTTGCTTCTTTAAAGGGAAGAGTTGAACATCTTTTACATTCAAATATTTTATACACCGGCTCTTTATCATTTTTGTCGTCAATATAAGCAATATCATTAGCGGCTATAACATTCAATATATCATTTTCAGATTCATCACAAAAAGGATGATAGTATGAAGTAATTTTTTCCACCAAAATACCCATACCTTCATCATCGATTGATGACTTTGTGGTTTGTTCCCATAACCCTTTAAAACTTTTATTTTGTTGACTGAAAATATTTGAATTTACCGCAGAAATTTGCATACATGCCTCGAATATAATTTTTCCACATACACTTTTTTTAAATCATATAAAAAATTTTTTTGCTACTTTTTTTATTTATTAATAGAAAAATAAATATCTTTTAATCTTTTTTTGCTTATATGAGTATATAATTGAGTTGTAGAAACATCACTATGCCCCAATAATTCCTGAACAACTCTTAAATCCGCACCATTTTCCAATAAATGAGTTGCAAATGAGTGCCTGATTGTATGAGGTGAAATATTCTTATCAATAATCTTCCCAAGATGATTAATAAATCTATATACATCCTGCCTTGTTAACTTTTTACCGTTATCTTTTATAAAAAGATATTTAGTATTTAGTTTATACTTTTTCACCGTATAATCACGTTCATTGATATACTTATTAATTGCACTGCAAGCTTTCAGCCCGATAGGCACCATTCTTTCTTTTGAACCTTTACCCAAACATCTTATATTTTTTGTTTTTAAGTCAACATTATTAATTTTTATATCGGTTAGTTCCGAAACTCTTAGTCCCGCAGCATAAAGCAGTTCAAATACAGCTTTATCCAAAATACTCATATTTGTACTTAATAATTGAGTTATTTCTTCAATCGAAAGAACCTTAGGCAGCTTCTTAGGAAGTTTTGGCTGTTCTATCGCTAATGCGGGATTGTGAGTTATATATTCATTTATACTTAACCAGTTAAAAAATCCTTTTATTGATGCTATCTCCCTTGTAATACTAACGGGAGTATATTTTTTATCATACAAATTTTTTATATACATATTTAAATGGATTCTTTGTATTTGAGTTATATCTTTAATATTTTGTTCCGATAAAAAATCAGACAAAGAATATAAATCAGTTCTGTAGGCTAAAATTGTATTTTGGCTCAGTCCTCTTTCAATTTCCAAATAATCCGTATATGCTGCAATGTAATGAATTAACATACACAGATTTTAACATTTTTTTTAAAATTTGTTAATTGTGAAGAATTGATTAAAAAAAGAGTACCAGAATTTAGATTATAAATAAGCTTTAGCATTTTTAATTATGGTATCTGTTGATTTAATTATCTCATCAGCCTGTTTTTCAAGTTCTTTATCGTTATTATCAAGTTTAACCGGTTCAATAGACGGAATATAACCTGAATATGAATCATTATCACTTATTTTTCTTGCATGGATAGCTGAAGTTTCAGGGCTTATAGGAGTATTTGCATTCGCCTTCCCGGGTTTTAAAGGCACAGAGTCTATAGGAGTTTGTGCTGCAGGTTGATTTGCCTGAGAATGCGGTTGAGCAGGATTCATTGAATTATCATTCGATTTTTGCGGTGTATAACGGTCTATTAAATTAGTTGATTCTACATTAGACTGAGGATTTTTGTTATCCGATGTTTGAGCTTTTTCTTGCTGCTCTTGTTTTTTAAGGTAAGTTTCCGGTTTACCAAAGATTTTATGACACAATTTTGTCAGCGGTTTTTGGATAATTGGTTGAATAACAAGCAAAATAAGCAATAATCTGCCAAGCCCGCCTGCAAAACCTTTTAATGTCGGATGAGGAAGCATTTTTTCACCAAGTTTCGGAATTTTAATAGTTTTATGACGTCTTATATCATCAAGTCCTGCTGATAACATTTTACCAATGAATTTTAATGGTTTTTCCCAGAATTTTAATTTAGCACCTTCTTTTTTCAAGTTTTTTGCCATTGTTTTAACTTCTTTTATTCCCTTACCAGTCAATTCAGCAACTTTATCTTTATCTACACCTTTAATTAAAAGATTTTTCTGAATATTTGCAACTTTGCAAGCTTCTCTTGTAAGAGATGTTTTATTAGAAGTTTGAACTAAATCATTTAATGCTTTTTTAGCTTCTTTTGTCATTCCTCTATACTTATTGCCGCCCAATTTATACATAATATTTGTACTTGGAGCAAACAATATAAAGCCTAAATACTGTTCCGAAAGAACGTGCATAAAGGTACTTAATTTTTCGCCTTTAGGAGCTTCTTTTGCCTCTTTATATGAATTAAGCAATCCTGTAGCAACAAATATCATACTTATGAGTCCGCCGCTATATGTTAAAGCATCCTTAGTTTTTAACATTCCCTTAGATACAAATTTACCTAACGACGTTTTTCCTAATTTAGAATCTGCAGCTTGTAATTTTTTTGCTAATTCACCGAAACAAATTTTTTTATTAAAAAATGAGCCTGCATTATATTTATCAATACCTAATTTTGTCATATCTTCAACGGTTTTAATAAGTTCATCCGAAGATAAGTTTACAGCTCCTTGACTTTCTACAATTTTAGTAAATACTTTCTTTGTCGTATCAGACAATTTACCTGAATTTTCTTTTAAAATATTTAAAAATTCTTCATTGTCCGATATTTTAGCCAGAGCAGACGTTAATTCACTCTTAAATTGAGATGAAAATTTCGAATGTTTAGCAAATTTAGGTACAGCTTGATAAGTATCTGTAAAATATTTTGTAAATTCGTTATTATTTATAAATTTTGATATTTTTTTCCTTTTATCTCCGGAAATAATTTTTCCAAGATGAAAAGTATCAGATATTTTATCTCCGAAATTAGCCGCTTTATTTAATAAACTTTTATCCCCGTTAACGCACATTAACTTATCAACAACATTATCTAAAACCATAAGCGGAAGTAAAAGCATTATTACTTCATTCGGATCTGAATCTCCCATAAACATTTTAGATATTGAATTGCTTTCAACATTATCAGTAACAACCTGTCTTGATTTCTCAAGATTCTTATTTATATCATCCCTTTTAATTGCGGAATTTGAAACCGGATATACTGATGTTGAACTTATAAGATTTGACATTAATACCTTACTCCTATAATTTATTAAAAACTTTTGATAATAAATTATTGCCAAATTTTAAAAGTTAATATACTTTTGTTTACAAATTATAATACAACAAGACAGGATTATTAAATCCTGCCTGAAAATTTTTAACCTTTAGAGAATAATTTATAAGTTCTTTCAATATTTTGGTCGATTACTTCTTTAACCGACTCATATTCTTTTTTAACTGCTTGGTTTTGAGTTTCAAGTTGATCTAACTCTAAATCCAATCTGGTGTCTTCACTTGATAATCTTGCCGTTTCATAATTATATTCACTTTCAGCCTGAGCATCATCTGAAGTATCAAGAACATATTCAAAATTAGTATCAGATGCCATTTCGGTATATTCTACGGAATTTTCTGCATCTAACTCTGCATTTTCATTCATTTCTTTTGTTTTATTTGTATCAATTAAGAATAAAAGACCGTTTCCTATAGCATTTTCAAGTGTTTCAGTATTAGAAAAATATTCATCACCGTTTTTTATATTAAATGTTTGTTTCCCGATTTGAGCTTTTCCATCGGAATTAATACTTAAAATTTCTTCTTGATCTAAGTTTTTAGGAATAATCCATTCCCCGTTTTCATCTTTTTTTAAGTAAATATTATTTTTTGAATCGGAAAGAACATATCCCATTGAAGATAATGCATTATAACTTATATCGTTGGCTTTATAACCTTTTTTTTCATTAGTATCAGTAACATTAACAATCATCTTATAGTTACTCATAGCTTCATTGTAAGCTTTAGCAGCCTTTTCGGACGACATAGCTAACTTATTTTTTCTTTGAGAAACAAGAGTCATATTAAGCTCTATATCACTCATTCTTGAAGTTAACATTAATAATCTGCCTTGTGATGATGATAAACCCATTGTTTTCTCCGATACTTTTTATATTTATATATATCGGATTTTTTTTGAAAAACTTAAATTTTGTGTAATATATTCTTAATATTTCTAAACATTATTTATTTTTGATATAAGAAGCAATATCTATAACGTTATTGACTTCTTGAGGAATAAAGTATTCGCAAGTAGACCACAATAATGTTTCAGGAATATCACCCTCAAAAGTTTTATCCACTGCCATTTTATTACAATAACCTTTTACCATATTATTTGTCCCGTCAATTTTAGGGGAAAAATAGGCACAGGATTGACAAATTTTCATTCTAAAACCATGCTGTTCAAGAATATCGGTTATATTTTTTACGGCATCACACATTCTTACATAGCTTTGAGAGGATTCTTGTTTCTTATTTTTATATCTGAATACGGCTTTTTTGAATCCGTCTTCGGATATTAAATCCAAAAAGCATGGGAAATCTTTTCTGCCGTTTGTAACATTAACACCGACTGTTACTTTTTCAATTTTTGCTTTTTGTTTTTTTGCAAATAATTTAAAAATTTTATTAACAAATTTTGTCTTTGATAGGGTTTCACCTAACGTATAAAATGGAGATAAGAAAAGATATAATAAAGGCTTAACATATAAACTTGATTTATATACGGAAACCGCAAAAGCTAATGTTAGAACAACCGCCAGGAATATAGACCAGGGAAAATCCAATAAGAAATAATAATTAAATGAATATGTCCCGACGAGTATTAACATTGCAATCAGCAAAATCGGATTCGGTTTAAATAAAGAGAATAGAAATTCCGTAAATTTTAAATTGGTAAACACTTTTAAATTTACACAATTACGGAATAAAGACATTTTAAACCAAAAATCTGGTCTTCTTACCTCGTAATCCGATGAAGATACATAAGTCTTAACTTCCGGTACAAAACAAGGCGGACAATTAACACTTGTAAGCAAAAATGAATATTTTAATTCCGAATTTGCATCCTTAAAATCAATGCACTTTACCTTTTCCAAGACTTCATGTTTTATAACTGTTATGTCTGAATCAATAGGAACTGCCAATCCTAAACGAGAACGTCCTATTTTCATAACATTAACGTTATAATCATTGATATTTGAATATACTTTTTCGTATAAATCGGCATCTTCCAAAAATATATCGGTAGAACCGACAATAACTGATTTATCAAAAAGCGCTTCATTTATTTTTTCAAGAAAATCAGTTCTTACCATTCTTGTCGCATTCAAAAACACGTAAGCATCAACTTTTTTAAATGAAAGTAAATTTTCAAGGAGCCAAGAAACAGCCTTATCCCTGCCCAAGGGTGCATCGTCGGTAAGCCGCCATAATTTAGCTCCGCCTACAAACTCTAATTTGTTTGATGATTCATCAGTACAATTGTCTAATATTATATGTATCTGATAATTACCCTTCGGGTAATCCTGCTTCTTCAACTGCTCCAACAAATTTACTATAGTTTTTTCGTTATTATGTGAATATATTATAATAATTAAATTATGATAATCTTTTGGTATTAAATAATTGTCGTCTTTGACCTTAGGTTTCTTTAATCCCATAAAAACTATTAATGCAAAATAAATTACAAAGACAGCCGAATATACGAACATTATAGTAATAATAGAAAAAATAATTTTATTTAACATGTCCACCTCTCAACATGATTGTAAGAAAAAAGAATAATTTTTTCCAGTATAAAGAAATTAATGTAAAATCAATAGTATGTAAATTTTTATTAAAATTATAAATAAAAGTATAAACTTTTTAACATTTCTGAATTATTATATTTGTAACAAATCCCCAAATCTCCTCCCAAGATTATTAAGTATTAGCTGCAGTGCAGCTTTTTTTTTGCTTTAAATAATAAACTTGCGAATAAAAATTTATGAGTTATTATATAATTTGTGAAAAAACGAAAATGCCTTATAAATGGGTGAATGTAATAAAATTTAAGCCCGATATAAATACTATATAAGGGTTAGATAGAGAGTTTTAATTAAAAATTGACAATTTAATAAGAAATGCGCCTGTAGCTCAGCTGGATAGAGCGTTTGGCTACGAACCAAAAGGGCAAAGGCAGAAAATTGACAATTTAATAAAAAACTAAATGCGCCCTTAGCTCAGCTGGATAGAGCGTTTGGCTACGAACCAAGAGGTCGGGGGTTCGAATCCCTCAGGGCGCGATTTTTATTTTTTGTGTAATATTTGTGTAATGAGCCAGTTTGTAAAATCAGTCAAGAATAAAATAACTCTGTAAAAAAGAGTCAATTTCATTTTAATTATTTTGTGTAATTTTGTGTAAAAAAACAAAAAAAGCTAAACAGCTTTTAGGGATATAACTTTTTTATTCTTTTGAGCATAACAAGATAATGTTTCAACGGCATTTAAAGATTGTTCCGTTATTGCGTGAGCATATCTCATGGTTGTATGAATGTCACTATGACCTAAAATGTCTTTCGCTAAAGTTATGGGAACACCTGAACCTACCATTCTTGTTGCTGCGGTGTGTCTTAAATCGTGAAATCTGAAATTTTCAATACCTGCGATTTTACAAACATTGCTAAATACCCTTTTTAAATCGGAATATTTTGTTTTAGTTATGGGATTAGCAAAAACATAGATACTGCATTGTTCTTTTTTAATTTCTTTTAATAGAGATAAGACAGTTGAATTAATTGGAACATCTCTTTTTTTACCGTTTTTAGTTTCTAAAAGGGTAATTTTTTTACTGTCAAAATTAACGCAATTCCACGTTAAATTTAAAATTTCACCTTTTCTCATGGCAGTATTGAGTGCAAATATTATAATTGGTTTAATATATGAAAACTTGCCCTCACAAGCGTTTAGAAGTCTGATTTCTTCTTCGGGTGTTAAATATCGCTCAATTTTGTTATTGGTTCTTAATTTCTTTACATATTTACAAGGGTTTTTATTAAGCCATTCGTTTTCAATAGCGATATTGAACATCTTTCTTAAAATTTCAATATCTCTGTTCACTGTTGTATTTGTAACGTATTTTGCGGGATATTTAACACCGTCAATGATTTTTTCGGGTCTTACAACATCCTCTTTTCTGGTCTTTTTATACTTTTCAATATCAATGGCAGATATATCTTTAAGCCTTTTATTTCCCCATAAAGTAACGAATTTATTTACTGTGCTGATACGAGATTTGTAGGAACGATTATTCAATTTTGAATATTTTAAATATTCCTCTGCAAGTTCTTTAAACAGTTTACATCCGATATTATCAACCATATCAAGACGACCACGTAGTAAATCCGTTCTGAATGCTTGCATATATGTAATTGCTTCTTTTTCGTTTGTTGCTTCGGGTATTGCTTGGTGATAACGCTTATTTCGCACCATCATTTCAAAATACCAACGTTTGTTTTTCTCATAAACTCTCATTATCTGCCTTTTTATGTCTGACAGTTAAATTTAACATATAAAATGGCTAAAATTCAAGCCGACAAAGGATTTGAGGTATAAGATAGGGAAGATTAAACTAAAATAATAAAATATTATCAAGTAAGGTAAAACAAAATAAAGAGTTGAAATTTGTTACATAACTTTACCTTTTGTTTTAAAATCAGTTTTAATTTAAAATAGTCTTATGATATTTTCTGATTCAATTTCGTGGGTTTTGAAAGATATAATTACTTTTGCAGATGATGAAGATATAAAAGTACTGCTTAAAAATTGTGCTTTAGGATGTAATTCTGATTATTCAAATAAAATATCGCTTTTGGATTATCTTTTCAGATATATTTATTGCGTTTTGGGTCCAGATGTAGAAATTGATTTTCCCCCTAAAAATGGACATAGTGAAGATTTTGAAGTAAGTGACCCTGGCTGGCAAAAACCCGAATATTATATTAGTAGATTCAAATTGCTATATCTTCATCTTTACGCAATATCATATTGTTATTTGAGTTATTTATATTGTCAGTCGACTGACAAAAAAAAATTAAAGAACATTGCTAAAAATAAAAAACAATATGATAACGAAAAATTTAATATAGAAATATTAACTGAAAAAGACATATCAAAAGTTATAAAATTTATAATTAATTCTTATGACGAAAATAAATTTTATTATTGTTTTTATAATGATTCGTTAGTCAGAATTGAAATCGAAAAAAAACAAAAAAGATTTAAAGATTATTCATATAAATGCACTTATTTTGATTTAATAGACACGGATACAAAAACTTTTATTGTCAATAAAGACTTAAACATAAACTATTGTTTAGGTCAAAAATTAATAAGAAAAGGAGAGTTTTATGATGAAGATTCAAAGCAAGATTTAAACGAAAATGATTTTGTATGCTTTATTGAATCATATTTAACTACTTATTCATTTCAAAATTTAAAGAAAATTCATTCAAGAATAATTAAAGCAATAAAAATCAACGAAACTGGATTTTGCAAATGTTGCAATCCTAATATTAATAATCCTAAAAGCACAAAAATTTGCGATAATTGCAAAAAATTATTTAAGACTTTCAAAGAACTTCAAAAAAATATTGAAGAAAGCAAATGTCATTGGGATTTTTCATCAATTTCAGATATGGATTTAAAATCTGTTCTTTATACCATAAAAACTGATAAAAAATCAAATTCACAAATAAGAACTCAAAGAAAAATAAAATTGGAAAAAATTTTAAAGAAATTAGATGATGAATTAAAAAAATCTAAAGTAAAACATAAAACACAGATTTCTTATGTTGATATTGAAAAAAACATTAACAAGCTAAAAACCCTTGCGACTATCTGTTTTAACAATGATAATAAATAACATGTAAACTTTAAAAAACAAAAATCATACAAATCAAAGAATAAAAGTTTTACACACATCAAAATTTTTTTTGTAATTAAAAATCAAAACAACTAAAAAAATCAAAAAAGCCTTATATTTCAGTATTTTTAAGCATATTGTCAAAAATTATCAAAATTGAAAAAAATTAGATTTTTTTTCAATTTTTTTTGTTTCTCAAAACTTGAAAACCAAAAAAAGTTATTATGTGCATATGAAAGACAACGAAACAGAATTAAAAGAGTTAAAACTAATGACCTGTGAAGAAACAGCAGAATTACTTCGAGTAAAGGTAGATACTATATACAGTTGGCTACACTATAACCAGTTGCCAAGTAATATTTATCGAAAATTAGGTAAAAAACCGACTTTTATATATAGCCAAGTTAAAGAATGGTTTTTAAATGGTGCAGAATTAAAGAAAAGAAACGGAAAGGATTAAAATGACAAAATTTATTTTGCATATTAAAAGAGACCTCAAAAAAGAAAAAGTTGCAATCTGGTTAATGAACTGGATAAGCAAAAAACAAAAAAGGATTAAGAAAAAAGAAAGAAAAAAAGATGAAAGCCGACAATAATTATATTAAATTGAGTGCATATGAAATTGATTTGAGTGAAGAAAATTTATTTGATGATTGTTATGGCAGAGAAAAACGTACTTCGGATAAAGTCATCAAAGAAATCAAAGATTTAAAAAACGACAATCAAAGAAATTTTTTAAAAATCGGAAGAAATCTTTTAGAACTTATTGATAACGAGATGTCCGCTAAAATTTTTAACATGTGGTTAAAAAACGAAAAAATTAAAATTAAACGAACTCAAGCTATAAAATACATTGAAACTTATAATTATTGCAACAAAAAATATAAAAAAGGAGTAACAAATGAACACTATATAGAACTTGGCATTGAAAAATTATATTTAATAACAAAACTCAAGAATTCAGATATACAAGAAAAACTTGAAAAATTTGCTCTTGAAAAAAATTTAAGTGTAAAAAAACTATATAACATTATTGAAATTTTAAACGGAAACAATGAAGAACTGCAACTGATAAAAGAATTTAACGAAAAATATAATTAATTTCATATACTCAATAAAGTGGTTTAAGTTAATCGGTTAAATGTAAACAGATTAATAAGATTATTAATGTAATCATAAAATGTGAAATCAATAAAAGGTATTGTTATATATAATACAATATTTAAAAGCACATTTTTTCAAGCTCGGCGCTCATTAAAATAAGCGCCTCCGCCCAACTTGAGAGATATAGGGTATATGAAATTTCTGAACCACCTTGTGCGTAAAAGTACTTGCAGAAATCAACTCTCTCACCCGGTTAAATTAATATAAGGAAAAGGCTATGAATGAAAACCTCTCTCGTTTAACTATGACAGGTCTATTAAATATTCTTCAAACTACGGAAATAAAATTAAGAACGGCAATAGACCTTGGTTATAACAGGTATAAAAAATATAAAAACGGCAAATATCGTTGGATTGAAGAGCCAAATAACGATTTAAAATTAATACAGAGTAAGTTAAATGAATATTTGCAAGAACATTTAGAATGTCCTCCATATTGTATGTCGGGTTTTAAAGGTCGAAACAATATTAAAAACGCAAATAAACATGCAGGAAAAAGGGAAATTATTACCATGGATATTAAACATTGTTTCCCTAATACTAAATTAAAATATATAACAGACTTCTTTGCTGGTAATTTAGGGGCTCGGGGTAAAGTACTTAATTTATTAACAGAACTGGCAACCTATAACAATTATCTACCAACAGGCGCACCTACAAGCACTATATTATTAGCATATATTCATAAAGAAATATTTGATAGCATTTATAAAAAAATGTCCGAACTTGATATAGACATGACTCTTTATGTTGATGATATTGTGCTTTCGACACATAAGCATATGGGGAATTGGGTTATTACGTATGTTAATAAGGCATTACATACCCATGGACTTTGGCTTAATAAATCCAAAACAAAGCGATATGTCTATAAATATGCTAAAATCACAGGAGTTTATATTTCTCAAAGCAAAAAGTTATCTGCACCGTTTAAAATCGGATATGCCATTATAAAAAAGTTGAGAACAAAAGAAATAAACCAAATGTCTTTAACTGAATTAAGGTCTATTTTGGCAAAAATCAGTTACATACAGCAATTTGCCCCTAAAAAAATGCAATCTACAAAGAACAAAGTTATTAAACAGATAAAAATTTTAAATAAAACATGATTGTCGTAAGCAACATAGTAGTTTAGTATCGTTACAAGTATAAATTATACTTTTGATACAGAACTCTTAAAATAATCGGCATTATGCGATTGTGAGGAAATAAAATCTTTTTGCTATTGAGAAAAAGAAAAATTAAAGGGCAATTTAAAAATCGAGAAAAAATAAAAGTATAAAGGCAAAAAGAGTTCATTTTAAAATCAAAAACTTTAAAAAAATAATAAAGAAAAGTTTCTTAATGCTTTAAACTGTCCGATTAATCCTTATTATACATTTTCATTTAAAACTGCTAATTTGTAACTTTTAATTAAATCAAAACATTTATTTAAGGAGGGGTTATAAATGAGCACAGTAGAGCCTATAAGAGATAAAAAGGATATTAAAAAAGTTGAAAAAATTCTATCAAAACAAAACAAAAGAGATTTATTATTATTTACCATAGGTACAAACTGCGGACTTAGGATTTCTGATATTTTAAGATTAAATGTTGCCGATGTAAAAAATAAAACTCATATTCAAATAACAGAAAAGAAAACAGGTAAGTTTAAAAAGTTTTTAATTAATTCAAAATTAAAACCAATGCTTGATGATTTTATTATGGGAAGAAAAAATGATGAACCTTTGTTTTTATCTCGTTGGGGACACAGATTAGATAGAGTAACCGCTTATTATATTATAAGAAATGCTTGTGAGAAAGCAAAATTACAGGAAAAAATCGGAACACATTCGATGAGAAAAACATTTGGCTATCATCATTATCAACAGTTTAAAGATGTTGTTATATTACAGAAAATATTTAATCATTCAAGCCCGCAAATAACTTTAAGATACATTGGAATTGAACAGGATGAAATAGATTATTCTTATAATAATTTTGTGTTATAGAAAAAATATAACTGAATCTATTTTTTATCATCAGTAACAAAACCTATTTTAGTTGGCTTTGTTCTGTCCATTAAAAGTCCTATTGCTTGATATAGCTTTTGCATATCTTGTTTATTGTCTTTGCAATGTTCAATAAAATAATGTTCAAGTTCCGATAACCGTTTTGTAAGTTCCTTATTTTCAAGTGCAAATTGTTTAATTTGAACAAATGTACGCATAATTTGAATATTAATTGCTATAGCCTGTTCTGATTTTAATACACTTGATAACATTGCTATTCCTTGTTCTGTAAAAGCATAAGGCATAAACCTTCTTCCACCATGTTTACTTTTTGATATTCCATTTTGGAATATCAAGTTTTTATATTCTTCTTCTGTAAGCTGAAACATAAAATCAATAGGAAACCTTTGCGAGTTTCTCTTTACCGCTTTATTTAAGTTAAATGTTTCAACTCCATATAACATGGCAAGGTCAGAATCAAGCATTACTCGATGACCTCTTATTGTGTATATTAAATTTTGAATTTGCATGATTTCATTCATAAATTAATTATCTTAAAAGATTTCAAGCAAGTCAAACCTTTAAATTTAATATATTACTATGTTTATTCAGAAAGAGAAAACGAAAAATATTTTTTGTTTTATCCTAAAACCCTCTATTGACAGTGAATGCCATACATTTTAAATGTCTTACATTTTATCTATTTTGTAAGGCATTTTTAAAAAGCTTGATATTATTGAGTTTCAAGACAAATAAAATTTAAAAAAATGCAATCCTGTTACATTTTTTAAATTAGTTTACACACTTCTTTTGTTTATGATAGAATGAATTCAGTAGTTTTATTAATAATCGCTATACAAAATAGATAAAATGTAAAACGATTATTCTAATTAACTGTAACAAATTAAATGGAATGACAGAATGAAAGGTAT
>CANPZP010000009.1 GCA_947589115.1 Candidatus Gastranaerophilales bacterium | reverse complement strand
ATTTTTTCTACTAAAGTATTCAGTTCCGATATATTTTCATAAACAATATCAATTTTATCTGTTATTTCAGATAAATCAGATACCGAAGAGTCAACTTTATCTATTTTTGATGCAATATTATTCAGTTCGGATACATTTTCATAAACAATATCCACTTTATTAAAGGCATCTTCAAAATCAATATTTCCGGTAATATTAGTGAACGCATTTTTGCTTAAATTGGATTCTATTTCGTCAACCGAAGCATTAAATTCATCTATTCTTAATGTTAAATTGCTTAAATCCTGAATGTTATTATATATAGAATCAATTTTTTGCGACCAATCGTTAAAGTTAAGGTTATCGCCCAGTTTTGAATATAAACTTTCAATGGATTTATTTATATATCCGGCTTTTTCCACCCAAGCTTGTACAATATTTAAGCTTTCATATATAGCGCTGATTTTTGAGATTTGTTTTGCAAAATCACTATTCCTTAAATCGGAACTGAAATTTGAAACACTCGTTTGCAGTTCTTTTACTAATTCGTTAGTTTCTGAAATGTTATGCTGATGAACTTTATTAATATTGTTCATAACTGACATAATTTCTTCTAAATTAGGAAATTTTTGAACATTGGAAATGATTTGTTCAAGATATGAAGAAAGTGCACCGTGAAGGTTATTTAAGTCTGATTCAAGCTTACCGAGATTTTCACTGCCTGAGGGTGATTGAGTTTTATCTTTAATCTGTTCTAATTCTTTAAATAAATTCTCTTGATTTTTAAGATTAAAGTCTAATTGCTGCTTTTGAAATTCCTCAAATTCCGCTGTTGTTAATGATAAGTTTTGATTATTGCGGATATTTTCTAAAAATTTTTCTACGTTTCCTAAATCTGTTTTTAAATTATTTATGTCATTGTATAAATTTTTTACATAAGCTTCATTACAGCTGTTTATATTATAAGATATGGTTTCCAGTTTTTCTTTTATTTCCTGAAAATTTAATTTTGCTTGAGTATCAGTAACAAGATTTTCTATAGATTCAACAGAATTTTTTATATCAGAAATATCTATCTCATTAACTGAATTTATGTTTTTAATTTTATTACAAACTTCTTCCAAAATTTCCTTATAATTATCAGCAGCCATCTTTTACTCTCTATATCTGTTATAATATTTATTCTACCAAAATAATAAAATAACGTATATATTGTTAACATAATTTAAGTTTTATAGATTATAATTACTTGTTCGCCTTTTAATTTTATTTATTTTCTTTTCCTGCTTATTAAAATAACAATACAAATATGATATATGCTTATTTAAACAAAAGTATAACTAACAAATATAGTCATTAAGTCGAATGAATGAAAAAGGAAAATCCACTATTATATAAAAGTAAATCCTCAACTCTTCTGATTGCTTATTCTTAGTGCTCATCCCCTTCTTATAAATAAGAAGGGTTTTTTTTAAAAAATTTGAGAAATAATCGGCTGTCTGTATTCTGCCGAATTAATTGAATGTATATCAACAATAACCGAAGGAGGCATAATGTGCCATTTGTAAACGGCAAATTTAGATTTATAAAAGAATTTATTAATCCATTCGTTTTTTTGTTCATTAGAAACGGAGTGTTTAGTTTCAAAATAAAATTTATGATTAATTAAATCATCAAACCCGAATCCGTTATTTTCAACAAACCATATAATTTCATCAAGAAATTCATAAGGCATATTTTCTTCTTCGGCACAAACTGATTTACCTGTTAAAGGGTTAATTTTTAATTCTGCACCGGGCGGTTTTTCAAGTATTGAGGAGGAAATGACATTTTTTTCCGGCCTTGAATTATTCAGAAAATCCGCAAGAGCAAAAAGTTTAGTTTTGGTAACATCGGCAATGGGAGCAAATCCGCCTGACATATCACCGTTAACTGTTGCATATCCTATATATGCTTCCGATTTATCGCTTGTGGCAATAGGAAGCATTTGTTTATATTCATTAGAAATACTCCATAATATAGTGGCTCTTAACCTTGCCTGTAAATTTTCTATAGTTGTAGGATTTGTGTATTTTTCCGTTAAAATTTTATCAAAAGCGCCGTTAAGCATTTTTTTTAAGCTTTCAAGTCCTTCTAATAAAGGTATTTCTTGAAAATTAATACCTAAATTATTTGCTAAAATTTGTGCATCAGATTTGCTTTCTTTTGATGTAATAGCAGTGGGCATTGAAATACCCCATACATTTTCTTTTCCTATGGCATCTGAGAGTAATACTGCGCATACGGAAGAATCCAATCCTCCTGAAAGACCTAATACAGCTTTTGTAAATCCGTTCTTTTTAAAGTATTCTCTTATTGAAAATATTATACTTTTGTAAGTTCTGTCTAAATCATTTCTATAATTTAAATCGAAATTAGACTTATCAATCTTTTTATCCGCACCTGTGGGCAATTTGTTAATTATTCCTTTAAATCCGTCAGAGGAGGTAATAACAAAATCTTCTTCAAAGGATTTTGCTCTTAAAGTTATATTGCCTTCTTTGTCGTATATTCTTGAAGAGCCGTCAAAACAAAGGTTATCCGCATAACCTGCTTGGTTGACATATATGTAATTAACTTTATATTTTTTTGCTATTGATGAAAATAAAGAATTTTTTATATATTCTTTCGCACATCTTGAGGGAGAACATGAACAGTTAATTAATGTGTCAGGCTTTAATTTTATTAGTTCTTCTATGGGATCTATATTGTAAATACTCTCATTTTTGAAGAAGGATTTATCATTAAAGCTGTCCTCACATACTAACACCCCGAATTTTTCACCGTTTATTTCAAAAATTTCGGATGTTTCTTCCGAAGGCTCAAAATATCTGTAATCGTTAAATTCTCCGTAGTTAGGAAGCAGTCTTTTTCTAATTATGTTTATTATTTGTCCGTCTTTTAAAACTGCAACGGAGTTATAAAACGGTTTCTTATTTGTATCATGAGTAGGCTCGGCGAATCCCAATAATACCGTTATATTTTGTGTATGGGATGTTATTTCTTCAAGTGCATTCAGCTGTTTTTTTATTATGGCTTCATGCCTCATAAATATATCCCCGAAAGGATATCCTATAAGTGCCAGTTCCGGAAATATAATTAAATCCGCATTATTTTCTTTTGCTTTATTAATGCAATTTTGTATCTTTTCCGAATTATATTTTATATTTCCGGCTATGGTATCGATTTGTGCCAATACAATCTTGTTCATAAAAATATTATCTGATATCAAAAAAAATAGTCAAAGATATAATAAAAATTATTTAATCAATAATATCCACCAGTCCGGTTGCGTGATTAAAATGGCATTTGGCAATAAGAAGTTTATTTTGTTTAACTGCTTTATTAATAATAACCGAATGTTTAAGTATATAATCTTCAACCCATATAGTATGTTGACGGGAAAAGAAATTATGACATGAGATATCTTCTTTTAAATCTAAAACAGGATAAACCGATTTTAATAAAGAGGGAAAATATTCAGACGGCTCAGGGTAATGTTCTTTTGCATATTTCATAACTCCGCAGTCATCGTGACCTAATAATATTAATAAAGGAATTTCCAGTTTTTTGACGGCATATTCCATACTTTCAATAACATTTGCACCTAAAGTCATGCCGGCTACTCTTATAACAAAGAGTTCTCCTATTCCGCAATCAAAAATAATTTCGGGTACTACTCTTGAATCGGAACAGGTTAGTATGCAAGCATATGGTTCCTGATGGAATGCATATTTATTTAACGTTTCTAATGACATATTCTTCTTTGTCAAAGTTCCGTTTATAAAATTTTTATTTCCGTTTAAAAGTTTATTTAGTTCTTTTTCAGCTTTTTCTATCATTGGATTATTATACCTTATTAATTTCTTTTTTTATTCTTTTTCCATTTTTTATATTTTTCAAAAACTTTATCTCCGTCTAAGAAATACCAGTCATAATTATTTCTTCTTTCGTAGTCTATATCTTCAAGTTTATTGTATATTTTATTTGTTCTGTCAGAAAATATAGGCTGATTGGAATCTATATCATAAAACCTTGCCCATATGGGAGGGCATTCTTCGCATTGTGTGACTGTTATATCCTTTTCACCTTTTACATTTGAGATAACGGTTAATTTTTTACCGGTTATTTTTGATTTTTCAAACCAGGCTACACCGTTTTCTATTGCATTTATAATTTCCGGAGAAGGATTTTTTAAAGACATAAGAAATAAAAGTATGTTTGCCGATTCTTTACTGTATATGGCAATAGGTTCATAAGCTCTGCCTTCTAAAGGGAATAATCCTAAAGAATCATATTGACCGCACCATCCGGTTAACTCACCGTTTTGTATAATCTGAGTCTTTAAAATGCAGTCTATTCCCTTATCAAGAGCAATTTTGGCTTTTTTAACAATGGTATCATCCAAAAAATTAAAAGGATATTTTTTCTTTGTTATTTCCTGCATAATTTTTAATATATTAATTATTGCATTGTCATTAAATGTTATATCCAAATGATAATCATTATAGTCAGCAGGATAGTATTGAGGAAATCCTCCGGAGTCTTTATATTGAGCTTGTAAAAGATAATTAATCCCTGATATAACCGCTTGTTTATATTTTTTATCTTTTTTTACATTATATAGTCTTGCTAAGTATCTTATTTCTGTTGTGGTTGCATCATTATCTACGGTTGATAAAGAAACATAATCTTTTGTATACATAACCTGAG
The DNA here is from genome assembly GCA_947589115.1 of Candidatus Gastranaerophilales bacterium. Classification (GTDB taxonomy): domain Bacteria; phylum Cyanobacteriota; class Vampirovibrionia; order Gastranaerophilales; family Gastranaerophilaceae; genus Avigastranaerophilus. The sequence goes on along the minus strand of CANPZP010000009.1, from coordinate 38,556 downwards.
GAACTATTTCAGGCGGAATTTTATCTTGCATCCTTGTATTTTTAGGCCACCCTCCGCTTGTTTTTTGAAATAAAAGTAAATTATTTCCTATTCTAACTGCCTCGGGTGTTTTAAAAAAATTATTATCAAATTCTTTTGCTGCTTTTGTCCATTTCATTTGATATATTGAATTATATTTTTTATGATTGTATATCATATTTGTTGTGCAGATTATTATTGTTATTACAATTAACAAAGAAGTGATTTTATATAATTTAATCATCTTTTTAAATCCTCAAATATAATATTCAAAATATCATCAACTGAAATCTCTTCCATACAAGGCGCATAAAGTTTGTTTGTATTATAGATATATTTGCATTTTCTTTTGTTACAAGGCACGCATTTTTTATGGGATACGATATTATGTCCTCCGGAATATATTCCTGTTCTTTTGGCCGGCATTGAACCATATAATCCGATAGTCTTTACATTTAAAGCTGAAGCTATATGTAAAGGGCCTGAATCTCCCGATATCAATAAATCCGCTTGAGAAATTACAGAACAAGATTCAATCAGTGATTGTTTTCCGATTAAATTTACGGAATTTTTAATATTATTTAACGGAGAAAGGATTTCTTTATCCTCGTTAATACCGTTTAATATTATTGTTCCTTGGACTTTTTCCTGAATTTTATTTCCGAGTTCAAGCCATTTATCTGCGGGATATGTTCTGCCTTGCCTTTTTGACAGTACTCCGCCTGCATTTATTATTATTATAGGCCGTTTATAATTGTTTAAAAATGTTTTTGCTTCTTCAGTTTTTTCTTTCGGTAAATATAATTTTAATTCTTTTTCTTCTTTTAGTTCAGGAAAAAATTTTAATCCTGTCTGCCAAAAATTAGTTACCGCATGAACTTTAAATCTTTTCTTATAATTACATTTATTTTTTATTCCCGCTAAAAATATTAATGCATTAATTTTTAGTGAGGGTTGTAAATTTATTACCGCATCATATTTTTCCGATTTTAAAAGTTTTGCCAGATTTATTGCATAAGAAGAAAATAGTTTAAATTTCGGATTAATATTTATAACTTTAGAAATATCAGGGTCATTAGTTAGTAAAGGGGAAATAAGTTCACTTGTCATATAGTGGATAAGTATATCGGGATTATTTTTTTTAATGGCACGGTATAATGCCGTTGTATGAACTACATCTCCTATTGCTCCCGTTCTTATTATTAAAATTTTTTTAATATTTTTATTCATAATTGTATAATAGCATAATATTTACTTTTCTTATTTTTTGTTAAAAATTTGATATTAGATACAGAACGATTATTATAAATAATATGATAAAAAAAATCACAATAGCGTTTTTAATATATATAATATCCGCATTTATACCGTCATTGTTCCAGAATACAAATATCTTAAATAACATTAATGCGGTCTTAGCCGTTGAAAGTCTTAAAATAAACAGTATAAATTTTGATAATTCGGATTCAATAATATTTCTAGGTACATCACAAGGAGCGGATTCCGGGGATATAAAAATAGTAAAAAAACAAATACAAGACAGAGTGTTTTTTGACATTGAAAATGCAATAATAACTTTTCCGAATAAAACATTTTCAATAAAAAACAGCAGAATGAGGCAGTTAAAAATAGCACAAAACTCAACACAGCCAGATGTTGTAAGAATTGTTATTCTTAATTCGCCGAATTATGATTCAAAACAGATTAAAGTTTTAAGATTTAAGAGTAATATAATTATAAAACTGAGTAATGAAATACCCCTGCAGCCATATTTAACTCAAATATACAGAGAAACGAAAGAAAGTTCAACGGATTATTATGATAAAGCAATAGTAATACCGGAAGAAATGCCAAAAGTGTCAGAATCGGATGAAATATTTCAAAAAGTGCAAAAAGCATTTAAAGAAGGGAATAATGAACTCGTTCGTCCGAATATTGAACAAAAACAGGCAAGATTAAAATCAAGATTTTTTCTTGAAAAAGTTAAGGTATTAAATTCTAATTTAATTATTGAAGGTATAGGAGTAATTAATATTAAAAAACCCGTAATTTTATCCCAGCCTTCAAGAATTGTTTATGATTTGCCAAATACAATAGTATTACAGGAATTAAGAGATAAAGAATTTAAATTGTCGGAGTCCGTTACCGCTAAAATAGGTCAATTTGAACCTTCCGTTGCAAGAGTTGTTATAAAAACAGCAAATACGGATAATTATATACCCATATATTCTTCCACGCTTCAATCGGTAATTTTTGCCGATAAAAATAATGTATCTTCAATAGCTCAAAATATTGTACCGAGTAAATTGGCTTATTTTAAAGAACAAAATGTTAATAATACAACCGATGTAATAAATATAATTTTTTCTAATCCCGTTATATATTCAATAAAAAAAGAAATGAATAAATTAAATGTCACTTTTTATAATTTAACGGAATTTAATACCGAATCATTTAATAAAGTAGCATTAACCAATAAAACAGGATTTGAGGCAAAAAAAATTGCTGCTAATGTATATCAAATAACATTTCCTGCCGATATAAATTCATTGGTGGATTGTTATGAAACTCTAAACGGGTCGCAATTAAGGCTTGTATTTACAAAACAAAAAACGCTGCAAATACCTTCTTCGGGTAATAATATTGAACGAAAGACTCTTCCTGATTTAAGGATATCTAAACAAGGCTCAGACTCTTCATTTAGCAAAGAAGTAATAACTAAAGAAAATTTATCTGACAGTATAAAGGATAAAAAACCTATAAAGAAAGATAAAGTAACAAGAAAAAAATCTAACGTAAATACACCTGCGGATATTAAAAAAATAAAGAATAAGATAATAGTTATAGACCCCGGGCATGGCGGAAATGATACAGGGGCGTTAAGAAGCGGAATATTAGAAAAAAATCTTACTCTTCAAATAGCTTTAAAAGTAAGAGAAATACTAAGACAAAAGGGACTGACAAATATAATAATGACAAGGGCTGTTGATAAAACCCTTACCTTGGCGGACAGAGTTGAAATAGCAAATTCAAACGGTGCGGATATATATGTAAGTATTCATATAAATTCGAGTGTAAAAAGCGAGATAAACGGTATAGAAACCCATTATTATTCCGAAAAAGGATATGCCCTCGCAAAGGTAATGCATAAAGAAATAACGTCTAAAGTAACTGCGGCGGACAGAGGCTTGTTTAAGTCAAAATTTTATGTTATAAACCATACAGAAGCTCCTGCCGTTTTACTGGAATTAGGATTTATATCAAATGAAAAAGAACGTCATAATCTTACCTCCGAAAAAAGGCAGACGGATTCGGCTCAAGCAATTGCTGAAGGCATAATTAGATATTTATCGGAGAATTAATAGAAATGGATAATTCACCTATAGGGGTATTTGATTCAGGTGTCGGAGGTTTAAGTGTTTTTTCGCAGCTTATAAAACTTCTGCCTAATGAAAATTATTTATATTTTGCCGATACCCTTAATCTTCCTTACGGGAATAAATCAGGTGAAGAACTAATTGAAATAACAAAAAATATTTTTAATTTTTTTGAGTCCAAAAATGTTAAAGCTGTGGTAATGGCTTGTAATACAACCTCCGCTTTAACTTATGATTTTTTAAAATCACGGTATAAATTTAAAATATATCCAACCGTACAAAATGTTTCAAAACAAATAGCACTTCAAAATTATAAAAGGATAGGTGTTTTTGCTACAAACGGCACGGTAAATTCACATGCATACAGAAATCAAATAAAAAAATATTCACAAAATACTGAAGTTTTTGAAATAGCATGTCCCAATTGGGTAAGTATTGCTGAAAATCAACTTCAAAATACACAAGAAAGCATATCTGACGTTAAATATCATTTGGATAAAATGCTTGAGTATAAACCTGATAAGATTATTTTAGGCTGTACGCATTATCCTTATTTGATGAGTATTTTGAGTAAATTTACGGATTCCGAAATGTTTATAGATCCTGCAAAAATCTTTGCAAAAGAAATATATTCAGATTTATTAAATAATGAATTATTAGCGGAAGAAAAAAATCACGAACCCATATTTTATGTAAGTTCTAATCCCCAACATTTTATTAAAACATCTAAATTATTTTATGATGTTCAATATGCCGAAGAAATAAATCAATTAGATTTGGTATGCACTAAAAAAGTTTGACACATATTATTTATTCTTTATAATATTAAAAGATTGTGATTGTTCACATGAAGGGGTAAATTAAAAAAATTCCTTCATGTGCTTTTTTTATATTGAGGATAAAGATGGAAAAGAAGAAAACAATATGTGTATATACATCATCAAGTAATTATCTGCCGGAGAAGTTCTATAAATTTGCGCAAGAGTTAGGAAAGAATATAGGAATAAATAATTATAATATGGTGTACGGCGGAACAACCGTAGGTATGATGGGGGTAATAGCGGATAACGCACTTCAAAACGGCGCTGAAGTTACGGGTGTTATTCCCGAAAGAATTGCTTCTTTCGGTCTTGAAAACCATAAATTAGCTAAAGTTATTATTACAAAAGATATGCGTGAAAGAAAAGCAACAATGGAAAAATATGCCGATGTATTTGTTGCTGCTCCCGGCGGATTCGGTACTTTTGAAGAAATTTTTGAAATTATTGTTGCAAAACAATTGGGTTATCACGATAAGCCTATAATTTTCCTTAATTTTGACGGATATTATAATAACCTTTTTTCAATGTTTAAAACCGTTTATGAATATAAATTTGCCAAAGAAGAAACAAAATCTCTTTATTATATTGCAGAAAGTATTGATGCAATGTTTGAATATATAAAAAACTATACACCCAAAGAATTTGTTTTTAAGTATTGATTTTTTTAAAACTTTTTAATGCTTTAACAACAACCTGAGTTCTGTCCTCCACCTCAAGTTTTTGGATTATACTTGATACATGAACTTTAACTGTATTAACACTAACATCCAATATTTTTGAAATTTCGTTGTTATTTAATCCTTCACAAATATAATATAATACCTCTTTTTCCCGGTCTGTTAAATTATAGTATTCATCCGCATTGAATTTTTTTGGTTCATTGTTTTCGCAAACCGCATTAAGAATAACATGTGATATTTTAGAATCAAACCAAATTGCACCCTCCATTACGGATAATAAAATATCCGCTAACTTTTCGGGATTAATGTCTTTAGAACAATATGCACATGCTCCGGCTTTTATTGAGTTTATTACTTCTTCTTCACTATTATGAGAGGTAAGAATAATTACTTTTATATTTTTATTCAAGGATTTTATTTTTTTTGTTGTATCAATTCCGTCCATATTTGGAAGTCCTAAATCCATAATAACGGCATCTATATCATTATTTTTAACTAATTCGACGGCATCTTCTCCCGATACCGCTTCATATATCCCGCTAATAAAATCTTTAGTTTCAAAAGCCGTTCTTAATCCGAATCTTATTAATGCATGGTCTTCTACAATTAATATTTTATACATACATTTATCCTTGATATTCTTTATTTACTTCTCTTATATAATATGAATTAAATATATTAATAATCTTTTTTTCTTTTGGTGTATTGTTATTCTTTGCCAGCATATTATAAAATTCATTTAAACTGCATGAATTGAGAATTTTTCTGTCGGTTTCATTTAGTTTAAGATTGTATTCCGAAATAAGAATATCGGTAATAACATCTAAAGGTATTTCAAAAAAGGAGTCAACAATTTTACCGTCAAAATGAGTATTTTTACCTTCATAAATGATTTTAAGCGCAGAATCAATCGGCATTCTGTCACGATAGTGACGAACTGAGGTAATGGCATCAAAAACATCACTTATTGCAAGTATTCTTCCTCCTAACGGAATTTCTTCTCCTTTTAATTGTCTGAAATATCCTTTTCCGTCATATCTTTCATGGTGTGATGATGCTATTTCGGTAATCTCGGAAAACGAGTCATTAATATTGGTTTTACATAATATATCATAGGTTATTTTTACATGCTCTTTGATATGTTCATATTCTTCTTCGGTTAATTTGCCTTTTTTTTGGAGTACACTGTCCCTTATACCGATTTTTCCTATATCATGAAGCATTGCGGCTTTTGAAATAATATTTGTAATATCTTTATTTAATCCAAGTTTACCGCATATTAATTCTGAATATAATTTTACACGGTTAGAATGACCTAATGTTATTTTATCTCTTGCATCTATTGAAGCTGCTAATGTATCAATAAGTCCTTCAAACAGTTTTTTCTGCTCTTCGAGCATTCTTTGCTGAATATTGAATAATAAGTTATTCTCTATAGCAATGCCTGCATTTGTTCCTATTGCCAATAAAATATTTTCGTCATCAACCGTGAAATCACCGTTTTTCTTATTTAAAACCTGAAATGCACCTATTATTTCAAATTTTATGTTCCTTATGGGCATGCATAAAAGATTGTATGTTTTATAGCCGGTATGTTTATCAATTTCTTTATTGAAACGTTCATCTTTATAAACGTCTTTAATTCTTAAAGTTTCACCGGTTTTAACGGCATATCCGGCAAAACCTTTATCCGCAGAAAATCTGATTTCTTCGCTTTTCATACCGAGTGCTACTTTTGACCATAATTCATTTTTGGCTTTATCATATAAGAATACACTGCACCTGTCCGCATTTAATACTAATCTTGTTTGTTCCGCTATTGTAATTAAAAGTTTGTCTATATTAGCTTCGGCATTAACGGTTCTTGCTATTGTGGACAGTGCAAGTAATAAGGTTGTGTCCTGCTCTTTATTTTTTTTATTTTTATCTCTGTATATTAATGCTTGTTGTAGTGTGGAATTTGAATTTATATAATTTTTTGATATTTCTTTTAATTCATCATATATTAGTTTAAATTCATATTCTTTTGCCAGTACTATTGCCTGTTCTAAATATGTTAATGCCATTTTTATATTTTGAACTCTTATATAAGTTAATGCTAATAATTCCAAAGATTTAACTTTTAAGAGCGGGTATTGATTTAAAGCATCCAGACAGCATGATAAATAATATATACATTCGTTGTATTTATTTTCAATATAAAATATTTGACCGAATGAAAATTTATTAACCCCGGCTGCAACTTTATCTTTGCAGCTTTCAGCCAAAAATTTGGAATCTTCAAGCAGTAAGAGCGATTTATAATAACCCTCAGATTTATTTAAGTATTTTATTAATCCAGTTAAGGATAAACATACTGATACTTTTGAAATATTTTTGTGTGCGAGAAATATTTTATGAGCTTGTGATAATTTATTGACTGCATGTTTATAATTGTTATTACCATAAAAATTAATTGCTTCAGAAAGCAGATTTTCAGCTTGTTCAACAGAATTATTTTTTAATTTATTAAAATTTTTTACAGGCATATTAGTCCTTTTTCAGCACGGATTTTATTATATTATACAATATTTTTAGTTATTATATAATTAATTTATGAATAAAAAAATTTTAATCCCTGAAAAATTAGCAATAAAAAAACCCAATCCTTCACTTTTAGCGAAAATGAACAATAAAAAGTTTAAGGATAAAATTTTATTTGAGCTTGAATCTGATTTTCATTATATTACTGTTGCGGAAAATGAAGCAGGAAGATTTGTCCATTTTAATAATACATATCAGGCAGGTTTTATTAATACCGATTATTATAAGGGGAATCTTCCGTATATAAATTATTTTTTGATTCCTTATTTAATGAATCAAAAAATTAAGAAAATATTATTAATAGGACTCGGTACGGGTAAACTTGTCAATGACTTTGAAATTCTTTATCCCGATTTAAAAAATATTGATGTTGTTGATATTGAAATTAATATGCCGTTTATAGCTTCCGAATATTTTAATTTTATTCCGTCAGAAAAATTTAAATTTATTCTTCAGGACGGTATAACGTATTTACGCTCAAATAAAACAAAATATGATTTAATAGTTACGGATGTGGCAAATAATGTAGGAATTGATTTAAGATTTTTGCAATCCGAATATTTTAATCTTATTAAATCGGCATTAAAAAAATCGGGTATTTTTGTTTCTAATATGTGCGCAAGTCCTGATTTTTCAAATAAGAAAAATATATTTTTCAAAAAATATTTCCCGATTTATAAAAAATATTTTAATAATAATACCGTTTTTAAGGGAAATTATTCGGACAAAATTTATTACAAGTCTTTTTATAATATAGATGAAAGAGTAACAGATATAACCAATGTTATAATTATTTCTTCCGATAAAGATTATAAAATTTCTTCAAATGAAAAATTAGTTGAAAATTTTAAAAAATTAAATATTGATATAAAAAAATATTTGTTGGATAAGTGTGATAACTGCTGAATAAAAGCTGTTTTGAATTTTGGTTTAACTCATCTTATACAGGTCTTATCACTCAAGTTATCGAATAAAGTCAAATTTAAATTAGCATTTATCATAATTAAAAAATAATAGTAAAATTTTTAAAACAGGGGATTTGATTTATCAAAAAAAATAATTAAATAAATAATATGAAGAAGATAATATTAAATTTTATAATATTAATTTTTACGGCAATAATGCCCTGTCAAGCGGAAATGATAACCGGTGCAATTGAGATGACCGATAAAGTTCCGAAGGAATTTTACGGAGATTGGAAAGTTGTGTCAGTATGTACAAAAACAACAAATAAAGACTTGTTTGATTCAACAAGTGTAGATATTTGGACTCTGACAAGAAATAAAGACGTAATAACATTAATGAATCCGTTATCCGGAGCAAGAGCGGATATAACGGTAAATGATGTAAAGGGAAAAACGGTAAAATTTGAGAAAAGAACAAATTATCCGGATGAAGAATCATTAGAAACACCTATTTTAACTATACAAGGTGATAATTTTACGGGAGTAGACAGAATAAGTATAAAAACGTATCAAAACGGGAAACTTATTAAAGAAGATTACGTCGAATTTCAAGTAAGAGGAACTAAAATTTCAGGAGCGCCGATTTCGGGAATTTTGGGATTATAATCGGAAAAGGGTGAGGGAAAATGAATAATAAGGAAGAATTAATATTTGATTGTGTAATACTTGGTTCCGGCCCGGCGGGATTTAGTGCCGGAATTTATGCTGCAAGAGGTAATATCAAAACTGCAATACTTGATATAAATATGTTTGGCGGTCAGCCTTCCAATTACTTTGAAATAGAAAATTATCCCGGATTTTCACAGATAGAAGGTTTTGAATTGATGGAAAAATTTGAACGGCATGCCGATAAATTCGGCGTCCAAAAATTTCCTATGGTTGAAATAGAAAAAATAAATTTAAATTCCGAATTAAAAGAAATAGAAACAAAAGATAAAATATTTAAATCAAAAACAGTGATAATATCAACCGGAGCACAGGCAAAAAAATTAAATATAAAAGGAGAAGAGGAGTTTAAAGGGCGAGGCGTCAGCTATTGCGCAGTTTGTGACGGTGCATTTTATAAAGATAAAACGGTTGCGGTAATAGGAGGAGGAAATTCGGCGCTTGAAGAAGCTCTTTATTTAACTAAATTTGCTAAAAAAGTATACATTATTCACAGACGTGAAGGTTTAAGAGCTGACAGGCTTGTTTGTCAGCGTGCTTCTCAAAATGAAAAATTGGAATTTATTCTTTGTGCAATTCCCGTTGAAATTAAAGGTTCAAATACGGTTGAAAAGTTGTTATTAAAGGATTTAAAAACAGATTCCGTTAAAGAACTGGATGTGGACGGTGTATTTCCTTATATAGGGCTGAGTGCAAATACCTGCTATTTTAACGGACAATTAAAACAAACTAATGACGGATTTATTGAAACTGATATCAACATGCAAACTTCAATAGAAGGAGTATATGCGGCAGGTGATGTAAGGAATACTCCTTTAAGACAGGTTGTAACAGCAGCTTCTGACGGAGCAATTGCCGCAAACAGTGCCGTTAAATATTTGGAAAATAAATTATTATCCGTTACGGCAGAATCGTAAATTAATCAAAAAACCTGTATTTTATAATTGTAAATATAGCTTTAATACCGTCTTTCCAATTAATTTTTTTACCTTCTTCATGCCCTCTTCCGTTGTAAGAAATGGCTTTTTCTTTTAATCTCGCTTTTTTTCTTATTACTTTTGCGGTTATTTCCGGTTCAAAATCAAATCTGTCGGATTTTATGGTTATTCCTTTTAAAACAGAACTTTTAAAAGCCTTATAGCATGTTTCCATGTCTGTAATAGATGTTGAAAACAGTATATTAGTTAATAAAGTTAAAAATTTATTGGCTAACCTGTTTTTAGACATAAAGTTTTTATGGTTATCGGGATTTAAAAATCTGGAACCGTAAACAACATCCGCTTCATCGTTTATTAATAAGGGAAGCAATAAGTTATAATCTTCGGGAGAATACTCTAAATCCGCATCCTGTATAACAATATAATCACCTTCGCAAGCGCAGATACCTGTTCTTATTGCGGCACCTTTACCTTGGTTTTTTTCATGAAAAAATATTTTATATTTCCCTTGCATTGCTTTTAAAATATCGGTTGTAGAATCGGTTGATGAATCATCAATTATAATAATTTCTTTTTCAAGACCGGCAAAATCTGCTTTTTCAACCTTATCTATGATAAGGCTGATTGTATCTTTTTCATTGTATACGGGTATAATTATACTTACTTTTTCCATAATATGATTTTAATATAAAAAAAATAATTTTAGTGATAGAATCAATATAAAGAATATGGAGGTAAAATGCAAGAATCTGATATAAAAGTGCAGACATCTTCAATAGATGTAATAAGACAAGGCAGAATACAAAAAGCGAATGATTTAAGAGAAAAGGGGATAAATCCATATCCTTATAAATATGAAAAAACGGCATCTGCAGAGGAATTACAGAGAAAATATAAAGATTTACCTGCCCAAGAAGAAACCCAGGACCGTTACAGTGTTGCCGGAAGAGTAATGGCTATAAGAAATTCAGGCATGTTTATTGATTTAATGGATGATACGGGAAAAATACAAATATTTTCACATAAACAAAATATAGATTCAGAAAAACTAAAATTATTAAAACTCGTTGATATAGGCGATATAATGGGATTTACAGGAGATATAAGAAGAACTCCGAGAGGTGAATTAAGTATAAAAGCTATAGATTTTGAAATATTAACAAAATCATTAAAACCTTTACCCGAAAAATTTCACGGATTAACCGATGTAGAAACAAGATATCGTCAAAGATATGTAGATATGATAATGAATCCTGAAGTAAAAGAAACATTCAGAAAAAGAGGATTAATAATACAAAAAATAAGAGAATATTTAACATCAAGAGGTTTTTTAGAGGTGGAAACACCCATGCTTCATTCTCAGGCAGGCGGAGCTAATGCAAGACCGTTTGAAACACATCATAATGCACTTGATATCCCCATGTATATGAGAATAGCACCTGAGCTTCATTTAAAAAGATTAATGGTGGGCGGTTTATCCGAAAAAATCTTTGAAATTAACCGTTGTTTCAGAAATGAAGGTATAGACTCGCTGCATAACCCCGAATTTACAACAATAGAGTTATATCAAGCATATGCCGATTATAATGATATGATGGAATTAACGGAAAATATGGTTGCTTTTGTTGCTAAAGAAGTATTGGGGACAACAAAAATTAAATATGGAGAAAATGAAATAGATTTAACTCCGCCGTGGGACAGAAAAACAATGATAGGCTCAATACAAGAAGCAACGGGAGTTGATTTTAATGAATTTACAACATCTAAAGAGGCTGAGCAAGCGGCACAAAAGTTAGGTGTTGAACTTGATGAAAATATGAATTGGGGTAAAATCGTTGAGGCTGTATTTGAAGATAAAGTAGAGCCGTATATTATTCAACCCGTTCATATCATGGATTATCCCAGAGAAATTTCTCCCTTAGCAAAAGTTCACAGAAATAATCCCCGCTTAACCGAAAGGTTTGAATCAAAAGTAAACGGCTGGGAATTGGCAAATGCATTTTCCGAATTAACCGACCCTATAGACCAAAGAGAACGTTTTGAAGCACAAGCGCTGCAAAAAGCTCAGGGGGATGAAGAGGCATGTGATATAGACGAAGATTTCATTAACGCACTTGAATTCGGTATGCCTCCTACTGGCGGTATGGGTATGGGTATTGATAGATTGGTTATGCTCCTTACCGCATCTGCCACTATTCGTGACGTAATTGCGTTCCCTACCATGAAAAACAAATAGGAGATTATAATTCAAATTGTAATAAACTATTGACTATATTTCAAAAACACATATAATAGATATGTGGTATTTTTAGAAAGGGGACTTATTCTATGAATAAAGAAGAATTAGTACAAGAAGTTTCGAAAAAGGCAAAAGTTACTCAAAAAGAAGCTTATGATGTAATTAATACAATTATGTCAACTATTGAAAAAACAGTTGCTAAAGGAAAGAAAGTAACTTTAGTCGGATTTGGTACTTTTGAATCAAGAAAAAGAGCTGCAAGAACGGGACGTAATCCTCAAACAGGAGCATCTATTAAAATAGCTGCTAAAACTGCTCCTGTATTTACGGCAGGAAAGAAATTTAAAGAAATCGTTGACGGTAAAGTTCTTTCTAAGAAATAAATATTTTCTTAAGTTTAAAAGGAGGATAAGTTTTTCTTATCCTCCTTTTTTCGTTATAATAATTTTATGGATAATAAAACTTATGAAATTTTAGAATTTGACAAGGTTTTAACGTATTTATCTTCTTATGCGATTAGTGAATCCGGCAAAAAACGCTGCCTTCATGCTCAGGTTTTTGATGATGTTAATACTATTAAATATGAACTATTGTTAACTTCTCAAGCAAGAGATATTATTAACAAAGCTTTAAATATTCCATTGGATAATATTTTTGAAATTAATTACAGTCTTGTAGATGCTAAAAAGAAAATTTGTTTAACGGAAGAAGAAATTGTTAATATTGCTTATTCTTTAAAAACTTCAAGATTAATGAAAAATTTTCTTGATGGTAATTCAAAAGATTATTTTGAATTATCACAAATGAAGGAATTACTGTTTACTGATAAGAAACTTGAAGATAAGATTTTTAATACGTTTACACCTAATTTAACTGTTAAAGAAGATGCAACGGGAGAATTAAAAGGACTTTATCAGGCATTAAGAGATACAAATCAGAATATAAGAACTTGTATATCATCTCTGCTTCAAAATGCTGATTTTACGAATAATTTGCAAGATACGGTTTATACCCAAAGGGATGAAAGGACAGTATTTCAGGTTAAAGCGGAGTGTAAAAATAAGGTATCGGGAATAGTTCATGACGTATCTCAATCTAACCAAACATATTATATAGAACCTGAAATTCTTGTCGGATTAAACAATAAACTCAGGGAAATTAATATTCAAATCCGTTGTGAAATTACAAAAATATTAAAATCATTATCCGAAGAAATAGGTAAAAATGCGGAGGAAATAAAAAAATCAAATGAACAATTAATTGAACTGGATTTTATTTTTGCAAAGGCAAAATATAGTGCTTCAATTGATGCTGCGGCTGCAAAAATTTCGGATAAAAAAGTTATAAATATAAAGCTTATGAAAAATCCCGTATTAATGAAATCAAAATCAGATATTACGGAAAATGATTTTTATATGGATTCCGAAAAAAATTGCATGATTATAACAGGCTCCAATACGGGAGGAAAAACGGTAGTAATAAAAACAATAGGGTTATTTACTCTAATGACAAAAGCCGGATTGCATCTGCCTTGTTATGAAGCTGAAATCTATCCGTTTAAGAAGGTTTTTTCGGATATCGGGGATGAACAAAGTATTATTCAAAATTTATCAACCTTTTCTGCTCATATGAAAAATATTGTAAATATAATTAATAATGCGGATGCGGATTCTCTTATACTGCTTGATGAAATATCCTCCGGAACAGATCCGAAGGAAGGTGCATCTTTAGCTCAAGCTATATTAGAATATCTTAAATCTTCGGGGGCTTTCGTAATTGTTACAACTCATTACGGAGAGTTAAAATCTTTGGCATATTTAAAACAAGGATATGTAAACGCATCGGTTGAGTTTAATATAAAAACATTATTACCTACATATAAATTATTAATAGGTATTCCCGGAGCAAGTAACGCAATTTCGGTCGGTAAAAACTTGGGATTGAAGGATGAAATTGTTAATCTGGCTCGAGAAATATATTTTAATGAAAAGGATTCGGGTGCAAAAGTACTTGAAGAACTTCAAAAAACCCAGCAGGAACTTTCAGATTCGAAAAAAATTATTTTGGAAAAAGAAGAAAATGTTAAGCGCTTGGAGCAAAGCCTCAATGATAAATTAATTGATATAAAAAATAATAAAAAGAAGAATATTCTTATATATAAGAAAAAATATGAAACAGCCATTGAAGAAGCGAGAGAAGAAATTAAAGAAATATTAAAACAAATGCGTGAAGAAAAAACCGAAATAATTGCACGAAGAAGTTTTCACAGATTGCAGAACATGGAGGCGGAATTAAGAGATAGTTTTAATAAAGCAGAAAATGAAATTGCGCAAAAGTATACTCCTATTGATTGGACTAAGATTAAAACCGGTGATAAGGTTATGATTACGGATTTAAATCAAGAAGTTACAATATTAACTCTACCCGATAAAAATAAGAATGTTCAAATACTTATGGGTGATTTAAAAACAAAAATCAAACAAAATAAATTGGCAGTATTAAATAAAAATTTAATAAAACGTGAAAATAAAGCCAAGGGAGTTTATAAAAAAGATTTTTCGATAGAACGTCATAATTTATCGCAAACGCTTGATTTAAGGGGATTTAGATGCGAGGAAGCATTAGAAGAAGTAGAAATATATCTTGATAAAGCAAGTATGGTTAATCTAACTCCGGTTTATATAATTCACGGGCATGGTACGGGCGCTTTAAAACAAGTTATAAGAGAGTATTTATCAAATTCGCCCTATGTTGCAAAATTTCGTCCCGGTGAAAATGCCGAGGGCGGTGACGGAGTTAGTGTCGTTGATATTAACTAAAATTTCATATTTTGTTATAATGTTACTGTTATATTTCAGATTAGGTTTATAATGACTAAATTTATTCTTGTTTCAGATAATGCCAATACCGAAAAGGATTTAAAGTCCGTTATTTCAAAATTTTCTTTTGAAATGATATGTTTATCTGATGAAGATGAAATTGAAAGCTATATAAACAGTGACAACATTCCTTTATTTATTTTTGATTCGGAATCTATAAACTTAGACATAGTAAGTATTATAAGAAAATATAAATTGCTTATTCAGACAAAAGACATACGAACCGTTGTATTATTGCCGGAAAAAAATATTAATTATGATATTTTAAAATATGTTAATTCATATGTAACACGACCTATAAATGAACAATTATTTATGTCATGTATAAATACAAATTTAAATTTATATGAAACCTTTAAAACGTTATCAAAGAATAATAATGAACTTGCAAAAAGTTTATATCAATTAAACGTCTTATATAATACGAGTACTCAGCTTGCCGGTTCTTTGGATAAAACAAATTTAATCAATATTATGACTGACGGATTAGAGCAAAGTTTATCATTATCTTTGTGCTATGCACTGATACTAAATGAAGTAAATGATATACAATTAATAATTAAATCAATATTTCCCGTATCTCAAAGATTGGAAAATGCAATAAAATTAAGGGCATTATTAAATTTTAAAAATTTGTTTTCCATAAATCCTTTAATAGATGACATAAAAATAGTAAAGCATAATAAAGATAATTATGGTGAGCATGATTTAAATATATTAGGTTATGATAATTTATTTGCCCCCGTAAATATAAAGAATAAATTTTACGGAATAATAGAAGTATTCAGAGAGCAGGATTTTGTACCCGATGATACAAAATGTTTTTCAACCTTGGTAAAACAAGTATCACTGCCTTTGGAAAGCGCAATTTTGTATGAAGAAATAAAGGATACCAATATAAAGTTAGAGAAATTGGAACGATTAAAATCCGAATTTATTTCCATCGTGTCGCATGAATTAAGAACACCGTTAACGTCAATAAACAGTGCATTAGATATAATACTAAAGGGGACAACGGGTGAAGTAAATGATGCCATGGAAAAGTTTTTAAATTTAGCAAAACGAAATGTTACGAGATTATCTGCAATTATATATGATTTATTGGATTTATCAAGGATAGAAGCAGGGAAAATGGAATTTCGTTTTGAGAAGGCTAATATTAATTTGACTGTTGAATTGGTAAAAAATACGTTGGAAAATCTTGCAAAAGAGCAAAATATTACAATTGAATCCCAATTAGATAATAATTTAGGGATGGTGTATGTAGATACACAAAGAATGGAGCAGGTATTAACAAATCTTATATCAAATGCAATAAAATTTACAAAAGAGAACGGTAAAATAGAAATAACAAGCAAAAAAATAAGTAAAGAGGATATAAGAGAGAATCCGTTTTTTGATAGTCTGCCGTCTGAAATGAGTGATGAATATATACAAATAGCGGTAAAAGATAACGGGATAGGAATTGCAAAAGAGAATTGGAATAAGGTTTTCGAGCAGTTTAAACAAATAGAAAACTCATTAAGCAGAAAAGTAGGCGGTTCCGGTTTGGGGCTGCCAATAGCAAAGCGGTTAATGGATGCTCATAAAGGTTTTATTTGGCTTAACAGTGAAATAAATAAAGGCTCCGTATTTTATTTGGCTATTCCTTTAATGAGTGAAAAAGAAATTTTTAAATTATCTCTGGAGCAGGATATACAAAAAGCAAAACAAGACAGATTAAATGTTTCGTTATGTGCATTCAGGGAAAATATAGTTGATGGAAAATCTTTTACGGATAAAATTATATCGGATGATGTTATAAGAAAAAATACCGTATATAAAGAATATAGTTATACGGAAGATAACAAAAGATATTATTATGTATACAGTGTGGATGTAGATTCGTTTGTATTTGATTTTGAAGTAAGAAAAGTAGACGGATATATAAAAGCAAATGCTACAGGATATGAAGAATGTGATATAGTTTATTCAGCGGCATTGTATCCGAGAGATGCACAAACAGCCGATGAACTGTTAAAAAAAGTAAGTATTTTTTCAAAAGAGGATAGTGATGAAAAAAATATTAATAGTTGATGATGAAGCGGATATAATAGAGATACTTCAATTCGTATTGGAGTCAAACGGATACGAATGTATTACGGCAATGGACGGCGAGGCCGGTTTAAAATTAGCAAGAGAAGCTAATCCTGACTTAATTATACTTGATGTTATGATGCCTAAAATAAACGGATATAAAATAAGCAGACTTTTAAAATATGATAATAAATATAAAGATATTCCTATATTAATGATAACGGCTCGTTCCCAAGAAGAGGATAAAATAATAGGGGAAGAAACCGGAGCCGATGAATATATTACAAAACCGTTTAATGTTGATTTTGTTGTTGAGAAAGTAAAAAAATACTTAGGATAATTAATGGAACGAGTAACAAATAAAACACTGGAAAAATTAAAATACGATTTGGTAAGAGATGGGCTGGTAAGCTATGATGATATTGAAAAAGCGCATGAACTTGCCGATTCTCAAAATGTTAATATCGGAACTATTCTAATTAAATCAAATTTAATTAGCGAAGAAGTTTTATTAAAGTTTTTGGAAAATAAACTTCATATCCCCTATGTTGATTTAAAAGATTACACACTTGATAAATCTTGCCTGTCATACATAAATTATATTGATGCGCAAAAATACAAAATAATTCCGTTGTTTAAAATAGAGAATGTATTAACTGTTGCAATGGCTGATCCTTTGGATTTATTTGCGATTGATAAAATAGTTGAGAAAACCGGCTGTGATATTGAACCTGTGGTTTGTGCGGAATCACTTGTTTTAGAAAAGATTGAAGAATACTATCATAATGAAAATTCTGTCGGGCAGATTAATATTGATGAAAATGAAAATAAATTAGATTGGCAGGAAGAACTCAATAATGACGTACTTTCCGATGAGCATATACAAATATTAATAAGAGCAATATTAAAACAGGCAATAACAAACGGAGTACATGAGCTATTTTTTGAACATGTACCAAACGGCTTAAGTGTTAATTTCAGACAGGGAAACGAAATAATAAATACGGGTCAAATACCTTCCGTATTAGTAGTTCCGTTTTTGTCAAAATTAAAAACACTTTCTTCTTTGGATGCAAATGTATGCGAACTGCCTCAATTGGGGAAATTAGTTTTTAAAGCGGAAGATTTAACCCTTACGGCAAGTATTTCGGCTTTCCCCACAATTAACGGAGAAAGAATATCTTTAAAAATATATAAACCTCCAAAAAAATTAAATGAAATAGGTTTAAGTGAAAATCAAATTAATACAATACGCTATTCTTTAAGTACTCCCGGAATAACGCTTGTCTGCGGTGCTTCTTTAGCCGGTAAAACCCATATTATTTATTCTCTTTTAAATGACCTTCCTAAAGAAAATAAAAATATTATGACTATTGAATCAATAGCAAAATACAATCTTGATAATATTAATCAGTGTGAATTAAATGAAAATATCGGGTTTAATATGGATAAAGTTATGAGATTCATTGAATTTCAATCTCCTGATATTATTTATTTTGAAGGTATTACGTCTAAAAATGCACTTGATTATTTCAGTTCGCTTATTTTTAAAAATAAAATTCTTATAACGGAGTTCTTGGCTGATAATATGGCAGACTTAAACAAAAAACTTTCATACAGCGATTTTGAAATGTTTAAACCTCTTATCTCCTGCATTATATTTGTTCACAGCCAGTCAAGAATAGAAGTATTTGATAAAACGGATTTAAGTAAATTTTTAAATTAAATTTATTAATTTTATAGTAATTCAGACTTAATTGTTAACTTTTATTAAATTTTTATTATTTTAGTCAATTTCGGCTGAAAAAAATACTTTATATAAATACGAGGAATAAGAAAGAGATAATTTATAATATTCATACTTACCTTACTTACTAACCTTTACTAACACGCGAGGAAATTGAAAAAGATTTCAGGGGGACCTTTAACAAGTCCTCTTTTTTTTATGCAATATAAAAAACCGCCTTTAAGCGGTTTTTTAGTGTAGTTTTTATATGGAATATGTTATTTATTTTGCTTCTCTTATTTTAAGAGTTTTAATTAATTTTCTGTAATCATCAAGATTTCTGTCTTTTAGATAAGAAAGTAATCTTTTTCTTCTTCCTACCATCATTAATAAACCTCTTCTGCCTTGGAAATCTTTAGGGTTATTTTTAAGATGTTCCGTTAATTCGGTTATTTTTTCGGAAAGAAGAGCTATTTGAGTTTCTACGCTTCCTGTATCCTGCGCATTTTTTCCAAACTTCTCTATAATTTTTGATTTGTTTTTTAAGTTAATTGCCATACGTGTTTCCTTTTGTAAATTTGTGACTTTTCGGTGGGTAAGTCTTTAATAATAAATTGATAATATCATTTCAAGAATAAAATGCAATCATAAATAGTAAAGGAATTTAATTTTTCTTAAAAAAAAGATAAATCTTTTGATTTATCTTTTTAAGAAATTTACTTTTAAAGAAATAGATTACATTTCTTCTTCATCATCTTCAGCGCCTGCTCTGATACCTGCGAGTCGTCTAAATTCTTCAGGGCGCTGAGATTTAGCTAAAGCATCTTCTAAAGTAACTTGTTTTTCTCTGTATAATTGGCTGAGAGCCATTTCAAGCGTTTGCATGCCTGAGCCGGCACCTGTTTGTATAGCCGAATAGATTTGAGCTGATTTTCCTTCTCTAACCATATTTGCAATAGCGTTTGTTTTAATAAGAATTTCCTGCGCCATTACACGGCCTTTCTTTTGTCCCGTAGGAGTTAATTTAGGAAGAAGAGTTTGTGCAAATACGGCTTCAAGACAACCGCCCAATTGAACTCTTATTTGTGTTTGCTGACCTTCGGGGAATACGTCTATAATACGGTCAATAGTTTGGCTGGCGGAGGATGTATGCAAAGTTCCGAATACCAAGTGACCTGTTTCAGCTGCGGTTATTGCCAAGCTGATAGTTTCAATATCACGCATTTCGCCGACCAATATAATATCGGGGTCTTCTCTTAATGCTGATTTAAGTGCATTGGCAAATGAGCGTGTATCTTGACCAAGTTCTCTTTGGTGAATAATACTTTTCTTTGATTTGTGAACAAATTCGACAGGATCCTCGATAGTTAAAATATGTTCATTTCTTGTTTCATTAATATAGTCAATCATGGAAGCTAATGTTGTAGACTTACCGCTTCCCGTAGGCCCTGTTACAAGTATAAGTCCTCTTGGTCTTTCCGTTATACTTCTTACTACATCAGATAATCCCAATGTTTCAAATGAAGGGATTTCACTGTTTACGGTTCTGAATGCGGCTGCATATGTATTTCTGTTTTTATATACGTTTACCCTGAAACGTCCTATACCGCTTATACCGTATGACATATCAAGTTCCCATTGTTGTTCAAGGGTTCTTCTCTGTTCGTTATTTAACATTGGAAATAATAAATCTTCAACTGCGGTTGGGGTTAATATGTCGTGTTTTGTTCTTAATAAGTTTCCGTCAACCCTTATAATCGGAGGAAGTCCTGCTGATACGTGCAAGTCGCTTGCTTTAAATTTTATTACTTCACTCAATAATTCATCTATTATCATTACTAACCTCTTCTCTTAGCTCCTGTGTATATGATACATTTTTTTTCAAATTTGCACAAGTACTTCGTTTTCCGTATTTTTTCCATAAAAAATATATCGGAATTCCGGTAGAAATTATTAATAGTGCTTTCATTGAATTTACAAATTTATGGACGGTAAGAGAATAAATAATAAAACTTCCCGTAATTATAAAAAATAATGCAAAAAAGCTGTTTATTTTCTTTTTAATATGTTCTTTATGCTTGAATCTGTAAACAAATATTCCTATGGCTGTGAGAACATAAAATATTAATGCCGCATAAATAACATAATCAAGTAATTCACTGTAATTACCGCAGAATGTAATAAAGACGCAAGACCAAAAACACTGAAGCACGAGAGAATTAACGGGAGAATTTGTTTTTTCGTTCACAACCGAAAGTTTATTAAAAAGGAGATTATCTTTTGCCATTTGGCAATAGACTCTTGCTCCTGTCATAATAAGTCCGTTTGCACTTCCTGCTGCTGATATCATTATTATTATTGCTATAATAAATTTTCCCGCATCTCCGGTTATTCTTTGCATCAGTTCTACGGCTACAACATCTTCGGGTGCTGTTTTTATTGCTTCTATGGGGATTGAAAATACATATAATATATTAATCAATAAATACAGAAACATAACAATTATTACTCCCCAGAATAATGCTAAGGGGATATTTTTTTCGGGTGATTTTATTTCTCCCGAGATAAAAGTAATATTGTTCCATGTTACCATTGCAAAAATAGCACCCACCGTTGCTGCGGATATTATTTCCGTATTTGTAAAGGAAAAATCGTTTATACTTAGGGTATTTACAAAATTTGAAGATATAATTGAATGGCTGCAGCCCAAAAATATTGCAAAAACTATAACTCCCACTATAGATAATACTTTTGTTACGGTAAAAATATTTTGTGTTAAAACTCCGTATTTAATTCCTTTTGAATTGATAAAAGATAATAAGATACATATAAATAAAGCACATAATTGCTGAGTTGAAATTTTCAGATAAGGAAGATTTATTAAAAATATTTCGGAACTGATTTTAGGGAAAATAATCCCTAAAAATTTACCTACAGCTATACAAACGGCTCCTATAGTAGCGGTTTGTATAACTAAAAGAAGCGACCATCCGTACAAAAATGCAGTTAAATCATTAAACATTTTTTTTAAAAATATGTATTGCCCGCCGTTATCGGGTATATTTAATACGGGTTCTATATATGCTACGGCTCCTGCTAATGAAAATAATCCGGCTATAATCCATACTAATATCAAAAACCAGGCATTATTTACCTGACGGGCTATATCAGCGGATACTATAAATATTCCGCAGCCTATCATTGAGCCTACTACTACAGATATTGAATCTTTTAAATTTAATGTTCTTTTTATTTCATTATCCATATATTATTGTCCGAAATTTAGCATAGTCAAAACAATGCTTTCGGACAATAATTATTCCTTTTATAACTTACAAAGTGTTACATTATTATTTTTTGTATTCAATTATAGTATCATTTAATAAAGGAGCTGTTATGAATACTGTTAAAAATTTTATATTAAATAATAAATATTATTTCTTGATTTTGTTTTTATATTTTATAATTTCTGTTTTTACATTATTTAATCATGAAATTTGGAGGGATGAAGCTCAGGTTTGGTGTATAGTAAGAGATTTAAATTTTATTGATGTTTTGAAAACGGCAAGAATTGAAGGGCATCCTTTTCTTTGGTATATTTTACTGTTCCCTTTTGCTAAATTGGGCTGCAGCGTTTATGTTATGCAATTTTTAAGCTGGTTATTTGTTTTGGCTTCGGTTGTTTTTTTTCTGTTTAAGGCTCCTTTTAATAATTTTTTTAAAACCATTGTTATTTTCAGTTCCGGCATGTTATATTTTTTCCCTGTTATTGCGAGAAATTATTCTTTAATTCCTTTATCTATATTTCTTTTGGCATACTTTTACCCTAAAAGAAAAGAAAATCCTTTTATATATTCTTTACTCATAATTTTATGTTCTCAAACCCATATTTTAGTTTTTGGTTTTTCGGGGATTCTTTTTGTTTTATTCGGGATTGAAAAACTTATTGAATGTTTTAAAAATAAAAAAATATCTGATTTATATCCCGTTTTGATTTTATCAGTATACTTTTTATTTATGCTTTTATTATTTATGAGCGTTCCCGCAGAAAATAAAATTATAGAAAATTATTTAAACTTGCATCGTTTTATAAGTTATACGATTATTAATTTTATATGGGTGTTTTGCAATATTGTTGCCAAATTTAATTATTTAATATATATATTTTATCTTTTGGCGGTTGTAATTTTATATAATTTCTTTAAAGCGGATAAAAAAATATTTTTAATATATACCTTAAGTTCGGGATTTATTTTTTATGTTCTTAACAAATTTTGGTTTGGAGGGATACCGTATCAAAAAGTTTTTGTCAGCCTTTTAATTTTATTATTTTGTTATTGGGTTTTAAATAACGACAATAAAACAGAAAATAAAAAATATTTAAAATATAGTATTTATTTAATATTTATTATAAGTTTTATAACTTCGTTTCCCGTTATATATAAGGATATAAAATATAATTTCAGCGGTTCAAAAGAAATATCTGAATACATAAAACAAAATATAAAAGAAGAAAACACATTTATGGTAATCGGACTTCCCTATACATTTTCATCAATATCCGCATATTTACCCGATAAAAAATTGTTTTATATTCCTAATAATCAATATATAACTTATTACAACTTTGAAAAGAACGGGAAAGAAAAAACGAAAGATAATTATATTCAAAGTGATTACGTTATTGTTCAGGATGATATCATTTTTAATGAATCAAACGGTTATAAAGAAATATATAAAACCTCAAATATAAATTTAAGTACGCCAATAGAAAAAGAGATTTATATTTTGTATAAAAAAACGGAGCCGGAAAAGATATAAAAGAAAAAAGCTATGAATTAATCATAGCTGTAGATTAGGGATATGTGTATCATTGTTTATTTTTCCAAGGAATATAGTGTAATATTAGCAATTTGAATAAAGATTTAAATCATACATAATTATGAATAAATTTATTTTTATTTTTAAAATTTTCGTATAAAAGAAGTATGTACGAATTAATTTGTAAACTAAATGAATAAGAAAATAAGTAACTTAACCTAATAAAAATAAAAATAATATAGTGTATAATATAAATTAGGGGAAATAAAAAGGGATAAGTAATGAAGAAAATATTAAGTTTGACAATAGTATTTTTAATAGGGTTGATAGCATATGGCGCAGATTATAATACATATAAACTGGAAAATAATCAAACCGTAGTTATAAAAGAAATGCATGATAATCCTATAGTAATAATAGATACATGGATTAAAACGGGTTCAATAAATGAAACGGATGAAAATAACGGAGCGGCACATTTTTTGGAACATCTGTTTTTTAAGGGCAGTCAAAAACATCCTTCAAAAGAATTTGATACAATATTAGAATCAAAAGGTGCAATTACTAATGCCGCAACAAGTAAGGATTTTACGCATTATTATATATTAATTCCTTCTAATTATTTTGATTTGGCATTAGATTTACATTCGGATATGTTATTAAACCCGTTAATTCCGAGAAAAGAACTTGAAAAAGAAAGAAAAGTAGTTATTGAAGAAATATCTAAAAATAACGATAAACCTACAACCGTGCTATACAGAAATTTAATAAAAGGATTCTATAAAAATCACCCCTATAAACGGGATGTAATAGGAACAAAAGAAGTAATAGAAACTATTTCACGAGAACAGATTCTTGATTTTTATAATAAATGGTATACTCCTGATAAGATGACTACAGTTATAATAGGGGATGTAGATACTCAAAAAGCGCTTGCTGCAGTAAAAGAAAAATTTAATAAACCTGCAATAATAAATTCCGATAAAAAAAATCAGAAAAAATCTTTATATAAAACAGACAAAAAACCATCATCACAAATTGAAACAATACAGGACATGAATGTAGAAACAGGTTATATATTGGTAGGTTTTAAGGGCTGTAAATCTATGACTGATAAAGATTCTTATGCACTTGATGTTTTGGCGACAATATTAGGTGACGGAAAATCATCAAGATTATATAAGGACTTAAAGGAGCAAAAACAGCTTGTACACTCTATTTCTGCTGTACATTCTTCAATGAAGGATGATTCTATATTTTATATTTCGGCAAATTATTTAACCGAAGATTTAAACAGATTAAAAAGTGAAATTTTTGCACAGATAGATAAACTCAAAAAAAATGAGATAACACCGGAAGAAATAAATAAAGCAAAAAATATTATAGAACGTGATACATACTATGCTCGTGAATCGGTGTCAAATATTTCGGGAGAAATAGGTTATACTGTTACAATAACTGATGATACCTCATATTATAAAAATTATTTGGATAATATAAAAAAAGTAACGGCAGAAGATTTAAAACGGGTTGCAAAGGAATATTTAGATGAAAATTCCGCAGTAATATCGGTGATAAGACCCGAAAAGAAAGAATTATCGGATAATACAGAAGAAAGTCACGGTAATTACACCGCAAAAGTAGTTAATTCCGACAATACAACCACGAAATATATATTAGAAAACGGAGCAATTTTAATAATAACAAAGAATCCTGCAAACGATATAGTCGCAATAGATATGTCATCAAGAGGCGGAAACAGTATTGAAAAAATACCCGGAGTAGGATTAATTACCGCAGATACATTATTAAAAGGGACAAAAAAATATAAAAGTCAGGAGCTTTCTCAAATTTTAGAGGAAAACGGAATAAGACTTTCACCTTCAGTTGACGGGGATTCCTTTAGTATTGCTCTGAAATTTACTAAAAATGAAAAGGATTTGGCTCTTGATGTATTTAAAGAAATAGTTAAAGATGCTTCATTAGATACTTTTGATATCGAAAAAGTAAAAGCGGATAAGTTAATATCCGTTAAAAACAGATATAATACTCCGGATGCCCTCGGATTTGATGAATTTAAATCCGCATTATGGAATAATACGCCATACGGTAATACGGGAAAACTCCTTGAAAAAACTATTCCTTCCATACAAAAAGAAGATGTGGACGAATACTATAGAAGTATATTTGATGCAAAAAATGTAGTTATTTCAATAAACGGAAATGTTGACGAGCAAGAATATATAAATTATTTTTCAAATTTATTAAAAAACGGAACAAATGAAGAAGTTAATCTTGCTCAATACAAGAATAAATTTAAATTATTAAATCAAAATAAAATCGTAAAGATTGATAAAGATTCACAAGCAACGTGGGTATTATTAGGCTGGTTAACGGACGGAGTAACAAATGAACATGACTGGGCTGTATTGCAGGTAATAAATGCAATATTGGGTTCGGGCATGAGTTCAAGATTATTTACCAATTTAAGAGATGAGCAAAGTTTAGCATATCAGGTAGGTTCAAGTTTTTCGGCAAGAGTTAATCAGGGAGTATTTGCTCTTTATATTGCCACTAATCCCGATACAAGCTTACAGGCTAAAAACGGTTTGTTCTCGGAAGTTGACAGATTCAAAAAAGAATTTGTTACCGATAAAGAATTATCGGAAGCTAAAGATAAACTTATGGGTAATTTTGTATTATCCATGGAAACAAATATGGATAAAGCTTCCGTTTTAAGTTCTCTTGAAATAACCGGCAGAGATTGGGATTTTATACATAAATATCCTGAATTAATTAATTCTGTTAATGTACGGGATATTATAAGAGTTGCTAATAAATATTTTAACAGACCTTACGTTTTAACTGTCATCGGCCCTAAAAAATCTGTTGAAAAATTATAATAAAACTTGTAAAACACAGAAAAATATTGTTAAATATATGTGTAAACAAAAAATATAGGAATTAAAAAGTGGGTAAGAAAAAAAAGAAAAGTAAAAGAAGTGTTAAAATATCCTTCGGAATAAATAACACAATAATGATTACCGTTATGCTTACGATTGTGTTAATGGTGGGTGTATTTGAGTCTTTTATGTATGTTTATACAAGAGATAGTATAAGAGATATAGATAAAAATATTTCTTCTGAATTTGTTAACAATATAAAAACGTTTAATATTGATTTGTATACAAAAAATTATTCTCAAATCAAAGAACATTTGAATGAAATTCTGATGGACGATTTAAAAATTAAACATATAGTGGTAACAGATTCGTCGGGTAATGAATTGTATTCGACTCTTCCGAAAGGAACGGAATATATATATTCAATTCCTGATAATTTATCAACTTTTAAATTAAAAAATGCAAATTTCAGTAATTATAAAATAGTATATATTAATAAGTTCAACAGTAATGTATATTTACTTGTACCTAATGAATCCGGAATTTTATATAAACAAGTTGCTGATAATATGATGGTATTCTTCGGAATAATACTTTTATTGTGCCTTTGCGTATCATATATATTGGCAAGGAGTATTTCAAAACCGTTATTAAAAATGCAAAAAACGGTATCACAAGTTGCAAAAGGTGATTTATCGGTAAGACTTGATAATACAAAGTATAATGAAATAAATGAATTAATAAGTTCATTTAATATGATGACGAATGCGCTTCAAAGATTATATTCATCATTGGAGGTAAAAGTACAGGACAGAACAAAAGAATTAAAAAATGCTTATGCCGAGCTTCAAAATACTCAGGCAATGATGGTGCATTCCGAAAAAATGAAGTCTTTAGGCGAGCTGGTTGCGGGGATTATGCATGAAATTAATAACCCCATAAACTTTATATATGGTAATATGACTCACTTGGGAAATTATTCTTCTGATTTGATGGATATTATTGAACAGTACACTTCGTATGACGGTTCGCTTAAACCGGAAGAAAAATCAGAAATAGATAAGAAAAAAGAAGAAATAGATTACGAATTTTTAAAGTCCGATATGCCTGATTTGATAAAGAGTTGTAAAGAAGGTGCGGAACGGGCAAAAAATATAATTCAGGATTTAAAGAGTTTTTCAAGAATGGAAGAAGTTGCTATAACTTATGTGGATATTGCGCATGAGATGGATATGACATTAAATATATTGCACAATAAATTAAAAAATAAAGCTGAAATTCATAAAGAATATCCCAATGATTTACCGAGGATAGAAGCTTTCGGCGGACAATTAAACCAAGTATTTATGAATATACTTGATAATGCGGCAGGTGCGATAGAAGATAAAGGGGATATTTGGATTAGATTGAAGCCGGATGAAGCAGCAAAAAAATTCATTATAGAAATAGAAGATAACGGAATGGGAATGGATGAAGAAACCGCAAGAAAAGTATTTAATCCGTTCTTTACAACTAAACCCGTCGGACAAGGGACAGGTTTGGGGATGTCTATCACTTATAAAATCATAAAAAATCATCAAGGTGATATAAGAGTTGAATCTAAGAAAAATGAAGGTACAAAATTTATAATAACACTGCCTTTAACTATAGACAGGGAAAGCTTAAATACAAATCTTGTAGCCGGAGGAAATAATGGATAAATACAAGATTTTAATAGTGGATGATGAACCGGATAACCTTGCGTTACTGTATCGTACATTACGAGGTAAGTATGATATAGTAAAATCCACTTCACCGTTGGCTGCGTTAGATATATTAAAAAGTGAAAAGTTTAACTGTATATTATCTGACCATAAGATGCCGGAAATGGACGGTGTTGAGTTTTTAAAACGCTGTTGTGAAATTTCTCCGGATTGTATGAGATTGTTAGTCACTGCATATTCGGATGCAGGTATATTAATTGATGCCATAAACTATGCAAAAATATACAGATACATAAAAAAACCTTACAGCCCTGATGAATTAACACTTACGGTAGAAAATGCACTTGAGTATTGGCAGTTAAAAACGGATAACAGTGCATTGGTAAATGATTTAAAAGAGCTTTTAGCGGGAACAATTACAGCAATTGTTGAAGCACTGGATTCAAAGGATAAATATACGCTCGGCAGAAGTAAAAGAGTAACTTTTTATTCTTTGAGAATAGCTAAAGCTCTGCATTTAAGTCCTATAACCACGGGTAAAATTGAGTTGGCAGGACTTTTGCATGATATAGGGATGATAGGTGTTAAGGATGATATACTTGCTAAAGTTGAAACTTTAACTCCTGAAGAGTTTTCTCAAATTAAACAGCATGTCCATCATAGTATTAAAATATTGGACGATATAAAACAATTAAAAGAAGTAGTGGAAATAATCAAGTATCATCATGAATTTTATGACGGAAACGGTTATCCGTATGGTAAAAAAGGTGATGAAATACCAATCGGCTCAAGAATTATAGCGGTTGCGGATGCTTTTGATTCCATGGTGACACCTAAAATATACAGAAAACAAATTTCACCGTTACAGGCTTTAAATAATATTAAAGAACTTGCGGGAAAGCAATTTGACCCTATAGTTGTTGATGTATTTGAGCAGGTGCTTCCTTCCTCGCTTCAGGATATCCAAAGTATAAATGAAGAAACGGGTGTAGTATAAAAATTTTCTCTTATAAAGAGTAACTTCTGAATTTTGTGATAATATAGATTCATAAACATTTAATGAGGTTATATATTATATGAGAATGTCAAAATTATTTATACAGACTTTAAGAGAATTTCCTTCCGATGCGGAGGTAATAAGTCATAAACTATTGGTTAGAGCCGGATATATAAGAAAACTTGCAAACGGTGTATATAATTATTTGCCTTTAATGTGGCGTGTTATAAAGAAAATAGAAAATATAGTAAGAGAAGAAATGGATTCGGCAGGCGCACAGGAGCTTTTAATGCCTTTTGTTCAGCCTTCTGAATTATGGCAGGAATCAGGAAGATGGGATGTATACGGTAAAGAATTAATGCGCTTAAAAGACAGACATAACCGTGAAATGTGTTTGGGACCTACCCATGAAGAAGTTATAACATCAATAGCCAGAGAGGGTATTCGTTCATATAAACAGCTCCCTGTTAATTTATATCAAATACAATCTAAATTCAGAGATGAAATAAGACCCAGGTTTGGCTTATTAAGAGGCCGTGAGTTTATTATGAAGGATGCATACAGCTTTGATGTTGATGAACAAGGGCTTGATAAATCATATAGTGTAATGGCTGATGCATATAAAAAAATTTTTGAAAGATGCGGACTTGAAACAAAAATGGTACAGTCTGATTCCGGTGCAATCGGCGGAAGTGTTTCACATGAATTTATGGTGCTTGTTAATGAAGATTCTGAAAATAATGCAGGAGAAAACGATGTATTTTATTGCCCTAATTGTGATTACAGTGCAAATTCAAATCATGCTGTTTCACTTTTAAATCAAACGGAAACAGACGGTAAGTTTACATCTCAAGAAATTGTAGACACTCCAAATACACATTCTATAGAAGAATTATCGGAATATTTAAATATTCCTTCAAGTGTAATATGTAAATGTTTAATTTATGTAATTGACGGTAAATATGTTGCTGCATTAATCAGAGGGGACAGAAATGTTGAAGAAACTAAATTAATGAATGCATTTTCGGGTAACGATATAAGAATTGCAAGTTCGGGAGAAATAGAAGAAATAATGCAAGCTTCCGGATTTAATGCACAAATAGGTTTTATCGGGCCTAAAGGTTTAAAAAATGTTGAAATTATTGCTGATGAAACAGTAAAAGATTTGAAAAATTTTGTTATAGGTGTAAATCAAACAGATAAACATTTAGTCGGTGCTAATTGGGGAATAGATATAGACTTGCCCTCTAAAATAACCGATATAAGACTTGTTGAAGAAAATGATAAATGTGTAAATTGTAATAGTGCATTGAAAGTTACAAAAGGTATAGAAGTCGGGAATATATTTAAACTCGGTACAAAATACTCAAAAGCAATGAATGCAACTTTTACCGATAAAGACGGTCAGGAAAAACCGTTTATAATGGGTTGTTACGGAATAGGTATAACAAGAACAGCTGCGGCAGCAGTTGAAAGACATCATGATGAATGGGGAATTAAATGGCCTTTATCCATTGCGCCATTTACTGTTATTGTTGTTCCTGTCAGTGACCAAGATGAACTTCAAATGACTTCCGCTGAAAATATTTATAAAAAATTACTTGATAATAATGTTGAAGTTTTAATTGATGATCGTCCCGAAAGAGCCGGTGTTAAATTAAAAGATGCGGATTTAATAGGTATTCCCTACAGAATTACGGTAGGTAAAACAATAACGGATAATCTTGTTGAATTTAAAGACAGACAAACGGGTAAAACCGATATTATATCACCGGATGAAGCTGTAAACAGAATATTAATGCTGAAAAATTAACTTATATTTATATATAACTTTTCGTCATTAATAATTTTTTCAAAATTAATAATGGAGGATATTTTATTGTTTTCCGTAAATTCAGCGTATATGTAAGGTGAGATGGGTTTATCCGAATATGTTTTTTGAATATTCTTTAAAGTTTTAATATATTTTATATCATCGACTATGAATGCAATATTAAAATCTTTACTTTCCGCTATAATCAATTTGTTTGAGTCTGAATTTGTGTCTTTGTTAAAAAATTTTTTTAAATCAACAACTACCAAAAAATCCCCTCTGATATTAATAATTCCTCTTATGTAATCTTGTGTATAAGGAAGTTTGGTTATATTTAACCTTTTTAATGATACAAATTCTTTTACGTATTTTAAATCAAGATAATAGTTAAAATCATCAAGAGTAAAAAGAATGTATTGGTTGTTAATATTAAAGTTCATGGGGAATGCAAATCCCGAGTTGGGAAGTTTATTTTTCTGTGTTCTTAGACTTAATATTTTTTTTGATTTATCATCCGCAGGAAATAGTGCGGAATAATCAAAATCCGATATTTTTGCATTTTCTTCGGAAATAATTTTATTTAAATTTGCAATATCAATAATATTAATAAATTCGGAATCCGATTTAAAAATGGAGTTTACCAAAGAATTTTCAAGACTGTAAGGCACGGGCTGAATAAACTTTGAATCAAAAGAAATAATATTTTCGACAAACTTAGTATGGATTGCGAAAAAATCTCCTTCCGAAATCAGAACAATTAATTTATCATCTACCGAGAAACTTTCTGGTGTTTCACCTAATAAGCTTGTTAAATCAACAGCTTTAATCATTAGCCCGTTATAATCAAAAATCCCGATAATATTTTGAGGCATATTCTTTGATATTTCTATATCAGGAAGATTTATTATTTCAACAACATTTTTTATATTAATTGCATATCGTTTATCTTTTATATTGAAAACGATGTAATATTTATATGATTCTGTTATTTCGGAATCCGAAATTAATTCATAATTGTTGTTCATTAGAGATAAAACCTTTATAATATTATACTATAAATTAATGATTATAAAATAAAAAATATGAACTATAATTAACTTTAAAAGGAGTTAAAAATGCCAAGGAAAGATGTGAGTTTAACCAATCGTTTAGCAGCAAAAAATATATATGATACTTTGTTCTTAGGTGCTGCAACAATAGCTATTATAGCTATTATTATGATAAATGAAGATAAGACAACAATGTTAATGTGGGAATTTGTAGTATTAGCATTGTATTATATCCAATATCAATTATCAAAGAATGATTTATTAAGGTCTATGGATAAATTAATCGATAATGAATTAAAAGAATTTCAAAAGATATCAAGCAGAGTTTTGCAATTGAGTGAAAAACATCGTCAAATAACACAAAATTATATGGACATGTTGGAAAATGTAGTTCAGTCGGTAAAATCATTTAAAAATAATTCAATAAGATCAAAAGAAAAAACACAAATGATATGTTCGAAAGTACAAGAAACATACGATTTTTCAGGCAAAGAATTAAAATCGATAAATGACAATATAGTATCGATGCAGAATTTGAAACAAAAGATACAAATTATAGCGGAATTAATAATAGAATTAACGGATTATGTAAAGCAAATAGGTTCAACCGTAAGTATAGTTGAAAATATTTCGGAACAGACAAACATGTTAGCATTAAATGCAGCAGTTGAAGCAGCAAGAGCAGGTGAATACGGTAAAGGTTTTGCGGTTGTTGCGGGTGAAATCAGAAAATTGGCTGATGAATCCAGACAAGCTACCACAAAAATTACGACACTGGTTGCCGAAATAGAACAAACGACCTCTTCAACTATAGTTGCCACTGAGGACGGCGCAAAAGAGGTTGAATCTGATGTAAGAAATGTTGATGAAATTAATAATAATTTCTCTTTGTTAGTAAACAATATTAAAAATTTATCGGAAGAATTGGAAGAAATTCATACTTCATCTATAGACCAGCAAACTATTACTAATGAGGTATTGGAAGTAATTGAGAATATGCAGCAGGGTATATCTGAATCCATAAAAACAGTGGAAGAAAATATAGAAAACATAAGAATATTTTCAGAATTATCAACAAATATTAAAGATAATATTGTTAATTAACAGGAAAAATAATGGAATACAATCCCGAAGAATATAAAGAAATTTTAAATATTTTTAAAACTGAAAGTGAAGAAATGATTCAAGGGTTGAATGACGGCTTTTTGGAACTTGAAAAAAACCCTGAAAATAAAGAGCCGTTAAAGCGCCTGATGCAATTATCTCATTCTTTAAAAGGTTCTGCAAGAATGCTCGGATTTAAAAGTATTCAGGACATTGCGCATAAAATTGAAGATATTCTTATTTATTGGAAAGATGATAATGTAAAAATTAATATTAATTTTTTTCAACTTATTTATGATGTATGTGACTTTGTTCAAAATCTGATACAAAAAACAGTGGAAATTGGTTCGGATCCATATGGTAATGAGGTTATCGAAACGGTAAATAAATTAAATAATTTTTTAACATATAACAGAATGGTACCGGTTGAAGAGCCTCACAATAAAGTTCAAAATGAAAAAGAAATAAATAATATAGATGTAAATGCCATATTACTTGAGTTAATGTTTATTATGGAGCGTGAAACCCAAGAGGATGAATTTCAGGAAATTATGTCCGTTGCCGCTGATAATTTAACAAGACTTAATGAAATTTATTCACATACAAATTATTCGGAAATAAAAAATGAAATATCCGGAATTTTATTGCTTATTAATTCCGATGAACATCCCGAAAATGATTTAGAGTATTATAGAAAAGCAATAACAGAATTAAGAAATAAAATATATTCAGTTAATAAAGAAATAAGTCATAACAGTGTTGAAATTCAAAACAAGAAAGAAGAAAATACTGAAAATATTAAAGATTCCAATAATTTAACAGCTAATATTGATGTTAAGTTTGAAAAAGTATTATCTATATTGCCTAAAATAAGATATGAAAAAAAATATATTTATGAATTGAATGAGTTATTAATTGAGATATCCGAACAAAATGAAAATGAAAAAGCGGATAATGTCATAAATAAGACAGTAAATATACTGGAGTTATTAATCAAAAAAGATATAAATATAGACAATGATTGTTATATGGTAGTATTGCAGTGTATATACTTAGCTCGGGGTATATATAAAGGGGATGAAGAGCAATGTAAAAATTTAAGCTTTCTGCTTCAGCGTTTAAATTTAGTTGAGGATATGTTAAATATTGATATTAACGACAGTAAAAATGAAGTTATAGTTGAAGAAAAAAATACTATTGTATCTAATGAAAATTATGATAATTTTAATAAGAATTTAACTCCGTTTGATTTACAGGAAATAAAGACTTTAAGAGTAGACATATCAAAGCTTGACAATTTAATATCAAGAACCGGAGAACTGTTAATTAACGGTATAAAAAACAGAGAACATCTGGTAGATTTATCTTTATTAAACAATAATTTTGTAAAATGGCAGATTGAAAGTAAAAAAATATTTAATTATATTAAATACTACGAAAAGAAAGGCTTTTTTTCGGATAATAATGAAATGGCTAATATTTTCTATAAAAAAATATTGAATTTTTTTAATGAAAATTTTGATATAATAAATGATTTAAATAAAGATTTTACAGATTTATATAAAAACATATCTGAAGATGATAATAAATTACATCAAACTGCATTGGAAATAGAATCAATAGCAAAAGGAATAAGGGTATTACCGCTTGCTGCAATTTTTCATTCATTTCCTAGAATGGTAAGAGATATAGCAAAAGAAAATAATAAAAAAATAGATATATATATATCCGGGAGTGATACAACCGTTGATAAAAAAATTATAGAAGAAATAAAAATGCCTCTGATTCATATAATCAGAAATTCTATATCTCACGGGATAGAAACTCCTCAGGACAGAATAAAAAATAATAAAAAAGAAACAGGTATAATAAGATTATCTGCAAAGCAAGCGGAGAATAATGTTGTTATAGTAATAGAAGATGACGGATACGGAATAAATCTTGATAAGGTAAAAGAAACTGCTCTTCAAAAAGGGATTTTATTGGAAGAAGAAATAAAAAATCTGACTGACGAGCAGTTAATGAAATTAATATTTCTCCCCGGATTTTCAACAAAAGAATCAGTAACGGAAATATCCGGAAGAGGAGTAGGATTAGATGTCGTCAAAACGAAAATAGCCGGACTGAATGGTGATATAACTGTTGATTCAGTATTGAATAAAGGCTGCAGAGTTACTATAAAAGTTCCTTTATCAATGTCGACACTAAAGACATTTATAATATGTGTAAACGACCAGAAGTATGCAATACCCATAAATGCGGTAAAATATGTAAAACAAGTTAATATGGGGGAAATAATAAATAAAGACAATCAAAAATACATAATTTTTGAAGATAATCCTGTTCCCGTATATAATTTATCCGAAATATTCGGATATAAATCTGATGAACCATTAAAACAAGAAGATGTAACGGTAATAATAACTGAATTACAAAGCGAGCATGCAGCATTTATTGTGGATAAATTAATAGGGTCGCAAGAAATATTTCAAAAGAAATTATCGGCGCCCATACTTAAAATAAGGAATATAAGCGGGATTACAACATTGCCGTCGGGTGAGATATGCCTTATAATAAATCCGTATGATTTAATGAGAAATACACTTCACGGACTGGCTGTCGTATAACTATGCATTAACTTTATCAACAGGGGCTTTATTTTCTGTGATTTCATCCTTGATATATTCGTATCCAATCATATCGGCAACTTTTTGTCCCCATTGGTCAATTATTTCATCAATCTCTTGATTATAAGAAATAGGCTCGCCGATAATAATTTTAAGATTACCTTTAAAAGGAATCCAATTATATTTTTCACTGCCTGTGATACCGATTGGGAGTATATCTGTTTTCATTTGCTTGGCAATAACTGCAAAACCTTTATTAATTTTTTCTATTTTGAAGTTACGTCTGATACCGCCTTGAGGGAAAATACCAAGCATCCATCGATTGGTTTTGAAAACATTTATTGCTGTTTTAATGGTGGATACTTCCAATTTTTCACGATTAACCGCAAAACAAGCTAATCCGTCAAGGAGAAAAGCCAGTGTCTTATTTTGAAATAACTCTTTTTTGCCCATAAAAGCAATAGGTTTTTTTACCGCTTCTCCGGATACAAACGGATCCAGATATGAAATATGATTAGGCGCAACAATAAAATTTTTATCCTGCGGAATATTTTCTCTTCCTATATACTCAATTTTATAAAAAATAGGCAGAATAGTTCTGGATATAAGCCAGCGCCCGAAAAGCTGGAATTTATACTTTCCTTCGGTAAAGTCACATACTTCTCTTTTTGTATAGTTTTTATTCTTAATTTCTGTTTTTCCCATCCGTAAACTCTTTCTTTATATTAAGAGGGCACGTATTCAAACCCGCCCAGTTTGCAAACGGTATTAGCCCATTCATCAACAATTTCTTCAACGCTTCCTTTACTTGATATGGGTTTACCTGCTTTAAGCTGCATTGTTTTTTCTCCGTTAGGATTTTCTTTAACAATAATTGCAATCGGAAGAATATCAATATCCATTTTTTTTGCAATAGAAGCAAAACCTTTGGTAATATTCTCAATTTTTCCGTTGTTACATCTTGTCCCCTGCGGGAACAGACCTAAATGCCAATTTGTCTTTTTTATTGATAATGCAGTTTTTATTGTTGAAACATCCACTTTATCTCTGTCAACCGCAAAAGCTCCGCACCAATCCATTAAAACCATAGACCAAAATGTTTCAAATAACTGTTTTTTTGCCATGTAAGCTATTGTAAGTTTATATTGATTTGCTATAAAAAACGGGTCATAACCTGTCACATGGTTGCTTGCTATTATATATTTTTTTGATTTATCAATATTTTCAATACCTTCGGCTTTAATAACCTTATATTGGGACTTAATCATATTAATAATAACAGTGTTACAAGCAATATATTGAAACATTCTGCGCCAAATATTAAAGCTTTTTGCTGCTTTTGTTGAAAATTTAGTTGTCATACAAGCCTGATTTATCTTATTTCATTATAAATTATAACAAAAACATAAAAAATCAGATAACTTGAGGTTTAATGTAAACATCCGTTATTGTGTATATGGTTTTAAGAGTTCCTGCAGGAATTTTAGCATCTTTACCTTTCATAAGCAGAAAAAGAGGACATAAAAGCACACTTAGAACAATAGATAAAACCATTTTATCATCCGGTTCTTCGATGATAACAGTTGAGAGCGGAATGTAAGAATTATCAACTCCTTTTGTATGAAAATCATTAATAGTAATTTTAGCGGAACGACCAATGTATGTTTTTGCTTCAAAATTGATATTTGCATTAACCGAAGCACCTAACCAAAAGAAGGTGCTATATATTGCCAATAAAATTATTAAGGTATTAGTTATATATTTCAAATATTCACTCCGTTTTTATGAATTCAAAGATTACATTATATTAGTATACTAAAAGGTCATATTTTTTGTAAATACTTATAAATAATCTTTACGCAACTATATAGGTGGTAGAAAAGTCTTAAAAAATACACCAAAATAGGTGGTATGAATAAGGATAAAAGCAGACATTTAAACTCATATAAAAAGCTGGGAATGAATATAAGAAATATTAGAACTAACAAAAAACTTTCTCAGGAAGAGTTAGCTTTTAGAATTTCAAGTGCCAGAAATTATATCGGTTGTATTGAACGAGGGGAAAAATTCCCAAGTCTTGCTATTTTAATGGATATTGCGTCTGCTTTAAATTGTAAAGTTCAAGATTTGGTACTCGATATATAGCTATTGTCAATAAGATTATAAATATTTAATTGGCATTCTCCTCTCTTGTAGATTATTTACAGCACTAATAAAATTCTAACATTTATGATGTAAAAAGCGAAATTAAAAGTTTAATAGCAAAAACGGCAGTAACACTCAAAAAAGTGTGTGAAGAGATTGAAACATCAAAAAAGGTAAAAATATCTTCTAAATCTCTTTTTTAAATAATTTACTTGATTAAACTTTATGTTTAATTTATAAATAACTCATGAACACATAATCATGGTAGATAAGAAAAAGGAGATAAAAAGCTATGGTAAATGTTGCAATTAACGGATTCGGAAGAATCGGAAGAAACACTTTAAGAGCGGCAATCAAAGAAGGTATCTTTGACAAAATTAATTATGTTGCTATAAATGACCCGGGTTTAAAAGCAGAAGATGCTGC
>CANPZP010000008.1 GCA_947589115.1 Candidatus Gastranaerophilales bacterium | reverse complement strand
TTCGGCAAGCTTTACCGCCTGAGATAATGCGGAATAAAATTTTTTCAATTTAGATGCGGTTTCAATTCGTTTATGATGCTGTATTAATACGGGAACGGTTAGCCCTGCAATGATTCCTATTATTACAAGGGTAATTAATACCTCAGATAAAGTAAACGCAAGCGTTTTTCCGCCACGGGGGGGGGTAGATTTGATGCTCATTTTCCATATTTTCTCTCCTTATTTCCTTCATGACTTCTTATTTTACCACTTGTTATTATTTTTAGCAAGAAAATAAAATTTTATAAATGCCGTTTATATTTACATTATCTTAAATTACTGATATAATAACATTATAACCATGAAGGAGAAAGTATAATGTTTATTAACGCTAAAACCCGCACGGGGGGGGGTAAAATCAGGATTCAATTATAATTCATTTCTCCTTTTGAATATTAAAAAGAATTTTATGCACCAAACAAAAAGTTTGAGTGCATTTTTAGTATTAATATTATTGACTTATATATACATATAAATATAACTAAATAAAGGAGAAGAATATGAAAAAGAGTAAGGGTTTTACGTTAGCGGAAGTTTTAATTACTCTTGTTATTATTGGTATTATAGCGGCAATAACTGTTCCCATTGTAATGGCAAACCACAGAAAACAAGAAACTTCGGCAAGATTAAAGAAGTTTTATTCTTCCTTATCACAAGCGGTAAAAATGGCACAGCTCGACAATTACAGCTTTATAAAAGATACTGATGATGAAAGGCGCTCAGTTTTTTATGATAATCTTGACATATGGTGGAACAAATATTTGAGTAATTTCCCTGTTACAAAGAAAGTAAATACTAACTACGCAATGTATTCATCAACTGCCGGAGAAGGAGAAAAACCAAAATATTTATATATGTTAAATGATGGTTCTGTTATTCTGGCTTATATGTGGGATGAAGGGTCGATAGATTTATATTATGACGTAAACGGAGAAAAAGGGCCGAATTATAAAGGACGTGACCTTTTCTATTTTAAGGTTGAACAGTATGATAAGTCTGATGAAGGTGTACACTGGATTAAGGTTTGCGGCGGTTCTAATTGCTTTTCTTCTTCAAGAGAAACTAATATTTCTTCTTGTAAACAATATCCGGGTTCATCTTGTTCACGTTTACTGCATATTGACGGGTGGGAAATAAAGGATGATTATCCGATTAGGATATAAACATTTGTCTTTAATAAAATTATTTTTAGAATATAATCCGTGATATAATTTACACATAATGTATCAGGGAGTCAGAAGAATGAAAAAATATAATATAGCATTATTGGCAGGTGACGGTACCGGTAAAGAAGTTACTGATGAAGCTGTTAAAGTATTAAAAGCTGTCGGAGAGAAATATAGTATAGAATTTGATTTTGAACCTGCACTTATAGGCGGATGTGCTTATGATGTGTATAAAACTCCGCTCCCTGACGTTACATTGGACTTGGCAAAGAAGTCTGATGCGGTTTTGCTTGGTGCTGTCGGGGATTGGAAATATGATAATCTTCCGCCGGAAGTCAGACCGGAAAAGGCGCTCTTAGGAATAAGAAAAGGGTTAAATCTGTTTGCGAACTTAAGGCCTGCTTCTGTTTATCCCGAACTAACACAACTCTCACCCTTAAAAGAAGAAGTTGTTGCCTCCACGGATATTATGATTGTCAGAGAATTAACAGGCGATGTATATTTTGGCACTCCGAAAGGAATAGAAATTAAAGAGGGGCAAAAGTTCGGATTCAATAATATGTGTTATTTTGAAAGTGAAATTAAACGGATTGCGCATACGGCTTTCAAGGTTGCATCTCAGAGAAACAATAAATTATGCTCCGTTGATAAAGCTAATGTTTTGGATGTTTCAAGACTCTGGAGGGAAACGGTTATTGAAGTATCTAAAGAGTATCCTAATGTGGAATTAACTCATATGTATGTGGATAATGCGGCAATGCAGTTAATAAGAGCGCCGAAACAATTTGATGTTATACTTACGGGAAATATTTTCGGCGATATACTCTCGGATGAAGCATCAATGTTGTCAGGCTCATTAGGGTTATTGCCCAGTGCTTCATTGTCCGATTCCAAATATGCCATGTATGAACCTATCCATGGCAGTGCTCCTGATTTAAAAGGTCAAAATGTTGTTAATCCTATTGCTACTATTTTATCTGCGGCAATGATGCTGAAATATTCATTTAATCTTGATTCAGCACATGATGATATTGTAAATGCAGTTAGAAAAACACTTAAATTGGGGTATAGAACAAAAGATATTGCGCAGGCTGGCATGGAAATTATCGGCACGTCAGAAATGGGTAATGTTATTAAAGACAACGTTTTACATCCGTAAGTAATTCTTAAGAGCTACATTTCATGTAGTATTTAACCCGTATAAATTTTATACTATAAGGCAGTGATATGTGATAAAAAATTTGTTATAGTATAAATGTAGATTGAAACTAACGAACACTGTCTTTCGGGGTTGCGAAAAGGTATTATTTTAAAATAGTTCGGTTACATTTGTTTCAATCTACTCTTTTATGTTTATATTTTGTGCGGATAATCATCCTTTATTTCCCAACTGTCCCTGCGGATTAGCTCAAAACAGCTAAGATATGTTTTATCCGTGGATTTTGGATTACCCTTGCAATCATTTATCAGGGTTTGTCTGTTTGTATCTTTAGAATAGTAATAGAAGCTGTCAAAGAATTGCATGGCAAATATGTCAACACCTTGTCTGTTTGGACCTTTAATCCCGTTAACATCAACATAAAATACCGTACTGTTAATATGTTGTAAAGATGAGCCGTCACTAAAGGTAACAAGACCGTAACAAGAATAGTCCTGCGAACAGTTAAGATTAGAATCATCCGTATATGAAATATATTTTTTTATAATATCCCATAAACTTTTATTGTAGACTACTCTCCAATTTTCATATATTTTTGTTCAGTATTCATTTTCGGAAAGTTTTATGGCTTGAGATATTGTAGAATATATTTTTTTTAATCTTGTTACAGTTTCTTTTTTCTTATAATGTGAATATATTACGGGAACTGTGATTGCGGCTATAATTCCTATAACAACAAGGGTAATTAATACCTCAGATAACGTAAAAGCAAGCGTTTTTTCGCCACGGGGGGGGGTAGATTTGATGTTTATTTTGCATATTTTCTCTCCATTTATTCCTTCATGATGTTTAATTATATAATATGATTTTTAATTAATCAATAAGGAATAAGAAGTTATTATAAAATTCTTTGTTCTTTTGTCTTTGGAGTAATATGCATATCGTAATCTATTGTATTTTTTAAATACTCTCTGAACATCGTATCATATGTTTGATTCAGGGATATGAACTTGTTGCGGATTTTTTTAGGCCATTCTATATCGTCTTTTATTAAATATTTTTCCGCAAGCACTATTTTGTATGATTTATTCATATCAATCGGTTCAAACTTCTTGGTTTCATTATTTCTTACTTTTATTGCATCTTTATATTCTTTATCGGATTTTCCGCTTGCTATTTCGGATATTAATGTTCTGTTTACCTGAATATCTGACCAGTGAATAATTGTGTTTCTTGTGGGCGACTTTAAGTTAGATAAAATATTTTCGCTAATCAGTCCTACCAGTTCTTCAGCATCAACATCCCCTATTCTGAGGTTTGATAAATCTTCACTTACTCCGTCAAATATTTTCATTAAATCAAGATTATTTGAATTTTTCTTTATTCCGCCTCTTATAATTGATGATTGAAGTCCGACAGAAAATACCTCGGGTTCTATCCTTCTTACGCTTCTTTTTATTGCACTGGTTAAATAATTTGCTAAATAACTGTTGGAATACCTTATTTCAGTTCCGTAATCAAGCTGAGTTTCTTCACCCGTTAAATCGTCAAGTGTGACTATAGGCTTCATATCTTCCGAAAAATTTTCGTTTATAAATAACTGCATTGGATGATTTTCTATATTGTCCATTAATGTTAAATCGGTATAAAATGAATTTAAATCCGTAGTTTTTATGCTGCCGTCATCATCAAAATGGATGTTTAGGGATTTTACCATTTTATTATCCTGACCTAAAGAATTTATACTTGTTTTACCTTCCAAAGTCGTTAAATTTTTATGGTCATGACCGTTTAAAATAATATCAATATCGGGAACTGCATCTTTTACCGCTCTAGACAGAGGATTCCCCATATGAGATAATAATACAACCGCACCTTTGGGGTTTTCTTTCTTGAATTTTTCCACCTCATTTTTTACGGATTCAATTGTTCCTTGTATGTTTTCTGCCGTTAAATTGGCATCTTTTTGATTCCCGTTATCTTTAAATTGCATTTTCTTTAATAATCCGGGATTGTAAAACCCCATTGTGGGTATTGTTACACCCAAAAACAAAACTTTATGTTTTAAATTGGGATTTTTATCGTCGGGTACTTCATGTACAACAGCCGTTCGGCATTTACAATTGTCTTTTTCCATTAAGTTTCGTATTCCCGGCGATTTTTTTATATCTACATTTGTTATTAATGTTTTCATGGGTGAATCTTCAATAACGTGGTACATAAATTTGTCCCCGCCGTCTAAATCATGATTGCCCATTGTAAATATTGTATGGTAATTCCCTTTTTCTCCGGTCAGCTTTCTCATTGTTTCTATGGTTTTTCTCAGAAAACCAAGCTGAATATCTCCGTTTGTCATTTGCGGTTTTGTTATAAATCCTTTTTTCGACGGGTTTATAAACCAGTCGCCGCCTAAAGCCATTATATTTAATGTACTGTTATTCTTTGAATCCTTAAAGATTTCATCTTTATTGACTTCTACCGTTCGGATAAATTTCGGAAGAGAATGCACATTCCCATGATTATCCGAAGTAGCCAATATGTTTACTGTAGCTGCGGAAAAACTTACTTTTCCCGCTATGTTTGATGCAGAATTGATTTTCATAATAAACACCTTGCTTATTATAAATCTCAACATTATTTTTTTTGCTAATTTTGTTTACTTATGTTAATTAACAAAAAACCTCCGTTTAGGAGGCTTTTTATTATATGATATTCCCTTCTTGTTTTTTATGAAAATGTCATTAATGCTCTTACTGAGCGGGCAGTATTTCTTACTTCCTCGTCAGAGTGCATTTTTATTGTGTCATCCAATATTTTTACGGCTTCTTTTTTATCTTTTAATGCTAATAATTCATTAATTGATGCCATTGCTACTCTTGCGCTTAAATCATTTATTCCCTTGCCCTTTGATATTAATACCACTCTCAGCGCTTCATGCGTATTCTTTC
Organism: Candidatus Gastranaerophilales bacterium; assembly: GCA_947589115.1. Classification (GTDB taxonomy): domain Bacteria; phylum Cyanobacteriota; class Vampirovibrionia; order Gastranaerophilales; family Gastranaerophilaceae; genus Avigastranaerophilus. Next base: position 40,174 of record CANPZP010000008.1, on the reverse strand, counting down.
TTATAAGTGTTTGAGCGGTATATTCACGAATTTCATCATCCGGAGAGTTTGTTCCCATTTCCGTTAACAATTCTATTGCAGCTTTGGAATCTTCATGTTCTCCTAATGCCTGTATAATATTTTTTATTTTATTTATTTTTTCCATATCTTCCCCTCTATATTTCAGTTGTTTCTATATCATTCCACAAGCTCTTCAGTTCCCCTACGGATTTGTTTGATAGCTGTTTTACACTGTATTGTCTGTCCGGGAACATTTTATTCTTTATTCCTTCCATATCAAATTTGATTTCGGTATTCCCGATTCTTTCCAATGTATCCATTACATCGGTTGTCATCTTTTTACCAAAAGAAATTACGGAATTTATTCTTGATTTAAATGCTTCGTTGAAATTATTTATTCCTGAAACCAATATTGATGCATATAATTTGCTTTTCTCCGCAATTTTGTTAACCGGAGAACTTTTCTTCCCTGCCTCAAATACGTCAGCTTGGATTACATTTCCTTTAAAACTAACACCGAATGGATTCGTTGTTAATTTATTATTGCTTTTTTCAGCTTTTTTTAAGCCGGTTGTCTTGTGCAGACTAATTTTTCCTATTTCCATTTTTTTCTTTCCTCTTTCCTTCTTGATTACATTCGTGTAAATTAAGGTTAACATATTTTAACATTTTTAATATCATACTTTTGGTGGAAATAATAATTATTATTTGCATACAAATGTACTACTTTTTTTAAAATGTTACGAAATGTATCTTTTGTATATACTTCTCTAAAGTTTTTAATTAATAATGTCGATATAAAAAGCATAGGAAAGATAAAGGACAGATATGAACGAATTAAATCAAAACCTTTCTGAAAACCTCTCGGTTTTTTTAATGGGATTCAGAGATGATGTAGTCAAAGGAATTCAAGAATATTTAAAATTAAATTCAAACACGGATGTAGAAGTTATGTAATCATAACTTCTACATTATTTTTACGTATTGATTAAAGTTCTTTTCTTTATACAACATAGTTTCGGGTCCGTGACCGGGATATATTGTTGTTTTATCATCCAGTGTTAAAATTTTTGTTCGTATGGAGTTTATTAGTTCGTCATAATCTCCGTCAATAAAGTCAGTTCTGCCGATTGACATATAAAATAATGTATCGCCTGAAAACAGATAATCCCCTATTAAATAGCTGAGACTTCCTTTGGAGTGCCCCGGAGTATGCAATATTTTTATTTCATTTTCTCCGATTGAAAGCTTGGAATTTTCATCTATATATTCGGTGATTTGAGGTTTTTGTACATTTTGATTTATACCGAAAATTTTTAATTCTTTCTCAATATTATTTAAATGATATTCATCATCTTTGTGCATATATATGGGAATTTCGGGATGAGTTTCATTAAGACCTCCTTCTCCCAAAACATGGTCAAAGTGTCCGTGCGTATTGAGTATAAATTTTATTTTATATCCTTTATTTGTTAATTCCTCGTAAATTGTGTCAAAATCTCCGCCTAAATCAATTATTACCGCTTCTTTAGATAAAGAATCAGTTATTATATATGTATTTACACCTAACGGCCCGGTTATTTGCTTCTTTATTTCCATTTGAACCTCTCAGTTATTTTATTTTAGTATATCATGCTTTTTTTATTATTAAAAAATGCACAATATATGATATTATTAATAAAATGAATAGTTATACCGTAAAGATTTCGAATATAGAGGCTGAAAAAGTAAAGGATTTTTTATCTTCAAAAGGTGCTGTCTTTGACAGTGTTCAATATTCACTGTGGAGAGCGAAAATGAATGATTTTCAAGCTATATACTATTCAAGCGGTAAACTTCTCCTGCAGGGGAAAAATATCTCTGATTCCGTTATTCTGATTAATGAACTGTTGGGGATTAAAGAAGAAAAAATAAAAGATAATAATATTGAAGTGCCTTCAAAATACATAGGAACGGATGAATCGGGAAAGGGGGATTTCTTCGGGCCTTTAGTTTGTGCGGGGGTAGAGGTCGATGCCTCAAACAGACAAAAATTTATTGATTTAGGAATTAAAGACAGTAAGAAACTTGATGATAAAAAAATCTTGGAATTGGCTTCAAAAATAAAAGCAAATGCTGTTCATTCGGTTGTAGTTATAACTCCCGTTAAATACAATGAACTATATAAAAAATTCAATAATTTAAATAAGCTTTTAGCATGGGCACATGCCCGTGCAATAGAAAATATATTGGAAAAATCGCCTTGTAATTTTGCGCTTGCCGATAAATTCGGGGATGAAAGTTTAATATTAAATTCCCTGATGGAAAAAGGACGAAAAATAGAGTTGAAACAAATGGTAAGGGCAGAATCCGATATTGCGGTTGCTTCTGCTTCCGTTCTTGCAAGAGCCGAGTTTGTTAAACGTATGAAGGAGCTTGAAAATAAATATGAAATGCAGCTTTCAAAAGGTGCTTCATCTTCTGTTTTAGAAGAGGCAAAATTATTTGTCAGCCGCTATTCCTACGAAAGATTAAATGAAGTCGCAAAGATGCATTTCAAAACAGTTTTACAAATTAGAAAATAAATTTATTTTTCAATTTCTGATAATTTTTTATATAATGCTTTTTCTTCGTTGGAAATTGAAGCAGGAAGATTTATTGATATCTTTAGATTTAAATTACCGTATCCGCCGTTTTTTTGAGGAAGTCCTAAGTCTTTTAGTCTTAATATTTTACCGCTTCTTGTCTCCGGCGGAATTTTTATGCCTATAATCCCGTGAAGAGTTGAAACATCTTTTTTGCATCCTAAAACAGCTTCTGAAGGTGTTATTTCAAGTGTTTTTGTCAGATTTTCACCTTCTATTGAATATTCATTATCTTTAAATTTAATAATGAAATACAGATTGCCTTTTCTTCCGTAATTATTTGTTTTTCCTTCACCTTGAAGTCTTATTTTTTGACCTTCTTTTACTCCCTTTGGAATTTTAACGGTAAGATTTTTTGTTTTGCTGACAATTCCCGTTCCTCCGCATTCCACGCAATGAGAACCGCCGCCTGAGCATTTTGTGCATTTTTCTACGGTATTCATTTTAACATTTACGGGTTTATCACTCATTAAATCTTTTGCCGTTATATTTAATTCCTGCGTTATATCAAGATTTTCTTTTTTTGTTTGTTCTTCTTCATACATTTTTCTTCCCGAAGCTGAAGATTTTTTTTGAGAAGAGAATAAATCATCATATGAAAACCCTTGAGAGGAGGATTGAGTTCTTCTTGTTGATTTTTGAGCGCCTCTCATTCCGCCCATTAGATCTCCGAATATTGAACTGAAGAAATCAGAAAAATCTCCCATATTTGAAAAACTTTGACTGTAACCGCCCTGATTAAAATTATTAAAATTAAATCCTTCAAATCCCGGAGGCGGTGTAAAATTTGCGCCTTGCTGCCAGTTTGCGCCTAAACTGTCATACCTTTGCTTCTTCTCTTTATCCGATAATACTTCGTATGCTTCGTTTATATCTTTAAATTTATTTACTGCATCCGGAGATTTATTAATATCTGGATGGTACTGCCTTGCCAGCTTTCTGTATGCGGACTTTATTTTAGCTTCCGTCGCATCCCTTTCCACTCCTAATATTTTATAGTAATCTTTGTATTCCATATTAAATCTCCTTATTCTTATAATAATATAAAAATACTTTATTCCTTTAATAGTTAATTATTTTTTAATTATATTTTCAGTGGGATTTTTGTTAAAGGTATATTAAGGAATTAACAAATATAAAGTTTTTTATTATGATGTAGTTATGTTTAAAATATTCAGTTTATTCTTAATAATGTTTTTATTCGTTTCATCATCACTTGCGGAGGATGCATCGTATTCTTCGTTCAAAAATAACTACAGATTTAACGATACTAACACTCCAAAATCGACGGTAACACTAAATAATAAATTTGAATTAAACGAAAAAGTATTAAATATATCTATATTGCCTTCCGTATCCTCTCCAGTAAGACCTGACGGAATTATATATAAAGAAAATTATAAAGCTTTAAACGCAATAAATCCGCAAAAACAAGGGAACGTAAATGCAGGATATCCGGGGATGAGAGGTCCTAACCAATTGATTGTTTATACTCCCGCTTTCGGTTTAAGAACTGGAACTAATGAATTTGGTACGGAAGCTATTGTTGAAGATAATATGGTTGTGCGGCTTAACGGGGCTGATTCAGTTATTCCGAAAAACGGTTTTGTCATCTCAGGGCATGGAAGAGCTAAAAATTGGATAGTACAAAATCTTCAAGTGGGTACTAAAGTTTATATTGACTATTCCAATAATGCATTAAGAACTTTTCTTACTCCGGAAAGTTTAATCTTTGCTGCCAATGAAAAATTAAAAGAGGTTGATTCCGTTATTGAATATTATAAAAAGAATGATTTCAGGTATTCTGATAAAAAAGCTGCGGAGTGTATAGAAAAATCCAAAGACTTTTTGAAAAAAGCCGATAAAAGTCCTCAAAATGCTCAAATGTATATTAATGAAGCTATGACATCTTTAGATGATGCGATGAAAAATGCAATTCCTTATTATAATAATGAATTAAAAGGAATTTGGGTCAGACCTGTCGAAATTTCTCCGGAGCAAATAAAAAAGTCCGTTGACAGAATGTATAATGCGGGGATTACCGATATATTTCTTGAAACGTATTACCATGGCAAAACAATTTATCCGAGTGAATTTTTGAAAGAATACGGTGTAATAGACCAAAGAGAAGAATTTAAAGGGTTTGACCCCTTACGGGTATGGATAAATGAAGCTCACTCGAAAGGAATGAAGCTTCATGTATGGTTTGAAACCTTTTATGTGGGAAATGAAAAACCTCAGTATAACCCTAAACATGTCTTATCTCAATACCCCGAGTGGAGTAACAAACGCTTAATGAGTTATGATTCTGATATCCCTGTTCCTTCTTTATCCGAACATAACGGCTATTTCCTTGACCCTGCTAACTATGAAGTAAAAAAATACTTATTGGGAATAATAAAAGAAATCGTTCAAAATTACCGCCCCGATGGGATAAATCTTGATTATATACGTTATCCTCAGTCTGTTGAACCGAGTTATTCCAATTACACTCTGTCTAATTGGGGGTATACAAAATATGCAAGATACGAATTTAAGTCTTTATACAATATTGACCCTGTCGATATCGTTTACGGTACAAATGAATGGCAATTGTGGTCTTTATATCGTCAAAGAAAAATTACCGAATTTTTAACCGAAGTTAAACAAATAACTTTACCCTATAAAACTATGTTGACTGCCGTAATATTCCCGGATTTGAAAAAATGTATTTCAACTAAAATGCAAAATTGGCGTGATTGGTCAATAAATAATTATATTGACGGATTTACTCCTTTAATACTTACGGGCGATAAAAATACGGCGATATTATTGCTTAAGGATGTTTTGAATAATACATCCGGCTCAACCGGAATTTATCCCGGATTATTTGTTACTTTTATGGGCGGTTCGTTTGATGATTTATTATTACAAATCCACAAAACAAGAGAATTTAGAACAAAAGGTTCTGTGCTCTTTGATTATGCACACTTAAATGATAAATATATTGAAGCTTTGACTACAAGAGTATACAATAGAGATTACGGTATCGAAAAAACACCTAAAACGTATTCTGAGCAAAGTAAACATAATTTCACGGTGAAAGAAAATAAAAAGAAAAAAAGAAACAAAAACAGATAATCAGGAAGAGGAAAAGTATGACTTTAATTAATTTTACAAAAATGCAAGGATTAGGTAACGATTTTATTATATTAGATTATGAAGAGTATAAAAAAACAAATAAAACACCTTCAGAATTAGCGCAAAAGTTGTGCAAAAGAAATTTTTCAATAGGGGCGGACGGGTTAATTATAGTTAATCCGAATACTGAAAAAACCGATATAGGCTGGATATTCTATAATTCTGACGGTTCCGTGGCTCAAATGTGCGGAAACGGTATGCGCTGTTTTGCTAAATATGTTTACAGCAAGGGTTTTATAAATAAAAAAGAATTTTCAGTTGAAACAAAGGCGGGAACAATTATTCCTAAAATTTTAGATGACGGAAAAGTAAGAGTTAATATGTCAAAGCCTGTCTTAGAACCTTCTAAAATTCCGGTAAATGTTGAAAATAACCTCAATTTTGACTTGAAAACAGATGATAATGTATTTAAGGCAAATGCTGTAAGTATGGGAAATCCTCACTGCATAATTATTACTGACGGGGATACTAAGAAGTTAGCACTGAAATACGGCGGTGAAATTGAAACAAATAAGTTATTCCCCGAAAAAACAAATGTTGAATTTATAAAAATAATTTCAAGAAATGAAATAAATCTGGATGTATGGGAAAGAGGATGTGCTATTACTCTGGCATGCGGTACGGGGGCATGTGCTTCTGTTGTCGCCGCAATTTTAAATAATCTTTGCGATAATAAAGTAAAGGTAAATTTACCGGGCGGTTCTTTGTTTATCGAATGGAACGGTTCAAAGAATAATACGGATTTTGATGTTTTTATGTCGGGTGATGCTGAATTTTCTTTTACGGGACAAGTTGAAGTATAAGATTGAAGATAATTTAAAACACATAACCGATTGAAAATAACAAAAATATCATATAATATTTTTTTATGAGTATTTTGGAAATAAAGAATCTTAATTTGTCGTTTCAGAGCCGAGATAAAGATTATCAGGCACTTTATAATGTAAATTTATCATTGGATTCAGGAGAGATTCTGGCAATAGTGGGGGAATCAGGCTGCGGTAAAACAATTACGGCTATGTCTGTACTAAGGCTTCTTGCGAATAATGCCAAAATCACATCGGGAGAGATAATATATAATAATCAGGATTTGTTAAAATTACCCTTAAAAGAAATGACTAAAATAAGAGGAAAAGAAATTGCATTAGTTCCTCAAGACCCTATGACCTCTTTAAATCCTTTGTACACAATAGGTTCTCAGCTTACTGAAATTATAGAAGTTCATCAGGGCTTAAAAGGAGATGAAGCTAAAAAGGTTGCGGTTGAAGTCTTAGAACGGGTAAGAATCCCCGATGCAGAATCAAGATTAAATTCATATCCGCACGAATTTTCAGGAGGAATGAGGCAAAGAGTTATTATTGCAATGGCAATTGCCTGCAATTCAAAAATAATTATAGCCGATGAACCAACGACGGCGCTTGATGTAACTGTTCAAGCTCAAATTATTGAATTGTTAAAAGAAATAAGAAGAGAGTTAGGCACCGCTTTTATTTTTATATCGCATGATTTTGCACTCGTATACGAAACTGCGGATAAAACGGCAGTAATGTATAACGGGCGAATTGTTGAATATTCATCCTCTTCGGAACTTTTCCAAAATCCGAAACATCCTTATACAAAAGCTTTAATTAATGCTTTGCCCGATTTTAATTCATCGCAGCTTGAACCTGTTGAAGGTCAGCCTCCTTCAGTGAAGGACTATTTCCCCGGCTGTCCTTTTGAACCAAGATGTAAATATAAAACGGAAATTTGTTCTTTAAAATTTCCGCCGGTTTATAAAATTAATAATTCAGATGTTGTGTGCTGGTTATATAAATAAATCGATTATTCACTCTCGGCAACAACCGTAACGATTTGATTTCCGTAGCTGTCTACGTGTCCGTCGGTCTTTTCTATAACATATCTTACACCCTCTTTACCTTCTATTGCTTTTTGTGCAACTTCCAGCGCTTTATCAAAGTCGGTGTATTCTCCGATTTGTTTTCTTGAAAATTCGGAATAATCTTTTTCTGTTATAACGTGATACATAAATTTCTCCTTTTATTTTTATGATACTACATAAAAATATTATAGAGAATTATCAAATTTTTTGTTTATATAATTTGCAATATTTAAAGTAGCTAATATTCCTCTAAGTACATTCGGTGTTTTACTTTTTTCAGCATTACCGCTTAAATTTTCATCTGTATATACTTGTGTATTTCCGTGTTCATCCTTCTTTTGCTCTTTTACTTCCGTTAAATTATTTTCATTATTATAAACATATGTGACCATAGAGTCATTTATAAATACATTTTCAGTATTTCCGTCCTCTTTGTCTATATGGCAGGTATAGTCCTCTTGACCGTCATTATTTGTATCTAAACTGTAGCTTAGAAGCTTATTTTCATTATATAAATCTTCAAGACTTTTTCCCTTATAATCATCAATTTGATGGGAGTTTATTGTTAAAAATATTGTTGTATTATCATCCAATTTGGTTTTGACAATACCGCAAAGCGAATTAAATTCGCTTTCATCTTTAATTACGGAGTCTTGATAATTTGTTCCGTTATTAATATTAAAATTTCTGCTGTAATCTACATTCGATAATGGTTGTGTCATAAAATATCCTCTGTTTCTCTCTTACATTAATAAACACTTTTATTATTAAAAAATTGCTAATTTGTACAAGTTTGTTAAGCAAAAAATAAAAACAACTCAGTTCTAAAACCGATTGCAAGTTTTAATATGTCATTGGTATAAAAATATGGTATAATTAAACAACAAAATTACATATATAAATAAATGGAGAAAACTATGGATTTAAAAGGCTCAAAGACAGAAAAAAATTTAACGGAAGCATTTTCGGGTGAATCGCAAGCGAGAAATAAATATACTTATTATGCTTCTCAGGCAAAAAAAGACGGTTATGTTCAAATAAGTAAAATATTTGAAGAAACCGCAAACAACGAAAAAGAACACGCTAAAATATGGTTTAAACTTCTTCACGGCGGTAAACTTCCTTCCACAATAGATAATCTTGAAGATGCAGCTAAGGGTGAAAACTATGAGTGGACTCAAATGTATGCTCAATTTGCAAAAGAAGCTAAAGAAGAGGGATTTAATGAAATAGCTTTCCTCTTTGAAAAAGTAGCTCAAATTGAAAAAGACCACGAAGAAAGATACAGAAAATTATTCGAAAATATTCAAAATCAAACAGTCTTTCAAAAAGAAAATGAAATTGTTTGGGAATGCGCTAATTGCGGATATTCATATAAAGGCTCAAGTGCCGTAGAAACTTGTCCCGTTTGCGCACATCCGAAAAGCTTCTTCTTTGAAAAACCAAAAAATTATTAGTATTGAAAGACATCCTTAATAAAAATTTCTCTGAAATTTTATTTCGGATGTTTTTTTATGAAAAATTGTAAAAATTAATAAAAATTAAGTATTTTCATGTCGAAAATTATACCCCTATAGGGTATATTAATAATATAATACAAATACCCCAAAGGGGTATAAATAAAAGGAGAAATATATGTCAAAATGTTCTAATCCCAAATGTAAATGTGAAAACTGTACTTGCGGTGAAAATTGTAAATGCGACGAAAATACGTGCTGCTGCCCGAAAGAAGATGAAAAAAAAGAAGAAAAATAATGAATGAAAACAAAGAAAAGAATCCGTGTCATAAATCGGAAATACCAAGGCTTAACAGGGCAATCGGACAGCTTGAGGGAATAAAAAAAATGATAGAGGACAGAAGGTATTGTCCTGATATAATAATCCAATTAAAAGCTGTTCGCTCTGCCGTTAAGCACATTGAAAGCAATATATTAAAAAAACACATGGAAAATTGTGTTATGGATTCATTTAAAGATAATCCGGATGCGAAACAAAAAATAGAAGAGATTAAGAATCTTCTTGATAAACTGCAAAATTAATTAAAAAGAATTAATGTTATTCTTTCTTATGGAGTCTTACAAATTTTTACTTTTGTGTTATTCTAAGATTAAATAAACATAAGGAGGAACATTAGCATGGAAACATACGGAATTGAACAATGGGGTATTATAAACCCGAAAGCAGTTTACAGAAACCTTACGCCTGCTGAATTAACGGAAAGAGCATTGGCAAGAGGCGAAGGCAAATTAAGTAATACAGGCGCTTTAGTTGTAACAACAGGTAAATATACGGGACGTTCTCCTAAAGACAAATTTATTGTTGATACAGACACAATACACAACGAAATAGCATGGGGAAAAGTAAACCGTCCTATTTCAAGAGAAAAATTTAACTCTATAAAAGGCAAAATCGCAGCATACTTAGAAAATAGAGAAGTATTTATATTTGACGGTTTTGCAGGTGCTGATAAAAAATATACAAAAAAATTCAGAGTAATTAATGAACTTGCAAGCCAAAACTTATTTATACACCAATTATTAATCAGACCTTCTCAAGAAGAACTTGCAAACTACGGTGAAGCTGATTATACAATACTTTGCGCTCCCGGTTACAAATGCGACCCTGAAGTTGACGGAGTTAACTCTGAAGCTTGTATAGCTATAGACTATGAAGCACATACAATTATCATTTGCGGTTCTCAATATTCAGGCGAAATTAAAAAATCAGTATTCGCTACAATGAACTATGTAATGACAAAAGAAAATGTACTTCCAATGCACTGCAGTGCAAATATGGACCCTGTAACGGGCGAAACAGCAGTATTCTTCGGATTATCAGGAACAGGTAAAACAACATTATCAGCTGATCCTGCAAGAAAATTAATCGGCGACGATGAACACGGCTGGTCACCTGACGGTGTATTTAACTTTGAAGGCGGCTGCTACGCAAAATGTATTAACCTTTCAGCAGAACATGAACCGGATATATATAACGCAATTAAATTTGGTTCATTGGTTGAAAATGTAATTATGAATGATACAACAAGAGAATTTGATTTTAATGACGGAAGTTTAACAGAAAATACTCGTGTTGGTTATCCTATTGAATACATTAACAATGCTCAAGTACCATCTAAAGGCGGAATACCTAAAGTTGTTGTTTTCTTAACAGCTGACGCATTTGGTGTATTACCTCCGATATCAAGATTAAATAAAAATGCAGCTATGTATCACTTTGTTACAGGCTTTACTTCAAAATTAGCAGGAACGGAACGTGGTGTAACGGAACCTCAGCCTACATTCTCAACATTATTCGGAGAACCGTTTATGCCTATGGATGCTTCAGTATATGCTAAAATGTTAGGCGACAAACTTGATAAATACGGTACGCAGGTTTACTTGGTAAATACCGGATGGGCAGGCGGAAGCGCAGCTTCAGGTGCTAAACGTATGAAGTTAAGTTACACAAGAGCTATGGTTACAGCTGCATTAAACGGTTCATTTGATAATATTGAATTTAAACATCATGATGTATTTAATGTAGATTATCCTTCAAACTGCCCCAATGTACCTGATGAAATGCTTGATGCAAGAGGTATGTGGTCAGATAAAAATGCATATGACGAATCTGCAAATAAACTTGCTCAAATGTTTGAAGATAACTTTAAGGCTAAATATCCTAATATGCCTGCTGAAATTGTTAATGCAGGTCCTAAACCAAAAGTCAGAGTTTAATAATTTATTATCTATATGTTGAAAGAGCGGTTTATCCGCTCTTTTTTATTAAGTATTGTAACAATGAATTTTAATTATGTAATTTTTTCTTCTTCATTTGTTTTTATAAGCTTGAATAACAGATAAAGGAGTAATATGTAATGAATGTAGGTGTAGTAAGGTTTAATCCGACGAATGCGGTTGAAAGTGTTAAATTAGTTGCTAATAAAGTAAATAAAGAAAAAATTCTTGATACATTCGTAAAAAACGGTGCGGAGTTCGATTCTTTTGGTGCTATTAATTCCGATAATGTTAATAAAATACTTAAAAATGTCGGTGAAATTATCGGTAAAAAATTAAAACCTGTCAATCCTCAAGGTAAATACAATTTCTTAAATGCTCACGGCGCTGTAGAAATAACTGAAGAAGCCGGTAAAGAAGTAATTATTTTCCTTGAAAAAGTTAAAAATCCGATTAAAACTTTAATAACAAAAGGAAGGTAGTTATCACAAATTTTTAAATATAAAAGGCGCATATTTGCGCCTTTTTTAGTACTTTATTTTACTATCTCTTTAATAACCCGATAGATAGTTCTTAAATTTTTATCCGATGCATCAAGTATATATTTATTTATTTCGTCTGTTATTTCTTTTCTTGATTTTTGGTGATTAAATTCAAATAAATCCGCAATTTCCACATTAAAAATTTGGGCAAGTTTTTCTATATTTTTCATTGTTGTAAAAGTTGTTCCGGTTTCTATATTACCTATTTGTTTTTGAAATACTCCTAATTTCTCTGATAATTCTTCTTGGGTTAAACCTTTAATCTTTCTTAGTTCTTTTATTCTTTTTCCAAATAATTTTTGTGAATCCATAATCACTCCTTGTAAAATTATTTTATATTTTCCTTAAAAGAGTGTTACCCCTTAAAAATATCTAAATTATTTGAAAAAGATATTCTAGTATGCTATTGTATAATTTATAAGGGTAATTTATATAAAAAAAGATATTAAAAATAGGTAAAAGAGGAAGAGTCTTTATTGATTCACATTATTAAATGATAAAAAAAAGAGCAATAATAGCATTAATAATAACGATAATAGCCGTTGCCGCAACAAACAAATATTGGCTGTTTCCTCTCCCCATGCCGGTTGATATGGATGTAGAGGGAAAAGGTAATTGCAGTATTGAAGTTCAGTTAAATAAAAAAGACAATACTTTATTTAATAAAATAAGGCAAGAAGTAAAGGAAGTAAATTTAGATAATACTTCACATTTAGAATTTAAGATTAAGGATTCAAAGCATCCTAAGAAAATAAGACTTGTAATATTAAATTTGCCGATTAATGTTCCTTTTACCATAAAAAATATGAATTTAAAGAACGGGAAGTTTAAAATCCGGGATTATGAAAGGGCAGAGGTAAGAGGCGCACAAATACTTAGTAATAAGAACGAATTAATCATTAAACCTAATAATAGCGTAGTTAATATTACATTTGCTGATAAGATAAATATTTTCTCGTCAATTAATGTTGATATCAAAATATTAATAATATTATTTGTTTTAGTATATTTATTTGCGTATAAACTATCCGACTATGCTGCAAATTTTAATACCGTTAAAGAAAAGTCCAGGGTAAAAATTATATTTTTATCAATATTTTTTATATTGTTATTTATTCCCATGAGCCATATTAGTAAAGAGAAGATTTCCGTGAGAGAAAACAGAACTCTTGCGAATTTTAAACCTTTAATCACAAATACCAAGGAAATAAATTTTAACTTCGGGAAAAATTTTGAAGAATGGTTTAATGACAGATTTTTCCTTCGTAATGAATTAATAAGGATAAATAATTTTATAAGGTTTCATCTTGAGAGTGATATATATAATGAGAGAAACGTATATTTTGACAAAAGGACTCATTGGGCATTTAATGCTGGCTATGCGGCTGTATCTTCATATGAAAATGAGTTTGAAGAATTTGAAGTAAATATAAAGAAGTTAAATAATTTTTGTAAAAAAAATAATATAAAACTATATATTTTAATTGCCCCGCCGTCACCGGAAATATATCCTGATGAATTTAGTGCGGCTACGGGAATAAAAAATATAGTATATAACGGAGAAAATTTTTCCGTTTGGGCTAAAAAGAGGAACATGGATTATATAGTTTCTCCGTTAAAGGAGTTGAAATCACAAAAAGATGAGATAACTTATACAAAAGGAGATGTTCATTGGAATGAACTTGGTGCTTTTATTTCGTATAAAAAACTAATGAATCGGATAAAAGAAGATTTCCCTTCTTTATATATATTAAATGAAAATGATTTTGACATAGTAAAAGACGTTTATTCACAAACAGATTTTAGAAATTATCCTGAAAAAGGTTGTTTATATCGTGAGCTTCATATAGGTAAAAAGTATTTGGATACAATATATTCGCATTTTATCTATAAAGATTTAAAAAATATTATCGAGCTTAGAATAGGTAAAGTGACAGACGAAGATGTTTCATATGACAACAGCCGGAATAAACTGTCCGTCTTTATGATTGGTAATTCATACGAGGAAAATCTTGCTGATTTTATTATACCGTCTTTTCAAAGAGTATATAAAAGGCGGTTTAATGTTACGGAAAGTAAGAAATTGCAGATTAATAGATTTGAAGATGATATTCTCAATCATAAACCCGACATTTTAATTTTAACCGTATTATCTCAAGAAATAAAATGTTTTAAAGACTTATATGGGGAATAGTAATGTTATTTAGTTCAATGACTTTTATATATGTTTTTTTACCTATAGTGTTGTTCTTATATTTAATTACTAAAAAAGAACTTCATAATCCTATACTTTTAACGGCAAGTATATTATTTTATGCCTGGGGCGAGCCTAAATATTTGGCTATAATGCTTGTTACTATATTAATTAATTATTTTGGCGCAATTTTAATTGAAGATAAGCCAAAGATAAAAAGGCTGATTCTATTCTTCTCAATAGTTTTAAATTTAAGTTTTCTTGTATATTTTAAATATTTTAATTTTATTATAGAAAATATAAATGCCGTTTTTAATTCGCATATAAGTATACTAAATATTATTATGCCTATCGGTATATCGTTTTATACTTTTCAGGCAATGTCTTATTTATTGGATGTATTTAGAGAAGAAGTAAAAGCACAGAGAGATATATATAAGTTAGCATTGTATATATGTTTATTTCCTCAGCTTATAGCGGGGCCTATTGTAAAATATCACGACGTTTCAGAGCAGATTGATTCAAGAGAGGTGAATTTTGAGAAGGTTGAGTTAGGGGTAAAACGTTTTATTATCGGATTATCAAAAAAAGTATTAATAGCGAATACAATGGCTTTGGTAGCCGATAAAATATTTGCTCAAAATCCTCATGATTTTTCACATTCAATTGCATGGCTCGGGTCTTTTGCATATGCTTTTCAAATATATTATGATTTCTCCGGATATTCCGATATGGCTATAGGTTTAGGTTTGATATTCGGTTTCCAATTTATGGAGAATTTCAATTATCCGTTTATTTCAAAATCAATATCGGAATACTGGAGAAGATGGCATATCTCTCTGTCCTCTTGGTTTAGAGATTATTTATTCTTCCCGATATCAAGATTAATTAGTACGTCCGAATTTTTCTATAAATTAACGGAAAAAATAGGACGTAAAAAGGCATCAATAATTCTTTCATTCTCTTCACTTTTCGTCACTTGGGCGTGTATCGGAATGTGGCATGGGGCTGAATGGACATTTTTAGTTCATGGTCTTTACAACGGATTTTTTATTTTTGTTGAGGTTGTAACAAAATGGAGTAAAGAAGGAAAAACAAAATTAGTCAGATTTATACAGCATTGTTATATGCTTCTCGTTGCGCTTTTGGGATTTATTATATTTCGTTCTGAAAGCATAAAGTATGCTTGGGATTATATTATGAATATGTTTGGATTATTACACCTACATAAAGATAATTTTATACATTCGTTATCTTATTACGTAAATAATATTGAAATTATAACGTTTATTATTGCAATTCTTTGTTCCGTTCCTATATTTAAAAATATGTTGAGTGTAAAGAATAAAATTGCTGATGCGTTTATTAATGTTTGGCTTTTATTACTGTTTATACTGTCGACAGCTTTTATAGCATCAGGAACATATAATCCGTTTATATATTTCAGATTTTAAGAAAATATTTTAATAATAGAAATAATTTATGCCAATTTACTCAGAATAACATCGGCAAGTTCTCCTACATTATGAAGCTCAACAATTTCTTTCATATTAAATTTTATGCCAAATTTTCTTTCTATTGTCGCAATTAAGGTAATATGAGATAAAGAATCCCATCCTTCAACATCATCAGCAGTTGTTGAATCTTGTAAAGTTAAATCATCTAAATCCAGTACATTTTTGAAAATTTCATTTAATTCTTTTAAAAGTTCGTCTTTTGTCATTTTATACTCTCCACTTCTATTATTTCCTGTTTATTAACATAATCTTTTATGTTTAATTCCCAAACGCTGTCCTCGTTATTTATTTCTTTTAAGGTAAACCCGAAATCTTTATACAAATTTTTAACCATGGAATTTTTGCCGGATTTAAAATAATATCCGATTAATGTATTAATATTGCGTTTCTTAGCCTGATAAACCAATTCATCCAGCATTGCATATTCCATTCCTCTTTTTAATACTCTGCAGCTCATTAAAAATAATTCTATATGTAACTTATCATTATCTTGTCTGCCTATTACAACGGAAACGACGCCGTTATCTCCGAATTTATCTTCTAATTTCCCGTATAGACAAATACTGTTTGAGTCTGATGAGATTTGTTCTATTTCGCTTTGTGAATATCTTTTTGTTGTCAGGTTGAATTGGTTTGATTTATTTGTTAATTGAGCGATTCTTTGCATATATATTGCTTCAAACGGTTTAATTATAGCTTTCATATTTAATGAACGTAAATAATCGTCATAATTACTAAATGATTGCTCCAGTTTAAAACGTTCAGCATTTGCCTTATACATTTTATTTTTTGACAAATCATCATTTGAAAGTGTAGTTATTTCAAAGTAACCGTTTCTGTCTATTTCTTTTATATAATTTTCCGCTTGGGAAATTTCAGGTACACAGGCATCATTAATTTGTGTTTTTACAATTTCCCGTTCGGCGGGATTATCATCCGCAAAAACAAGACTATCCGGAGATAATGATAATTCATTGGCAATCTCAATCATATTTTGACTTTTAGGATTCCAATTTGCTTTAATTACAATAAAATCACTTGGCTTGAGCAAACACTCAGGATGATTTAACCCTTTTATTGCATTAGATTCCTCATTTTTTGAATTTATATTTAAAATAACCCCTAAATAAGATAAGTTTTTCAAATAAGATTGGAACTCCAAATATGCTTGTGCATTAGCTGTTTCAGAACCTATTTGTATATTTTCAACTCCGTCATCTCCTATGATTCCGCCCCATAAAGTATTATCTAAATCAAGGACAAACCCTTTTTTATTTTTACCGTATATTGATTTTATTATTCTTGATACGTTATGCGACAGATAAGGAATTGCATCAATTTTACAACAGTATTTATACAAATACCACGAGGATAAATCATGCCATTCCTGTAATCCGTAATATGATGCAATATAGTTTAAATCATTAATATAAAAGTTATTTGTCTTTTGAGCGTATTCATAAAATTTTAAGTTTAACTCCGAAATAAAATTTAATGCGCCGTGAAAATCCGATACATCTTTATTCCCCATCAGCCTATAAAAAGACTGCTCAAAGTTATTTTGTATAATTGTACATTGATAATCCCGACGGCATTTTTCCCACATTGATAAATATTTTTTATATTCATTTTCCGCTTTACATTCAACAATCTCTTTTGAATCATTGATTTGGGGCAGATTTTTTAAATTTCTGAAAGAGGTATGAATCCAAATAATATCAGGCTTAAAGTCTTTCAGCGCTTCATTATTGAACATTATATCTTCATAATATCGGTTATATTCACATTCATAAAAATTCGCTTCAATCCCGTTATATAAAAGAAATAAATCCAAAATTTCAACTATATCATGCGTGGTTGAGCCTCCGAGAACCGCTATATTCTTTTTGATTTTCTTTTTATTATTCTCTTTTAAAAACTTTTTTATTTTTAATTTCTTACTTAATAAAATAATCGGTTCTGTCGGATATTCTAATTGCTTTATATATTCATTCATTCTTTTGTCTTTCTTGTACAAGTTCTATAATCATTTGATTGGGAAGCATTAAAAAGCATATTTTTTCAAAGTACGTAACTGTTTCGGGGGGGGGTGAAATCAGGAAGGCATTGTATTTATTGATAAACAGCTCTATATCTTGCTCTATATTATTTGAAATATATGCAAAATGATAAAACTTAATACGATTTTTAATAAAAGAATTTAAAGGACCGTCAGGTGTTAAATTTTCAAGCAATTCTAATGTAGGTTGATTTTCGGCTGATATAAAAACCCCTTTTATTTTTTGAATCGGGTCGGTAAAGATATCCGAAACCTTAGAATAACCTAACTTTTCAAAAACTTTAAATTCTTTTTCTATGTTTTTTGTTACAACTCCTATATGATGTAACTTTAAATTTTCCATACTAAATCCGTTAAAATTTTATCTGACATAAATATTTTAACAGAAACATATGTTTAAAATACTATTTTATAATAAATAGATATTTATATTGTACATATAGGGTTTATATTTCAATAAATAAGGTAGAAATCGGGGGTTAAACATTTGTTAATTCTTCTTCAATATTTATAAGTCTGTTATATTTTGCGGTTCTTTCCCCTCTTGAAACGGAGCCTGTTTTTATTTGTCCTGAATTAACGGCAACGCTTAAATCCGCTATAAATGTATCGGTTGTTTCTCCCGAACGGTGAGAGATTATGGTTTTATAGTTATATTTTTGAGCCAAAAGAATGGTATCAAGTGTTTCTGATAATGTACCTGTTTGATTGGGTTTAATAAGAATGGCATTTGCCATTTTATTTTTAATGCCTTTTTCTAATTTTCGGTAATTTGTAACGAATAAATCATCTCCGACGAGTTGGCATTTTGTTCCCAATTTTTGGGTTAAAGAAATCCAGCCCTCGCTGTCATCTTCGCTCAGAGCATCTTCTACTGATATTATCGGGTAATTTGATACGAGTTCTTCAATGTATTCAATCATTTCATTAGTTGTAAACTCTATATTTTCACCTTTTAAATAGTATTTATTATTTATAAAAAGTTCCGAAGCGGCGGCATCAATGCAGATTTTTATTTCATCTGCAGAATAACCTGCGTTTAAAATTGCCATCGTAATTGCTTCAAGCGCTTCACGATTAGATTTAAAATCGGGAGCAAACCCGCCTTCATCTCCCACATTAGTTGAAAATCCTTTATAATGAAGCAGTTTTTTTAATTCGTGAAAAACTTCCGCCCCCATTTTTATGCTGTCTTTAATGCTGCAGCTTGAAACTGGATATATCATAAATTCTTGAAAATCTAATTTATTATTTGCGTGAGCGCCTCCGTTAATTATGTTCATCATTGGAACAGGCAATATTGAAGCGTTTAAACCGCCAAGGTACTTATACAGGGGAATATTCAGCATATTAGAGCACGCTCTTGCATTAGCTAACGAAACGCTGAGTATTGCATTTGCGCCTAACTTCGATTTATTTTTTGTTCCGTCTTTTTCAATCATAATTAAATCAATTTCTTTTTGATTAAAAGGATTATGGTTTGTAAGAGCAGGTTTGATAATTTTTTCAATATTATTTAAAGCCTTGTAAACGCTTTTCCCGAAATATTGACTCATATCGTTATCTCTTAATTCAACGGCTTCATATTTACCGGTAGAAGCTCCTGACGGGACTGAGGCAGTTCCTGATATACCGTTTTCAAGTATAACTTCGGTTTCAATTGTAGGTATCCCTCTTGAATCTAATATTTGTCTTGATTTAATGTCCTTTATTTTTGTTCTCATATTTGCACCTCTTTATTAAGTCAACAGTATAATAAAAAGAGCATCTCACAGATAATCAAAATGTGATATAATCTACATGTATAATTTTGATTTCAACAAATAATAATATAAAATAGGAGGAAAAATGAGAAGTTCTAATCCGTTATTAAGGGATAATGTAATGGCAAGAGAATATGCAATTCCCGAGCAGCCTATGACTATTCAGGGTACGGCTCAAAAACTTTTAATGACAGCATTAATAATGATAGCATCAGCGGCGCTGGTGTATTATCAATATTCACTCCAGCGGGTTGATTATGTTATGTTATTGACATCTGCCGGATTAGTAATAAGTTTTATAGCCGTTCTTATATGCAGATTTTTTATGCATATGTCGCCGTATTTAGTTCCCGTGTATGCATTTGCTGAGGGGGCTGCGCTTTCAGGGGTATCTTGCATACTTGAATCTCGATTTCCCGGTATAGTTTTGCAGGCTGTATCCGTAACATTCTTAGTTGTTCTTGTTGTTGCTGGCTTATATATGTTTCAAATAATAAGAGCCACAAGAAAATTTGTTCTGGTGGTAACAAGTGCGACAATTGCAATAGCATTATTTTATTTAATATATTTCTTATTAATGTTGTTTGGAATCGAGTTCCCTTATTTTAGAACTACAAGCACTTTATCACTATTTCTTAATATAATATTTGCATTAGTGGCATCATTAAATTTAGTATTGGATTTTTCGATGATAGAGAGGATGGCAGCTGTAAGAATGCCCGCATTTTGTGAATGGTACGGTGCATTATCACTTGCAACTACTATAGCTTGGATGTATATAGAAATTCTTAATATTATTGCAAGGCTGAACAGAAGATAAAATAACATATAATTGCAAGAAAAATAATTTCGATTTATAATAGAAAAGCCGTGCTCCACGGGGTCGTTGCGGAACCCTTGACCCGAACGCACTGCGGGGTGAAGAGCCTACCGTGAGGCACGTGTGGATATTGTGTAATATTGTAAAATCGTTGATATTGCAGGTATATATGGCATAGAGCATCGAACCGTGTCAGGGCGGGAACGCAGCAGCACTAAGGTGTAGCCTGTGGGTGTGTATATCTTCAAAGTAGAAATTATGATATGAAACTTTATTTATATGTGTCGATAGGTAGTGGCACGGCTTTTATTAGGATTCCTATATGGAATCCTAATTTATTTTGTTTTTTTATCATTTTCTTCTAATTCTTGTATTACTTTATTGATGCTGCCTGAAAATGTTTCTTTTTTCTGAATGGTTTGTTTTAAATATTTTATGTAATTTAATTTACTTTTTAATTCTTTATATACTTTAGCCAGAATGTAATAAAGGTCAGCATCATCGGGCATATCTGTTATTGCTTTTTTTAATATTTTTTCTGCGGCAACATATTTTTTATTTTTTGAAAGTATTTTTACTAATAATTTAATGGCTTTTTTATCCAGAGGATTAGTCTGCACCGTTCTTTCAAGATAAAATATTGCTTTATCTTCAGCATTTTGTTCGGTATATATTGATGCAAGATTAAAATATGCCCAGCTGTAATCGGGATTTTTAGCTATAACTTGCTCATAAAGCTTTATTGCGGTTTGAACATCTCCGGTCATTTTATAGGCGTATGCCAGATAGAATTTAGCTATTAAGTCATCGTCATCAAGCTGAACCGCCTTTTGAAGATACTCCACGGCTTTATCAAAAGCTTTTTGTTTTGTATATATTTCACCTAATTGGAAATATGAATTTTGGTCATTCGCATCAGATTTTATTACCTCAAGCAAAAGTTCTTCCGCTTGTGAAAGCTTGTTCATATTTATATAAAGAACGGCAAGGTTAAACATTATATCCGTATCGGTATTGTTAATGGAAAGAGCTTTGTTATATGCCTGAATGGCTTTTTCTTTATATTTTAATTTTTCTAAAATAATCCCTATGTTATAGTATATTTCGGCATTATCGGGAAATATATTTTTAAGCTCCATAAACAGTTTAAGCGCCTTTTCATTATCTCCGGAGTCTGAAAGAGCAATGGCATATGCTTCTTTCGCTTTATAATCCTCAGGGTTATTCTCTGCAGCTTGTTTGAGAGTATTTAATTCGTTTTCATCCATATTTAAAAAGCCTTATTCGTCCGATAAAATTTCATTAATACAAAACGGTAAATAATCAATAATATCGGAAGCTAAAACGCAGTATGCTGATAAATCTTCAGCTGCAATATCACCTGCCAAGCCGTGAATAAATACTCCCGATATTGCACTTTCCAAGAGGCTTGCGCCCTGAGCTGCCATTCCTGAAATAATGCCTGTTAAAACGTCGCCGCTTCCTGCTTTTGCCAATGCTGACGTTTTTGTTTTATTTATATATATTTCATCTCCGTCGGTTATTATTGTTTCATGTCCCTTTAAAACGGTTATGCAATCATATTTTTTAGCTGCAATTCTTGAGTATTTCTCTTTATTATCCAGAATTTCTTCCATGTCTACTTTTAAAAGTCTTGATAATTCTTTAGGATGAGGGGTTATAACTGAATTTTTCAGACTGATTTCAAAATCAGCTTGTGCCATAATATTTATTCCGTCTGCATCAACAACAAATTTTTGATTGTCTTTTTTATTTTTGAGAATATCAAAAACAAAGTTCTTAACATTGTCTTTAGTTGATAACCCGCAGCCTAAAGAGATTATATCAGATTTATTAAATTCATCTTCTATTTCGGAAAAAGATGATGATTTAAGAGGAATAAAAGGTATTTCCGGAGCCAGAGTTGCAATCGGATTAACTATTTCTTCCGGGCATGCCAATGTCAGAAAACCTGCTCCTATTTTAAGTGCTGATAATGAAGATAAATATGCCGCACCTACATATGATTTTGCACCGGCTATATTTAAAATTCGCCCGAAACTCCCTTTATTTATATCTTCTAATCTTTCGGGAAATATTTCATATACCGTATCTTTATTTATGTATTTAGCCATTTTGTCTTATTGCCTCATATAATACTATAGCAACAGAATTTGAAAGATTCAAACTCCGTTGACCATCAACCATCGGAATAGTTATTGAATAATCTTTATTTTCATTTAGTATTTCTTCCGGTATTCCTCTTGTTTCCGGCCCGAAAATAAAGAAATCATTTTCTTTAAATTTTCTCTGGGTATAAATATTTTTAGATTTAGTTGTTAAATAATAAAATACGCCATCGGGGTAATCTGCTTTAAGTAAATCTAAATTATCATACTTCATTATTTCCACACTGTTCCAATAATCCAGACCCGCTCTTTTCAGGTATTTATCGGATAGAGAGAAGCCTAATTTACCGACAAGAAATAATCTTGCACCGCTGCAAGCGCATAATCTGGCAATATTTCCTGTGTTTTGCGGTATTTCAGGTTCAAAAAGCACTATATTAAATTTATTTTTTATCATCTTGTATAAATCTTTTACTTTCAATTAAAACAGGTATTCCTCGGATTATACACATTGCAACCGTAATATATACAAATATATTGGCGGTTTTAACCAAATACGGCTGTATTTCGGCAAACTTTAAGAATTGTTCTACCGTTAAAAATTCAAAATATTCAAAATTCGGGATGTAAGCAATAATTATTAAAAGGAATACCAAGGCTTTTGCGACTCCGTATACTGCTCTTGAAAATCTCGAAGCCGTTAAAAAATGCATAAAAGTATTTTCTTTCATCATACTGTCTTTTCCGAATGCCGTATAACCTTGGGCCAATGCCATACTTCTTAATCCGTCAATAATTATTCCTCTTGCACAGATAACAAACGGAACCCAAACTGCGACCCAGCCTATTATGGCAAATGCAATCCAGTAGAAGTTTTCAACAACTCTATCGCCTATAATATCAAAAACCGAACCGAATTTTGATGTTTCATTATGTTTTCTTGCGACATATCCGTCTAAACCGTCAAGAATTATAACTATTAATGTTATGAAAAAAGCAGTTATACAATAGTCAGGACGTCCTGAAAACAGAAATTCTATTGCGGCTATTGCAAGCAGCATTCTTAATATTGTTAATAGATTAGCCATTATGATATTGCTCCTTATTATCTTTTACTTCTTGAAACTGCAAAATTAACCGAATCTAACGCTTTAACTTTTTCTCCGAGCATAATTTTTTCAGCTTCTTCCAAAACTTTAACTACGTTAAATCCGTTATGCCCGTCACTTCTTGCTTGTTTTCCCTGTTCTATACAGTTTAAGAAATGTTGGCATTCCAGTTTTAACGGTTCAATCTCAATATAATCCAACGCCTCCGTTTTTGATATTTTAGGTGTTGAACTTTCAAAAATTTGCAATTTATTTTCGGATAAAGTATCGTCAAATATTGCCGTTGCTTTTGTACCTCTAACCAGCAGATTTACTCTTTTTTGAGGATGAATCCAGCTGTCTGATATATGAGCTATTATGTTATCTTCATATTCAATTGTAACGTGTGTAATATCCATAATGTCATTATTATCAGAGGATGCGCCTACCGCACTTATAACTCTTATTGGCTCTTTACCGAGTATATAACTTGTCATGGAAACATCATGCGGTGCTAAATCCCACATAACGCTTCTGTCGTTTTTAAAATGATTGATGTTAAGCCTGTCGCTTTGTACATATCTTATTTCGCCTAATACTCCTTCATTTATGAGCATTTTAAGTCTGTTGACGGCAGGATGATACATAAGAAGATGACCTACCATTAAAATAATATTGTTTTTATCTGCGAGTTCAGTTAACGATTTTGCTTCGGCAGAAACTGTGGATATCGGTTTTTCAACATATACATGCTTTCCTGCTTTGATTGCTTTTTTTACTATCCCGTAATGTGTGTGACTCGGGGTAACTACCGCAACAGCTTTAATTTCGGGGTTGTTTAATACCTCGTTATAATCAGCCGTTAAATTAATATCAGGATACAAATTTCTTAAATTTCTTCTGTTTTCTTCGTCTAAGTCACATACGGTATTTAATGCGTTTAAATTATAAAAATTTCTGACTACATTTTTTCCCCATATTCCGCAGCCTATGACTGCAACATATCTTGATTCCATTTTATACTCCGCTATTTCTTTTTTATTTTATTTTAAAAAAGAATAAATCAAAGGTCAAATTAAATATTTATAAAGAAAATAGTTGAAAAATGCAAAAAATCTGCTAATATATAAATGTAAGTTTAAAAAAACTTTAAACTGGGTATCTAAAATATTAAGTAATTATTATACAGAAACGGAAGTAAATATTATGATGAAAAAAGAGAAAGCATTTTCGCTTGCAGAACTTTTAATATCTCTGCTTGTAACAAGCATGATTTTATCTGCAACCGTACCGACAATAACAAGAAGAGCAAGTTCAATTAACGAAAACCCCTTTAGTTATTTTAACGGAGCAAACGTAAAAGGTGTATCCGGAAACTCGCAACAATTATGGCTTGGTGTCGGGGGGGGGTAAATAACCTTCAAAATTCAGTGTAATCAATCAAGAAGTTTAGGAATTTATAAAAGGGCTTGAGATATAGAAAGCGCCGTACGTTTGGGTGGTTTTTGAGGTTTGAGAATTTTTACAGTTTTTTACAGTTTTATTCCATTTAAAGTTATACTTATTTCCCTTTTATTACAGTGTTTTTCAGCATTTATTCTTTTTTATAAAATTTCTCGTTGAAGTTTTATCTAAAATTTATTAAAAAATTATAAAGAGACAGTTAAAATTAGACAACTTTGACATAAAATGAGACATGTTCAATTTTGTGAGTCATTAAGTCGGAAATTGTTCAAAACTATCTGATAATTTGTTCAATACTTACTGTCAAAATGTTCAATAATCTCTGATAACTTTTTATGTAAATTGTTAAGTTTTATTCTGGTAAGTTTATACCAGTTTTTTTGAATAACTTTTAAGTTATTCCTTATTTTATGTCCTTTTAGGGTGGAATATTTATTCCTGACTTATTTTTAAGGGGTTTTATTTAATGCATATCTTACCATAAAATATTTATAAACAAGACTTAAAGGAGAAAAATGCGTAATCCCGAGTGGATAGAGCTTGAAAAACTTGCAGTTATTTTAGAGTGCAAAGAAGAAACTCTGCGCAGAAATTGTGTTGCGAAAAAATATATTTGCAGGTTTAATAAGACCGGTAAGTTCAAAAAATATGAGATTGATATAAATTCACTTCCTGAAAAAGATTTACTAAAATATCAAAAGAAACTGTTAAAATTAAATAATACAGATATTTGCAGTTCATCTGAATATTATACAAATGCTCCCGAATGGTCTAAAAAACAGGCAGATAAATATTTGGAATTGTTATCTTTTACAAAAGGAATGAAGCGCAGAGCTCTTGAAGTATTTGTGGATAAATGGAATAAAGATTTCCCTGATAATACCACCAGTGTTCAATCAATCTATAAAGCAAGAGCAAAGTATGAAGAATATGGTGTTGCAGGATTACTGTCGCACCGAGGTAAATACAGTAACAAAATACAAGTAAACAGTGATTATTATGAATATTATAAAAGTTTATATTTACGAGAAGGTGCTCCTTCTGTTAATTTTTGTTGGCAAGTAACTTTAGGTTATGCCAAATCAAAAGACAATATCAGTCCTGTTGAATTCCCTTCTGCAAGAACTTTTGACAGAATGCTTAAATCAAGAATATCCAAACAGGCAATATATTATGCAAGGTTTGGTAATTCTGCTTGGAATAAAAAATTTGCAACTTTTATTCCAAGAGATTATTCAAATATCCTTGCAGGAAGTTGTTGGGTTTCGGATCACGCACAAATAGACGTTGCAGTTAAACATAATGATACAACTTGCTTCCCTTGGGTAACGGTATTCCGAGATGTAAAAACCTCAAAATGGTTAGGTTGGTTTTTGCACGCAGAAGCTCCAAATTCCGACCATATTTTTCAAGCGTTTTATTATGGCGCTGAAAAATTCGGTCTACCTGAGGACGTGTATATAGATAACGGTAAAGATTACAGATGCAGAGATTTTGCAGGCGGAAGAAAAATTCAGGTTAAACATAACACCCAAAAAGAAAATGCTCTGCTTGTAAATATGGGAATAAATGTTCATTATGCTCTCCCATATAATGCGCAAACAAAACCTGTAGAAAGGGACTTCTTGAAAATTAAGTCGTTCCTTTCAAAGGGTTTTGTCGGTTACAGAGGCGGAAAGATTACAGAAAGACCTGAAAAGTTAAAGAATGAAATAAAATCCGGCAAGATAATGAATTTTGATGATTTTAAACTTTTATTTGATGATTTTATTGAAAACTATTTGAATAAAAAGCCTTCCAAAGGAAAAGTTTTGCAGGGTAAATGTCCTGATGAATTATGGTCGGAAGAATACAAAATTAAAAAGGTTATTAGCAAAGATGCTCTCAGATTATTCTGTATGCGCACGTCAAAAACTATGACAATCGGCAGAAACGGAATTTATGATTCACAACTGCAATTAACTTATTGGGGAGAATGGATGATATGCGAAAAAGGACGAAAAGTATTTATTCGCAGAGATATAAAGGCATATCAGGAAGCTTGGGTATTTGATGCATTAACCGAAGAATATCTTGGCAAGGCAAACGTATATCACTCTGTATCATTCCTTGCAAAAACAAATATTGAAAAAGAAGCTTATAAAAATGCGATTGCGCTTAAAAATAAAGAAAAGAAACTTATTAAGGCAATGATTTCAACTAAATATAACCCCACTAATGAAGAAATTGTTGCTAATTTAAAGAGTAGTTTGAATAAGGTCGAATTCAACAATACTCCGAAAATTTCACAATTAACCAATACGAAAATGGATAAAGTTATAAAACAAGAAAATACTGCAAAGGTATCTTCTAAATTTAGATACGTTACTCCAGCACCAAAACCAAAGCGGATGTTGTATTTAACAGAAGCGCAAAAGAGAAGAGCGGAAGAGAGTTTAGCAAAACAAGCACTATAAATATGGATAAACCTTGGATTAAATACATAACAATGGAAAATCTGCCTAATGAAGATTTAAATATTGTTGCAACAGTTATAGGATTGGATGCAACAATTGAACTTATGTGCGAACTTCCGGGGATATTAATTTCTGTTCCTAAAAATGCAACATTACCTGCAAAGATTGCTTATATTAAAGATGTTTATGACGGGACAAAACAATCTCGTATAAAATTGGCAAAGCTTTGCGATTTATCTGAAAATTATATTTATAGGGTTATAAGAAAAGGACTGAAGAAAATTTAATTCTTTTAAATTATTATGTCCATTTTTGACATAGCCATATGCAAGAATAAAATTACATGTTTGAGGTATAATAAGTACAAGATTTATGGAGTAGTAAATTGTTTAATCTCGAGAATAGACGGTATATAGGAAGTAAAGCAGATTTATCTGATTGGATTATAGAATTAATTCAAGAAAATTGTACTGGTGATACTTTTGCAGATATTTTTGCCGGAACTGCAATAATAAGTAAAAAAGCAGCAAAAAAATATTCTAAATTAATAATAAACGATTTTTTATACTCAAATAATATAATCTACAAAGCATTTTTTGATAGTAACGGCTGGGATAAAGAAAAAGTAGAAAAATATATCAATAAATGGAATAAAAAAAATAGTAATACTTTAGAAGACAACTATTTTTCAAAAAATTTCGGTGGCAAATTTTTTAATGGAGATGATGCAAAAAAAATTGGTGCAATAAGAGAAGATTTACAAAAAAATAAAACTTTTAATGAAAAAGAAAAAAATATATTATTAGTTTCGCTTATTTATTCTATTGATAAAATTGCAAATACCGTTGGGCACTATGAGGCATATTTTCATAAAAAAGATATACCTCAGCAATTTATATATCAAATGATTAATCCGACTCCAATTAAAAACATTGATATATATAGAGAAGATGTTAATAAATTATCAAAAAAATTAAAGGCAGATATAGTTTATATTGACCCTCCTTATAATTCAAGACAGTATAGCCGTTTTTACCATGTATTAGAAAATCTCGTAAAATGGGAAAAACCAAAATTAGAGGGGGTTGCATTAAAACCTCCGGCAGAAAATATGAGTGAATATTGCAGGACAAATGCACCAAAAGCATTTAAAGAACTTATAGATAACTTACAATGTAAATTTATTGCGGTTTCTTACAATAACACTTATAATTCAAAGAGTAGTTCGTCAAAAAATAAAATTTCTTTAGAACAAATCGAAGAAATATTAAGTTCAAAAGGAAAAACAACAAGATATGAGCACAATCATAAATTCTTCAATTCAGGGAAAACAGACTTTAACGACCATAAAGAGTTCCTCTTTATTACAGAAGTCAGATAACAATTTAATACGTTCACCATTTTTTTATGTAGGCGATAAATATCGCATACTTAATCAAATATTGCCTTATTTTCCTACACAAATAAATACTTATGTTGAGCCGTTTGTTGGTGGGGGGTCAGTATTTTTAAACGTAAATGCCCAAAAATTCGTTTTAAATGATATTGATAAGAATATGATAAAATTACACAATTATCTGTGTACATGTTCATCATGCCCTGACATATTTTTTGAACAAATTACAAACAGAATATTAGAGCTTGGTTTATCTCGTTCATTTATAGAAGATGTTGTTCCAAGTAATTTAAAATCAGAATATCCGAAAACATATTATGCAAAATATAATAAAGAAAGTTATGCTCGTTTGCGTGATGAATACAATAAAAACAAGGAAAATGTTTTAGACTTGTATTTGTTGCTGATATATGGTTTTAACAGAATTTTAAGATTTAATTCTAAAGGCGATTTTAATTTACCTGTTGGCAATGTTGATTTCAATAAAAATGTTGTAAATGCACTTGAAACTTATTTTAAAAATGTGTGTTCAAAAACAATTCATTTCTTTAATTTTGACTATAAAGAATTTGTTAATTTACTTACATATAAAGAAAATGACTTTATATATTTAGACCCACCATATTTAATCACATTCTCTGAATATAACAAACTATGGAATGAAGATAAAGAAAGAGAATTGTTAGAATTACTTGATGAATTGGCTCTTAACAAAGTAAAATGGGCTATATCAAATTTAGTTGCAGATTATAACAAAGGTACACATAACGAAATTTTTGATAATTGGATGCAAAAATATAACATTCACGAAATAAACAGTTATTATATAAGTTTTAACAATAATAAAGCACGTCCTACAAGGGAAGTATTAGTAACAAACTATTAGAGGATATTATGCCAAGAACAAGGAATGCTGAAAGAAAAGCTCTCTCATTTTCAACAACAATGCGAAACCCTGCAAGAATCGCAGGATTTTTAAATTGTCTTTTGCCATATGAAAATAAAACATTAACATCGGAATTAATACATGATATTATAAAAAATATAATTAGATATAAATTATACAAACCTACTTATATAAGTAGAACTCCATTATTAAATAAAATATTTGAAGATGAAGACAGTACATATAATGAAATTCAAATTGAGGACATAATAGAAAATAGTCCCCAGAATCATAAAGAAGCAGGTTTTAATAAAGGTTGGGATTCAAGATTTGACACTTGGTATAAGCTACCAATGGAATTTGGGTTTGTATATTATGAAATAAATAAACCGATTCATATTTCGAATACAGGACACATGCTAATTGATGCATACAATGAAACTCCTGTCAATGAAAGAAAGATTCAAGATGTTATGCTCAATGCGTTAATGAAATATCAAACGAACAATCCATTTAAAAAGAACTTAAATTCAAATGCACCATTACCATTATTACTAAATGTTTTGAAATTACTAAAAAATGACTCCGATGAAAATGGTGCCGGATTATATAGAAAAGAAATATCTATTTTAGCTTGTTGGAATGACAATAATGCAAAGAATATTTATGATTATATAAAAAATTTAAGAAAACAAGTTGGATATGAATATTCTGATGAATACATTTATGAAAAATGCCTAAATATACTTGGAACAAATCTTTCACAGAGTCGCAGATTTAAAATGAGTCAAATATGCGGTAATGCAGTAGATGAATATATAAGAAAGATGAGAATTGCAGGAATCATTTCTTTGCGTGGGAATGGACGTTTTATAGACTTCAACATGGTTGAGGAAGATAAGATAAATTATATAATAGCAAATTACTCAGAATATCCATTATTTAATAACAAAATTGAATACTATGATTATATGGGGACAATTGATCATAATATCTTAGAAATTCAACAATCTACAAAAATAGATTTATCAAATGTTCGCAAACAAACTTTGTATAAATACGCAGAAGAATATTCGCAAGATAAAATTTTTGAAGAATTACTAAAAGTATGTAACAAAAAAGATAGTTCTGATAATATTTTAAAATTTATCAATGCTCCAACAAGGTTAGAATTTTTGACAAGCATATCTCTTGTTCAACAGTTTAAAGGTCTTGATGTTAACCCAAACTATTCTGTCGATGATGAAGGTTTACCGACATTCACAGCCGGAGGAGGAATTGCTGATATTGAATGCTTTGATTCTGATTGCAATAGTTTATTTGAAGTTACTTTAATGTGTGGACGCCAAGACCAAGTGCATAATGAAATAATTCCTATAAGTAGGCATTTAGCAGAGCAAAAACATAAAAATGAAAAATCTTTTTCTGTTTTTATTGCTCCAGTTATACATCCAGACACGAAAAAATCTGTTGCCTGGATTAAATTTAATGAAAATTTAGATATTATACCGTTAAACATTAATGAATTTATAGAAAGCATACAACAAAAACAAAAAGTCAAAGAATTACTTGTGGGTTAATATGTTTTAGCTTATTACATATTTTTATAATATAATTAAATCACCTTAAAAGTGAGGTAACGAATGGATTTTTCTTTTTCATGGAAAACAAATCAAAATAGAATAAGAACTGAAATTATCACAAAACAATATCCGTATATTCCAGATGTTTTTCGCGAAATTATAACCAATAGTATAGATGCGGAAGCTACAAATATCGAAGTTGAAATATACAAAAATCTAATAGGCGGGATTAGTAAAGTTATCATTTCCGATAATGGTCTTGGAATGACAAAAGATGTTGTATTAAATATATTTTCACAAATTGCTACAGATAATAAAGCAAAAAATCCAAATCAAATTGGTCAGTTCGGGATAGGTCGTTTTTCAGTGTATACCCTTGGATCATTAATTAGCTGGGAAACGAGGGCAAAAATTGAAAAAGATAAAGTTTCTATCATAAAGTTTACACTTGATAGTAGCGGACAAGAAAAAGTTGCTTGTAGTTATACAGAAGAACAAAATATTCAATCAGGAACCACAATTATAATCGAACAAATTCATCAAGATAAATATTATGGATTATCAAAGTATGGAACATTAAAAAATTCTTTATCAACAACATTTGCAGCATTATTACTCTCTAAAAAGGATATTAAAATAAAATTATCCATGTATGCAACAAAAATTGAAAATAATGAAGAAATAATTTATGAAGAAAAATCAGAATTGATAACTTTCGATAATCTTGTTGTTGATACAGAGAAAGAGCAAATCTCAACATCAAAAATATCAGGAGAATTAAAACATATAATATTAGACAAAACCGTATCTTTAGAAAAAAGTTCTCAAATAATTTTTTCAGAAAAAGATATTACTGTTCAAAAAGAATTTTTAAATAATATTGAAATCCCAGAACATAAATATATTGCGATTGCTACTTCAAATAAATTTACTACTGATTTGAGTAGAAATAGAATTATTGGATTAGATACTGATTTTAATGAGTTTAAACAATGTTGTATAAACGCTTGTGAAAACTTTGCGAATAAGAAATCAAAAGAATTAAATGTACCATTCATTACTCTTGCTGCTCAAATGGAAGGTTATCCTGCAAGATTTAAAAAAACGGATTTAAACGAATACGAAAAAATAAATAAAATGGTATATGATAAATGCTTAACAGTTATAAATGAAAAAGTTAATTTTATTTCTCAATCTGAAAAAATTAAAAATATTATATTTTCATTTTTAGATAAAGCATTATGTGATAATAATTTTATATCATTATTGCAAAAATTAATAGGACTATCAGCTAAAGAAGTTCAAGAATTAGATAAAATTTTAGGAACTTTAAAATTTGAAGAATTTTCTAAATTATATAACTCAACGATTGGCAGATTAGAATTTTTAAATAGTTTTGAATCCTTAGTTTATGACTATAAAGAATACAACGTCGCAGAAAGAACTCAGCTACAAAAAATTATTGAAGATAACTTGTGGCTTTTTAAGGAAGAATTTAACATTGCGTATTTTGATACAAGAATTAGCAATATACTAAAAAGTGAGGGTTATAATTCAGAAATACAATCAAGTGATTTGTTACCGGACTTTTTATTAGGATATAAAAAATATGATGAAATAAATAAAAACGAACATATATTATTAATAGAAATAAAGAAACCGGGGGTTCCAATAGAACTTTCTCATAAGGAAAAATTAATAGATCGGTTTGACGAATTAACAAGAAGTGGTCGTTTTCCAAATACTTGTTGGTATTTATATTTAATTTCAGATAAGATTCAAAATAAATTTTCAGAAAGAAGTATAACAGATCAATATAATATTCAAATAAGCGATACGCAAAAATCAAAGGGAATGGTAGAGTTTAAAGCATTAACTTGGAGCCAAATAATAGACATAAAAAAACAAGAACTATATTTTATACAAAAAGAAATAAGCAAAGATTTTCCTTACGATGCAAATTATATAAAAGAGCAATATACTGAACTTTTTGGTAATCAAACTTCATAAACAAGATTGTATTTTTCCATTCGTTTATTTTTCAAAATCATCTTCAAAGACTCTAATGTTATCGAGTTCAATATTGTACCGTATACCGGTTTTGTCTACACAAGTAGCAAAATCCACAGTTTTATCAGCATATTTGTTTTGCCAAATGCAAATCAGCAAACCGATTTCTTGAGTTTTTAAATTCAAAATCTTTGTCCCGTATAATTGATAATCTTTTTCAGCCATATTATGCTCCTTTCGGTCATCAACATTAATCGATTACAATAAGTAGGAAATCAACCGAATGTGTTGCTATGTAAAGATTTGAATGCTTTTTGTCATCTTTGGAGCTAATGTGTTTCTTGATATAAGGAGGATTTATGAAAGAAGTCAGTGGATATAATCTCAGCGAGCAGGAGTTTAAGAAAATCAGCAAGTGGGCAGAGGATGTGTATAATATTGCCGTAGTTGTCGATTATTTTGTCGGTAATCAGCCAGAGATAGAAGAATGCTATAACCTTGCACCGGTAGTTAAAAATTTACGGAATAGCGCAGATTTATTAAATGCATTTTTTATTGATAATGAAAAAGCGAATATAAAAGAGAGTTAAAAATTGTTTAAAACATTTTTAACTCCTTTTAATTTTAATTTTTGGGGTAATAAATGACAAAATATACCTACTATGTAAAAAAGAGCTTTGAGGAGTGTTTAACAAAGCCCTTTTTTAATATCCTAAAAAAATATGATTTTTATTCATAGTAATGATGGTTTATGTAACTAACTCCAAAATAAGGAATGTCATATTTTTTCAGAATTTTTTCTTTATTATTATCATAAATTTTATGGTGCTGTCCGCTTAATAGCGGGTCTTTGGGTTCATTAACATTTGGGATTTCAAAATTAAAGCCAATTTTGGTTCTGTGATCTTTTCCTCCATCTCTAAGCCGTTCGAGGGTAATATATTCTTTTACCAAATCTGCATATTTTTTGCCGATTGATGCATATTTATGCCCCAATTCATTCAAGATTTCTTGAATATAATCTTGGTAAGCAGATTGAGTATCGCATAAAGTTCCATATACCGACCAAAGGACATCTTTATTTTTTGCATCTACACCGGTTATCGTATCATTATTTAATTCAATCTCTTCGTCTATTTCTTTAAGTCTTTTATTTAATTTTGTTACATCTTTCTTGTCTGCTAATAAAGCCGGACGTTGTGCTCGGAGTTTTTCTTTTTCTTCCTCTAAATCCACTATGTTTTGACGAGCATCCATTAATCTTCCGCATAATTCACTGTTTAACTCTTTTCTTTCCTTATATTTTTTTAAATTATCAAGAAAAATTTCCTTTTTTTCTTCAATTTTTCTGTTCATAAAATTCTCCTATTTTGGGGTATTAAACCAAGTACATACAATAACAGGGTAATATAAGTTATTTGTATTTATCCACTTGCAGTCGCAAGAGAATTTGGCAAGTGTACAAGAAACAAAATCTGAGGTTGGTGCTATAAAATGACCTGAACCTAAATAGCTTTTATAAGTACATTTGCAGGATTTAATTTTGCAAAATCTCAAAATTATCATCTAATTTTTGCGGAAGCAGGAAATTATACCTTGAGGCAAAATCTTTTATATTATGAAAACCAAGATTTTTACTGATTATATTTATTTGAACATTTTTCTCTAACAGTAAGTGAATATGCGTGTTTATAAGTTTGTCATAATTTTCTATTTTTATATCTTTAAAAATTAATCCTTTCTTTTTGAAATTAATGTCTTTAAATATTATTGAAGGCATTATTAAATGTCGCTTACGATATTTTGCCCTGTGAGGTTGTTCAACTCCTTGAAATACTGCTCTTTGAATAAAAACAGTCCTGTTATTTTTATCTATATCATCGTACCTTAAAGCTGACAGCTCCGCCGGAGTAATTCCTAAACATAATATCCATAATTCAGGCTTTTTATTTTCTATTATTTCTTTTATTTCCTTATTGTTATAGTAGCTTATTTCAAGAGAGGGAATCGGGGTATTATCGGCTACAAACTTTAAATCTTCCGCACATTCGGAATATTTTAAAAATATGATACTAAATACGGATAAAAATCTGCGGATACTTGCCATTGAGTATCCTAAAGCGACCATTTTGCTTTCGTAATTTATTACAACATCTTGTGTAATATCTCTAAATTTATATCCTTCAAAATAAGGTATTAAATGGTTTTTAATGTATCCTTTTTGACAAATTGCAACTTCCGTATTCTTTTTATCTAATAAATCATAGTGATAATTTGCAGCATCGATAAATTTTTCAAATAATTTTTTATCATCTTTTTTCTTTTTGAAATTATATGATAATTCAGGCAAATTAATAGGCGCTTCTCTTAATTGCTTAATGTGTTCGGGTTTATATTCTTTTAATAAAAGCCTATAAAATGCTTTATCGCTGGGAATATCCGAATCGGGGAAATTTTTACATACAATTTTATATGCTGTTGTTATAGAGTATTTTTTTGTTGATAAATAATACTTTTTAAATACTTCGTACATTTCAGGCTGAACTGTCGTTTTTACATTTGCATAATTTGCATATTTTAAACATAATCCCCCAATACCTTGTGTATAATATAGTCTATAATATCTAACAAAAGTTGAATACGACATTTTGTATTCAGGATGTTTTTCCGATAATTCAATTAAAAATTTTCTTAAACTTTCTCCTCTTAAATTTCCTGCAAGTTTGAATATTGTTAATACTTTTACGATATTTCTTTTATCATAATCTTTTGCGTTATTAAAGAATTTAACCTCATCTTTTTTGGGGAATAGTTCTTCAGGATTGATGTCTTCAAGTTTTTCTTTTCTTAAATCAATTTGATATATTGGCTTTTTGTATAAGCCCTTTTTTCTTTCGCTTTTTATCTCTTGTTTGTTAATAATTTCGGGTAAAAAAGCATATTCATTTTTTGATATCTTGCATATTTTATTTTCAGACAACAAATCATTGATGTAGTTATTTACAGTTTTTTCATTTAATTCTGTCAGAGCAACGATATCCTCTAACTTAAATTTCTCAAGCTTCTTGATTAGTTTCAATATTTTCTGTTTCATTTGCAATTGCCTCCTTTATAAGTATTTCGTCAATAGAATTTAATCCGTTTGCTTTTGCTATTATTTCAGCTTTATTTATTACTTTTACAATTTGTCGGAACCTGTTTAGATTCGTATAAATATACCTTATTGCGCAATCGGTCATTTCAACTTCGGATAATTCCTGAACAATTGTTTTAATATCGTTTTTTGAAAATTTTTCAAATTTTACTATTTCAGATAATCTGTCATATAAGTGGTTAAATTTTTTCAATCTTGATTTAGCATTAATCATTCCAACCAAAACTATGGGGACATTTGTTTTGTCATGAATATCTCTTAATGTTTCAACCGCTCTTGAATCTACTGTTAAATAATCAACTTCATCAATAATTATTATTTGGGGATTTACCAATAGATTTCTGACTACAAGTTTAAAGCAGTCTGAAATTTTATAACCGTATATTTCCCCCATCTCTTCAAGTATCTCTGATAGTAGCCACCGAGCCGACATTAGCTGAGTACATCTTACTAATATTGCATTATTTTTGAATGCCCACCAATTTATCGTTTGAGTTTTACCTAATCCCGGCTCGCCATATACAAGTCCCATTCCGGGGACTCCTTCTGCTCGGTTTTGTAGATTATTCATCATGGTGATAAATCGTTTAACATTGTTTGTTTTTACAAAGACTTTTTTCATTTCTACTCCTTTCTACTTGTATATTTCTTTGTACTCGTCGGATTTTATATAATTTTCAAACCATTCCCTATCATCAGGATTTATACAACCGTTATTTATATGCCATTCATAGCGTTCAAAATTGCTCTTAAATAAAGGTCGAGCAACTATTGAGGTCTTAATTTTAGGTTGAAATTCCTGCTCCTTTTGTTGCACCGGCTGAACTGTTATCTCTTTTATAGGTTCGATTTTTTGAAATTTCATATTGTCTACCAATTCTTTTTCAATAAAATCAATATCTTCAAGATTGAAATGTTCCCGAACGGCTTTTATAGTTTTCTTTCTTAATTTATGTTGTTTTTCTATTTTTTGTTTGTAATCTTCAATATCGTTAATATCGCCCATTTGATGCGCAAGCGGATGCGTTTCCGTTACACGATGCGCTTTACAGATAAATTCACCTTTGAGGGTATAAACTTTAATATATGAAAGATCGAATAAACTATATTTAATAACTGTTTTTTCTCTAATTCCGTATAATGCCTCGTCAAAGTAATCAGCTTTTAAGAACCTTATACCGTTTCTTCCAATATTTTTCATTTCCTGCGCCATCATCAAATCGTCAAGTATATTTTCATCAATATTTTGTTTTTCAACTTCATTTAAAACTTCTTTAATAGTTTTCGTTTTATCATTCGGACATGGCTTTGAATGATACTTCTCAAGCCATTTATCTATCATCATCCGAGTCTGTTCTATTGTCGGAGTAAAGCCATATTTTTCGTGGATTTGTTTGTGTAATTTTTCATTCCTCATTAAATGTGCCGGCTTATTTTCTATTGATGTTCCGATGTAACTTGGAACTAATTTTTCAAATTCTTCCTGAAATTCTAAAAAGAAACGCTCAATGACTTTAGCACGAGCGTTATATGGAGTGGCATAAACAGGCTCTATTCCAAGCCTTTTGTAAACTCCTGTAAAACCTAATTCCTCGAACTTTTTATCCCCGTTAAAGAACTTACTTTTAAAGGCTCTGCCGTTATCTTGATAAACAAACTGCGGAATGTGATCCAAGTTTAATATTGCATTACGCAGAGCAGAGGCTATATTTTGTGTGCATTCCTCAAGCATAATGTCATATCCGACAAGAGCCTCCGACTTCCAATCTAAAAAACCAAGTAATGTCGCTCGGCATGGTTTTCCTGTAAACGGGTTTATTACTTGGAAGTTGAGGTCATGACCTTCGGCAATTAAAACTTGTGCCGGCTTTAATAATTTTGCGTTTCTTACGATATATGGCGCAACTTTATCCTTTAATGCTTTTTCTCCATGTCGTGCGAGTGTCCATTTGTCAAAGTTGTTGTCCCTGAACCATTCTGCGTATCTTCTAAATGTTACATCTTTGGGAAGTATGTCATAACCACGCTCTTTTAATATATGTTTTGTAAGCGAAATGGACTTCCCGATTGAAAATGCGCTTGGGGATAATAATATCTGTATAAATATTTTTATCTGTTCTTCGTTTAAAGTTGTTCTATATTCCTTTCGGGTTGAATATTTATACTGTCCGACTAAACAAGTCCAATCGCCGTTGTATCCTAATAACTTGCGCCAGCGATATAATGAACCAATCGATATTTTACCTGTTATATTATATAGTTCAGGATACAGAGTTCCTGTATTATATAATGTTATAAATTGTTGATCCGCTCTTTTATTTTTATAAATCGGATCTAACTTATTTTTCTTTTTATTAGATTTAAAGTTATTTCTAAAACCAAGCCAATTATTAATTATGTCATATTTTGCAAGTGCTTGTTTTTTCTGTTCTTCGGAGATTATTTTTTCCTGTTTTACTTTTAAATTATTTAATTCAATAATCTCATTACCGTCTGATTTAAAATCATTGTAATATTCCTGAATATATTTAATCTGTAATTCTTCTTCCAAACTGCTTAATTTAATTTTATATGATTTTCCGCCACGAGTATTTTCTGTTCGGTATTCATATTTATTAATTGATATCCTGACGGCTCTTTTTGTAACACCTTTTAATTTTGCTAATGTTTCAACATCAATCCAAGTATTTTCTGTCTGTATGTTATTTAATATGTTGTTTTCCATAGAATTCTCCTTTGAGCTATCCGATGTTAGACTGAATGTTCTCAAATTGGAACTCGTTTAGGGGGAAATGTATTGTTTTGTGTCTAAAATTATCTAAAATTTAAGAGGTTTCAATTACATATTTTTTGAATTTTCGATTACCTGCGCATTAATTTTTGTATTCTAAAAGCGAAATGTTGAAAATTACCCCAAAATCTCTCGCAAAATCTTCCCTGTTAAGGGTTTTAGTTTAGTCAGATGTAAATAACAGAAAGTATTGAAATTTTATAAAATGTAATTGAAACGGGAGGGAAGATACTTCCCACTAAAATCGGGAAAGTTATCGTTTTTATTGGATTGTAAACAGTTCCGACTTTCGTGGGAAGTAATTAAAAAAGGTAATTGAAATGTCCGATTTCAATCAATGCCTAAAACCCCGATGAAATCTATATTAAACGGCAATTAAAAAGGATTTAAAACGGATTTTCATGTAATCGAAAGTGGACTTTTCGGACTTTCAATTACTTATTTTTCAATTTTAGGGGAAGTGCCTGAAACCCAAACACAACGGGGCGAACGGCTATAAATCAATCAATTACTTATTTTCAATTTGTCCTGTTTAGTTATATTGGAGAATTTATATTAAAACAAATTTTATTAAACCAAAAAGAAAGTTTTGTTTAATAAAAAATAACAATTTTATAAAATAATGTTATATATCTATAATATATATTTTTTGTTTTTAAAAATTCTCAAACTAACTGCAAAAAATTCTCAAACTTCGTGACGGGTTACATTCAGCAAAATTAAATGTTGTAAAAAATTACCAAGATGATAAGACACCAAATGATTCTTTAATTTCTTTCTATTCAAAAAATCAGGCAGGAACAGGATTTGTATACCTTTCCGGATTATATTCTGATATATCCGGTAATATTGGATTTGGTAGAGATATATATAGAGAAGCTTTTGATATGGACATGCCTTCT
>CANPZP010000007.1 GCA_947589115.1 Candidatus Gastranaerophilales bacterium | reverse complement strand
TTTAATATGGGATTTGTGTTGTAGCCATTTTGTGTTTTATTTACATAATTTATTGCTTGTCCGAATTTGACACCTTGAATGTTCATTAATCATCCCTTTCGCAAAACATAATTAAAATTTTATCATTTAATTTAAAGGCTCTTTATTGTAACATATTTTTTTAAATTTGCAAATAGTTCTCTTAAAAATTAAAAATAAATTTAAAATTCTTCTAATTTTTCGGTTTATGTGGTAACATAAAGAAAAACAGATAGGATAATAAAAATGGGTGAACATTGGGCAGGATATTTAGGTTGTTTGCACGTACATTGGGATACATTAATAACTATGTGGTTTGCAATGTTCATTTTAATAGTTATATCATTTATTTTGACAAGGAATATAAATATTGTTCCGTCTAAATGTCAGGCATTTTCCGAAGCTGTTGTAAAATTTTTTGCGGGTAATTTAAAGGAAATAAAAAACGGAGAAACTCATATTCCTTTAGTTGCTTCACTATTTTTATTTATCTTGTTTGCAAACTTAATGGGGCAATTACCTTTAAGGTTGATTCATTTAAAACAAGGGGAACTTGCTTCTCCTACAAATGATATAAATTTAACTGCGGCATTGGCGGTATTGGTTTTAATATATTACTTATTCTATGGCTTTAAGGAAAAGGGATTTAAGTATATATATCATGGATTTAGTATTACCGGCATAATAACAACGTTAGTGGATTTATTGGAGATGATAACCCGTCCTTTGAGTTTATCAATCCGACTTTTCGCTAATATATTGGCCGGAGAAATATTGGTATCGGTGGCATTAAGTATATTTGCATTAATAGTTCCGATTCCGATAATGTTGTTTGAAATATTTGTTGCATTTATACAGGCATTTGTATTTATGATGCTGACTATAGCATATATAACATCTGCTGTATCGGAAGAGCATTAATGAAAGGAGATAATAATGATAGAAGAAGTTAAGACGGTGTCGGATTTAGCACAGCTGGGTGCAGGTTTAGCAATCGGTTTTGCAGGACTTGGTGCCGGATTAGGTATTGGTGTAGGGCTTAAAGGCTTAATGGAAGCAGTAGCCAGACAACCGGAAGCCGCAGGTAAGGCAGTGGGATTTTTCTTATTGGGTGCTGCTTTAGCGGAAGCTTGTGCTTTATATGCTCTTGTTGTTGCTTTAATGTTAATAGGTAAGATTTAGGCTCTTGGTATGGAATTTGATGCTACATTTATCATAGCGCTTATAAGTTTTATTTGTTTTGTCTTTATAATGAACAAAATATTTTATGCTCCCATATTAAAAATTATGAATGACAGGCAGGTTTTTGTTGAAAATAATTATAAAGAATCTGAAACCATCAGAGTGCAAACGGATAAAAATGAAGGCTATTATGATGATGAACTCTCAAAGGCGAGAGATATTGCAAGAGGTGAAATATCCAAACAAGCTAAAAATTTAAAAAATAAAAAATCCGAAATTATTGCGGATTATAAAAATCAGCTTGCAAATGATGTGGCTAAACAAAAAGAAGAACTGAAAAATTCCGCAATTGAAGCAAGAGATGTTCTGAAAAATAATGTTGTGGATATTGCAAAAAACATTACCCATAAAATATTCGGAAATGATATTAATGTTGACGGCATTGATTTCAATAAGGATGAATAATCAAATGAATGAATTTTTTGACATAATTATTAAATCAAATACTTTAAATTTTATACTTGTTGTAGTATTGGTATCCGTTTTGTTTACCGTATTAAAATTTAAAGATAAAATATCGAAATTAAGAAATGAGATAAAAGATTATGTTGAAAATTCCGTGCAGGAAAAAGAAACAGCACAAGAGAATTTGGAAAAATCAAAAAGTAAGGTTGAAAAGCTTCCGTTAATTATTGAAAGAATAGAAAAAAGTGCAGCTCATAACGTAAAGAATATAGAAGAAAGAATTCAACATGAGATTGAAGAGCAAAAATCAGATATAGACAATAATGCAAAACGGTTATTTAATTTGGAATCTAAAAAATTTAATTCAAAATTAATTTATCTGTTATCGGAAAAGTCAATTGAAATTGCGGAAAAAAACGCTATAAGTCAGTTGGAAAATAACAAAGAACTGCATAATCTCTATATTGATAGTGCTATAGAAGAAATAGATAAGGTAAATTTATGATAGTACCTGATATAAAGAATATAAAAATAGCAAAGAAATATGCAAATGCCCTATTTAAATCGGCATTTGAGTCGTCAGTTGAAACTGAAATTCTTTCTGATTTGAAGCTTGTTGTTGAAACAATGGATAATAACAGTGAATTAAAAAACTTTCTGACTGTTCCTATAACTGAAATTGAGGATAAAAAAGAAATAGCGAAAAAAGTTTTTTCACAATATATAAATAAAATAACAATGGATTTCATATTATTACTTATTGATAATTACAGGTACGGTTTAATAAAAGAAATTTTACACTGTTATATAAAAGAATACAATGAGTCAAAGAATATTGAAACCCCCGTAATAATATCTGCTGTAGAGCTGGAAGATTATCAAAAAGAGAGAATAACTCAAAAAATAGCTCAAAAACTTTCAAAAGATGTTAAAGCCGTATATAAAACAGATAAATCCATTATAGGCGGTTTAATAATAGAAATTAATGATAAGACAATAGATTGCAGTATTAAAACTAAATTTGAAAACATGAGAAAACAATTAATAAAGGGAAACAGATATGGCAGTAATTAATCCTGAAGAAATTACATCTATAATAAAAGAAAAATTAGAAAATTATAATTCAAAACTGGATGTAAAAAATGTAGGAACAGTTTTGGAGGTTGCGGACGGCATATCAAGAATTTACGGCTTAAATGATGCAATGGCTAGTGAACTTGTTGAATTTGAGGACGGAAAAGGGACTCTTGGTATAGTATTAAACCTTGAAGAAGATAATGTCGGTGTTGTAATACTGGGAGAATATTCTCATATAAAAGAAGGTATGCAGGTTCATACGACAGGAAGAATTGCATCAGTTCCCGTAGGTGAAGGGCTTCTTGGCAGAATAATTGACCCTACAGGCATGCCGGTCGACGGCAACGGTGATATACACTATGAAAAAACCAGAGCTATAGAACGTGTAGCTCCGGGTATAGTAACAAGAAAATCCGTATGTGAACCAATGGCAACCGGATTAACCGCTATTGATGCTTTGACTCCTATAGGAAGAGGACAGAGGGAGTTAATAATCGGCGACAGGCAGACAGGAAAAACCGCAATTGCAATAGATACAATAATAAACCAGAAAGGCAAAAATGTAATATGTATTTATGTCGCAATAGGGCAAAAAACTTCAACCGTAGCACAATTGGCAAAGACTTTGGAAAATTACGGAGCTATGGAGTATTCAATAATTGTATCCGCTCCCGCTAACGAATCTGCTCCTATGCAATATATTGCTCCGTTTTCAGGCTGCGC
Source organism: Candidatus Gastranaerophilales bacterium (assembly GCA_947589115.1). Taxonomy (GTDB): domain Bacteria; phylum Cyanobacteriota; class Vampirovibrionia; order Gastranaerophilales; family Gastranaerophilaceae; genus Avigastranaerophilus. Next base: position 42,238 of record CANPZP010000007.1, on the reverse strand, counting down.
AATTGCAGAAGAATTTATGGAAGAAGGAAAATCAGTATTAATTGTATATGATGATTTATCAAAACATGCACAGGCATACAGAGCAATGAGTTTATTATTAAAACGTCCGTCAGGGCGTGAAGCATATCCGGGGGATGTATTTTATTTGCATTCAAGACTTTTGGAAAGAGCTTGTAAATTAAATGATGAACTCGGAGGCGGCAGTATTACGGCATTACCCATAATTGAAACTCAAGCCGGGGATGTATCTGCTTATATTCCGACAAATGTAATTTCAATTACGGACGGACAAATATTTTTAGAGTCAAATCTGTTTAATTCAGGCACAAGACCTGCGATAAATGCCGGAATATCGGTATCACGTGTGGGAGGTGCCGCACAAACGAAAGGTATAAAGCAAGTAGCCGGAAAATTAAGACTAGACCTTGCGCAATTTAGAGAATTAGAGGCATTCGCTCAGTTTGCAAGTGATTTGGATAAGGCAACAAAAGACCAATTAACAAGAGGTCAGAAGTTAACGGAAGTCTTAAAACAGCCTCAATATTCACCGTTAAACGTTGCTCAACAGGTTACCATTTTGTTTGCAGCTAATGAAGGACTGCTTGATGATGTCGCAAATGACAGAATAAGTGATTTTAAGCAAGGCTGGTTCTACTATTTAGATGCCAATATGAAAGAGTTGTCAAGTAAGTTAAATAACGGTGAAAAGCTTTCTGAAGAAGATATGAAAGAACTTAAAGATAAAATAATTATTTATAAATCTAATTTCTTTAAATAAGGTAGTTATGGCAAATTTAAAAAAAATAAAAACAAGAATAAATTCAATAATAAGTACGCAGAAAATTACACGTGCCATGAAGATGGTTGCATCTGCTAAGGTAAAAAAGTTTGAAAATAAAGTTAAAGCGTCAAGACCGTTTACTTTTGAACTTGAAAAATTGTTTTACAGATTATTGCATTCAGTAAAAGATATTGATACAAGTCAAACGGAATTTAAAGAGCCTTTAAATAATTATCCCGTTCTTTTGAAAGAAAGAGAGATAAAGAATGTCGGTTTATTAATTATAACTTCAAATAAAGGGTTATCGGGGGCTTTTAATGCAAATGTTGTAAGATATACCTTAAAAACCGTTCAAAACTATAAAGAAAAAGGAATTGGCTGTGAGTTGTTTATTATCGGGCAAAAAGGTTATAATGCTTTAAAAAGATTGACTGATGATTACGGGTTTAAAATAACAAAGACTTATCTTTCTTTTGCGGAAACACCTACCTCTTCACAGGCAAGACTTGCAGCTTCGGATATGGCGAGGTCTTTTATAAACGGTGATATTGATTCAATGGAAATAATAACAACCAGATTCAGAAATATGATGTCTTATTCTGTTGAAAAATGGGATATATTACCTTTAGATGAAGTTGATTTTGATTATACGAAAGAAGATTATACTGATATGGAAACGGAACCTGATTTACCCTCCGTTTTAGCGGAATTAGTTCCTCTGTTTATATCAAGTATTATTTTTCAAGCTATGTTAGAATCCATAGCAAGTGAGTTAGCATCAAGGATGACTGCTATGTCTGCAGCTTGTAACAATGCGGATGAGATGATTCAAAAATTAACAATTGAATATAATAAAGTCAGACAAGCAATGATAACTCAAGAGATTACCGAAATTGTAGGCGGAAGTGCTTCCATAAATAAATAGTATGCAAAAAAGAAATAAAATAATAGTTGCTGTTTGTGTTTTAGCTGTAATTTTTTCGGCTTTATACTTATGTGGTGTTTTTTATTTATATAAAATTGATTTAAATCAGTACAAAGAACAAGTATTTAATCAGATTGAAAATGATACGGGTTTAAAAGTTTCTTGCGAAAATATATCTTTAAAAAAATCTTTTTTGCCTAAGTTAAGTGTGAATATGTATCATACTTTGGTTTTGTACCCTGATGAAAGTGAATTTATAAAAATAAGGCAAATGGATTTGAATGTAAAGGTTTTACCTTTATTAATGAAAAAAATTGTAATAGAAGATGCAAAATTAACAAGACCGATTGTAAGCGTTTCTTTATATAAAGATTTTTCAACTTCGTTTGATAAATATAATATTAAATTGAAATCTGATAAAGAAGAAAGTCTTATATTTGAAAAAATTTTAAGGGATGTTTTATGTGAAAATTATAAGTTAAAAATATATGATGAAACCTTATCTGAAACTTTTATATTAGAAGGAGAAAAGTTTATATTAAAAGGTTATAAGCCAAATGAAAATTTACATTTTCTCTTAAACGGCGGATTAAGTTCAAACAATAAAGAGTATTTAAAATATGATTTAGATGTAGAAATGCCGTTTAAAGAAGATAATTTTAAATTTACATTTTCACCTTTTAAACCTATAAAAGAGTCGGAAATAAAAGGAAGTGTTTATGGACATTTTAAAATGCTACCCGATAAAAAGTATAACGGCACATTAAAAATAAATGATATTTCTTTGAAAGCGGATAATACATTACTTGATAATAATAATGCGGAGATTGAATTTAAGGGGGAAGAAGTTCAAATAAATGCACTTTTGCATACTTCCAAGACGGATGAGCTAAATGTAACGGGGAATTTTTCTTTTGGGAAGAGAAAGTTTATAAAATTAAATACCAAAGCTAAAAATATAAAGCTTGAGAATTTATACAAAATAATTTCAGTCATAACTGACAGCTTAAATATAAAAAATGAATACAGGGATGTAGCAGTTAAGGGACTAATTGATGCTGATTTTAATATAAGTTCGGATTTTAAGAAGTTAACATCAACTGGGAATATGAAGGTAATAAATGCTGATATCAGTCATAAAACCCTGCCGTATGCGATGAAGAATATTAATGCGGATATTAATTTAAATAATAATAACGTAAAAATTAATAAAGCAAGTGCAAATATAAATAGTACTCCGGTAAATATTACGGGGGAAATTAACGAGGATGTATCGTATAAAATTAATGCTTATTCAAATAATTTGAATTTAATCACCTTAATAAAATTATTTTCTTTGGAGGATAAGATTCCCGTGAAGATAGAACAGGGAATAATGGGATTTAATTCCCTTATAGAGGGTATATTAAATAAATCATATAAATTAAATATAAAGATTGATTTAAATAATCTGATAATAAAACATAAAGATACCGATGCATTAATAAAAATAAAAACTGCGCTAATGAATGTTAAATCAGATGAAAAGAATTATCAGGGAGATGTTTTGTGTTCGGGGGTATCTGCAATAATACATAACCAAAATATAGATGCCGAAAAATTCAAAATAAATTTTGATGATAAGAAAATAATGATTCCCGAAAATGAAATAAATAATCCTTTAAATATAAAACTTTCGGGTGAAATAAACAATTATAATAATACGCAGAAAATGTCAGGTTTTATTGATTTAAACGGTGATGCCGATTCGGTAAAACTGGCGCAAAACATAGATAAAGTTATTAAGCTGCCTCATAAAGCAAAAGGTACTATTAAAACTGTCGGGAAAATAGTCATAAATCCGGAGTCTTTGTTATTAAAACTCAGAATGAAAGCAGATAAAAATAATTATATTTCGTATGTGGTTATAAATGAATTATTAAATAAAAATTCCGTATTAAATGTTGATTTAAAAGCAGATAAAAATTCAGTTTTAATTAATGATATATCAATCTTTGAGGATAGTGTAAATGCAGTAAATTCGATTAACTCAAATACGGATAAAATAAAAAAAATAATAAAAATATCAGGGATAACAGAGAATTTTAAAAAATTAAAATTTAAAGATTTAAATATTATAATTCCGGATTCCATAACCTTTATGTCTGATTTTATAGGTGGAGAAGAGGTTTCATTAAACGGTAATATTAAAATAAATAATACTATAGAATCTCCGGAGATTACGGGTAATGTAAAATTAATAAAATACAACATAAAAAAATACTTAACTTCAATAAAAAACGCGGATATTCAGTTTGAAAAAGGGAATATGAAGATTATAGCTCCTGATGTAACGGTGCAGGATTCTAAATTTAATCTTATAACCGATATAGTACCTGATTTAAAATCAAAGCATATAACGGTTTCGGATATGAAATTGAGTTCGCTGAATCTGGATTTAAATACATTTTTCCCCATGCTTGAGAGGGAAAGGAATCCGTTTTCTGACAGATTAATAAGTGTAAAAAAAGGGTATGTCCTGATAAATAATTTTCAAATATTGGATTTAAAGGCAAAAGACGTTGTATCTGATATTCAGATTGAAAATAATACGGTAAAATTAACCGATATAAGAGGCAAATCATATATGGGAGAGGTCGAAGGTAAAATGAATTATGATATATCCCATGGTATGCTTGAAATTAATATGACAGGAAAGGGCTTGAATATAAAAGATTCTTTGTATGACCTGTGTAAAATTTCAGATAATTTAGAAGGCACGGCAGATATAGAAGCAAATATAAACTTGGTAACGGGAGCGAATGAGAAAAATGTAATAAAGTCGCTTACGGGAGAAGTTAATTATACCGCATATAATGGCAGAATGGGGACATTGGGCAAATTTGAGCACTATTTATATGCCCGGAATTTAATGTATCACGGATTATTAAATGCGACATTAAACAGAATAGCAGATGCAATAGTAAGAGATAATACGGCGCATTACAGGAAATCAACCGGAACATTAAAATTTAAAAACGGATATATGTTTACTGATAATATAAAAACTGAAGGTGAGAATATGAGTATTTTTGCATCAGGCAGACATAATTTACTTACAAATGAGGCAAATATAGTCATATACGGACGAATATCAGATGAAATAAAAAATAAACTCGGTAATTTCGGGGATATTTCTCTTTCCGAAATCGTAAATTCAAAGCCTGGAGCAAAATCAGTTAATGTCTTAAAAATCCCTTCCGATATAATGAAAAAAATACCTGATTTATATAATCAAAAAGAGAAAAAAACGAATACTTTTACGGTAAAAATATTCGGGGATATAAATTCAATAAGTGCGGTCAACTCGTTTATGTGGACAACTCAAGATGAAGAGGATAGGGAAATCCCCGCAAATGACAATCCTCAAAACGAACAAGAAAACTCCCTGCCTGATTTTAATGATATGCTTCAAAAAATATAAATTTTAAAAATGTAAAAAATTTGACAAAAAATCTTAATATATATGTAAAATTACATGACAAAAAAGTTGTGAAGTTTTATTATATATATACCTATAAGAGTCAAGATTGGAGATGGGGACAATTAATAACATAATTATAAAAGATACAGGCAAGCTGTTTATAGAAAGTACAAATTTAAGTTCGTTGTCAGGAATTGACGACAGATTTAGTTCCTTAAGCATGTCAGCAATGCTTGCAAAAGGGGAAGTCCCGGACAGTCACAGAAGAACAGCAGATAATTATATGGTTATAAAAAAAGTGTACGGAGAACCTGTTGTACAAACCAGAATTAATAATAAAGAACGTGCTTTGCTTGCTAAGTATGATTTTAATACTTTGGAATTTTCCACTATAAAGCAAATTAATGAAGAACTTTCATTCTTGAAAAGATGGTCTTTATCTTTAGACAAAAACTTAAAAAATGAATCTGATGAAATTATTAAAATCAGGGCAAAAGAATTAAAATTTATAACCGCATCAAGGTATGTAAGTATTACAAATGAAATATATTCCGGATATAAAGCTATAGAAAGATATTTTGAAGAAATATCAAAATATTAAAGATAAGCCGTTAACTTGTTAAATAAATCAGAAGCTGTATCTATTGCAGCTTTTTTTAGAGCTTCGTTTTCATAAAAATCCGGGGCGCAAATATAAGGTTTAATAATTTTTCTGGCGTAACTTCCGAGTGCTATTCCGTCCAGTTTTACATTACATAATTTCGCAAATTCTGTTGTTTTTGAATTTATACCGCCTGAAATTGTTATAAATCCTTTTATATCAGAATTATTTATTAACTGTGCGAAGGTTATTGCTTCCAAGGCTGAATTATAATTATCATTTCCTCCGCTCATTGGATTTCCGTCCAATTGAAATATAACATCCTCATTATTGTTTATAAAATATTTAAATAAGTTGATTATTTCCTCGCTGCCCAGTTTTGAACGGTCAAGGCATATACTTATTACACCTTTATATATGGAATTTATCTTATTGAATGAGTCTTTTATCAGGTCAATATCTTTTGAAGAACAGTGAAATTCAACAATATCGATTTCATCTGATAAAACATTTAAAAGCATTTGATAAGGAGGTTTATATTTATGCTCGGAAAAGATTGCATTATTCGGACAAATGTCGATACATTTTGAACATCCTATACATTTTTTTTCATCCGTTAATATTTTATTATCCTCAATAAATAAAGCATTTTCGGGACAAATATTAATACATTTATTACAATGGGTGCATTTTAAGGGATTAATAACCGCCTTTATAAGATGAATATCATCTTGAAGCCCTATAGAAACACAAATAGCCATATTATGTCCGCTTTTTAGCATTCCTTGCTTTGCGGCGGCAATGGCATCATGTTTTGCGCAAACGTCAATTGTATTGAAGCCTGCCATTGAATATACATAACTTAAACGTTCTATTTCTTCAGTATTTTCATTTCCGGCTGCGCATATAATTTTTAAACATTTTTCAGAATTTAATATATTTTTTATCTTTTTCATATTGTTATTATATAATAAAATAAGCTTTAATATATATGTTTTAAGGAGTTCGGAATGAATATAGTAAATAGTAATGATTGTTTGTTATTAATAATAGATGTGCAAGAAAAACTTGTAAATATGCTTGAGGATAAAAATATAGCCCAAAGTGCCGTGAAAGCGGCAAAGGCGGCAGGTATATTAAATATCCCCGCAGTTATAACCGAACAGTACCCAAAAGGTTTAGGCGCTACAATTGAGGAGATAAAAACAGCATTAAAAAATGCGCAATATTTTGAAAAAACTAATTTTAGCGCATTAACGGAAGAAGGATTCAGTCAATTAATAAAAAAATATAACAAAAAACAAATAATAATATTCGGTATAGAAACCCATATATGTGTTTTGCAAACGGCTTTTGACCTGATAAATGCGGGTTATGAAGTATTTGTGTTAAAAGATGCATCAGGCTCAAGAAGTGAATACAATAAAGAGTCTGCATTAAATCGATTAAAACAGGCCGGCTGCCAAATTATAACTCTTGAAATGCTGCTTTTTGAACTTTTAAAAGGCTCTAAAAATCAATATTTTAAGGAAGTTCAAGCTTTAATTAAATAATTCTGTTAACAAAATATACATTATATCTTTAAATAGGCAATTTTTTATATTTCTGTTTGTTTATATTATTGAAGGTAATATTGTGTGATGTTAAAAGTTTCGAATATTAATAATTTAAATAGTTTTAATATTAATAAAACTGACAAATATAATACTAAGCAGAGCTTAGTTAATACATCTTTGCCTTCTGATTTAAAAAAAGTAAACTATAGAACCTTACAAGCTTATCATCCTTCATTTATGAGTAATGAACAGACCTCAATTTCAAAGAAGGAAATGTTAAGTGAAATAAATTCCGTATCAGATAAAGAAATGAAATCACTGTTAGCCTCTTTGGACAAAAAAGGGATACTGGATAATAATGAATCTGATGACGGAACAAGCGTTCTTGATAATATATATAAAATAATAAAAGAGCCGAGAATCCAAGGGCTTAATAGTGTAGAAATAGCAAAAGAAGTTATGAAGGCACTTGATAACCCTTCTTCAATAACTCAAAAGTTCGGAGATATTCCTGATGAAATACAGCAAGAAATAGAAACGCAAACAGGAGAGAAACTCCCTGAGGAAGCTAAACAAGTTCAATCCTCCTGCTGTGTTGTTGCAAGCATGGAATATAATCTTGCGGGCAAAAAACCGGCAGAATTTGCCAGATTTGCTCAAGGGCTGAGTTCTCAAAACTACAGTGTTGAAAAAAATATAAAAATGTCTGATATTTCAGACGGTATGGCTTCCGGATTATGGCTTTTGAGAGAATTTAACACAGAAAGTAATATTGCGAATAATTGGGAAGATGTTTCTTTGAATATTAAACCGGACAGAAATGCTATAGTAAGAGCAAGGATGCAGGCTTCATACAGAGATAATAATGAACGTTCAAGCTTAGATGTATTAATGCAGTCAGCATTATTAAATTTAGGTTCCCAAAACTCATATAATTCAATAACCGACAAAAGAACAGGGAAATTTAATCCTGATGATGCCGGCTTGACTGATTTTGAAAAAAACTTTGTAGAACAGGTCGTATTTGAAACACCTAAAATTTCAGTAGTTTATCAAAATCTTGATGAAAACGGTGTCCTTACGGGATATAACTGTAAACCTGAAGAAACAAAACAACATATTTTAAAATCATTAGAACTCGGTCACAATGTTATTATCGGCTATACACATATGGATGAAAATAAAAAAGTTGACGGCGGGCATGAAATAACTATTATAGGCTATGAACAGGATAAAAACGGTAAAGGTTATTTCATCTGCAATGATACCGATGATGAAATTGACGAACCTATTAGGATGAGCGAAGATGAATTACTTCCTTTAATTCATCATGCGGGGATTTCTAAAGAAGCTTTAAGCCAAGATGATATAGTTGTTGAACCTTGGCGTGAAATAGTTGATAATTTTCAAAATATGATTAGAAACCAGATTTAATAGTATTTTATTCCTGCTGATAGTATTAAATTTTATCCGTTTTTATATATTGTATTTAATTTCAAATAAAAAAACGGTTTATATTTTAAACCGTTTTTTTACTTTATTTATAATGTAAATCAAATAACTAAGCGAGGTATGTTATGCCGTTATTATTATTTTGTTTACCGCCCATTTTATTTAACAATAAAGTGGTTAATCTGCTTGCCAGAGTTTTAGACTCTTTTACTTTAGCTACTTCGCCTGAAGCTGCTGATGATGATGAATCACTACTGCTTTGTGCTGCCGGAGCAGATTTAGGTGCGGGTGCTTCTTGTTTAGGAGCTGCTTGTTTGGGGGCTTCTTGTTTAGCAGGAGCTTCTTGTTTGGGAGCCGCTTGTTTGGGAGCTTCTTGTTTAGGAGCTGCTTGCTTTGGAGCTTCTTGTTTTGGTGCTTCTTGCTTCGGAGCTGCTTGTTGAACAGGAGCCTCTTGTTTAGGAGCTGATTGTTGTTGAGCAGGAGCTTCTTGTTGTTGAGCAGGTGCAGCTTGAGCCGGAGCAGGTTCTGCTACAGGTGCTGCTGGCTGAGCCGGAGCAGATTGTTCAGATGTAGAAGCTGCTTGTGTATTGTCATTTGCAGTTTCTTTATTGTCATCTTTCGGAGGTTCTATCGAAACAGGAGCCTTGGAATCTTGTTTGTCTTCTATTGTATTTATTTCAACTGCCGTAGCTTCTTCTCCCTGTTTTAATCCCGGTTTGCTTTCGTCTTCGGGAGTTGTTGATGTATCAGAAGCTGGAGTTTGATTATTTATTCCCGGCTTGCTTTCTTCTTCGGGAGTAACATTTTCTCCGGGTTCACATGTTGCTTGAGCTTCAGGAGCTTGTGTTGATGATGCTGCTTGTCCTCCCGGATTTAAGCCCGGTTTATGTTCTTCTTCCGGATCAACTTTATCTCCGGGTGCACATGTTTCTTGAACATCGGGAGCTTGTGTTGATGGTGTTTCAGGAGCTTGTGTTGCCTGACCTCCGGGAACTTGAGTTGCTTGTCCTTCAGGAACTTGAGTTGCTTGTCCTCCGGGATTTAATCCGGGTTTATCTTCACCTTCCGGTTTAGTCGGGTCTATAGTTTCACAAGGTTCTTCTGTTGAAGATGGTGCATTAGTAGCTGTAGGCTCTTCTGTTACTGCAGGTGTTGCCGTTGTATCGGGTTCTTTTGTAGCTCCGGAATCCGGAGTTGCTGCGGGTGTTGCCGTTGTATCAGGTTCTTCTGTAGCTCCGGGTTCTTTAGTTGCATCAGGTTCCGGAGTAACTTTTCCCGCTTCACCCGGTTCATCGGGTAATATAGGATCTTTAGTCGGTTTAGGAGTTGCATTCGGATCTTCTGTTGCATCAGGATCGTCAGTCGGTTTAGGTGTTGGTCTAGCCGGATTTAATGTCGGTTTAGGTTCTGAAGTTGGTGTAACAGGTTCCTTAGTCGCTTCAGGTTCTTTTGTTGCGTCAGGTTCCTTTGTAGCAACCGGAGTTTGAGTTGCTTCGGGTTCTTTTGTTACTTCAGGTTCTTTAGTTGCATCAGGTTCCGGAGTAACTTTCCCTGCTTCACCCGGTTCATCGGGTAATATAGGATCTTTAGTCGGTTTAGGAGTTGCATTCGGATCTTCTGTTGCATCAGGATCGTCAGTCGGTTTAGGTGTTGGTCTGTTCGGATTTAATGTCGGTTTAGGTTCTGAAGTTGGTATAACAGGTTCCGGAGTTGTTTCTGGTTCTTTTGTAGGTTCCGGAGTTTGAGTTGCATCAGGTTCCTTTGTAGGAGCCTGTGTAGGTTCCGGAGTTGCCGTTGGTGTTGTGTGTCCGCCGGGTTCTTTTGTAGGCTCCGGAGTTTGAGTTGCATCAGGTTCCTTTGTAGGAGCTTGTGTAGGTTCCGGAGTTGCCGTTGGTGTTGTGTGTCCGCCGGGTTCTTTTGTAGGCTCCGGAGTTTGAGTTGCACCGGGTTCCTTTGTAGGAGCTTGTGTAGGTTCCGGAGTTGCTGTCGGTGTTGTGTGTCCGCCGGGTTCTTTTGTAGGTTCCGGAGTTTGAGTTGCACCGGGTTCCTTTGTAGGAGCTTGTGTAGGTTCCGGAGTTGCACTAGGTGCAGGTGTTACTGTAGTTATGTAATAACCACCCCCTCCGCCGCCAGGTCTCTTCGGAGTTGGAGTAGGAGTTTCAGCCGGTTTAGGAGTTGTATTCGGTGCTTTTGTAGCATCAGGCTTCTTTGTGGGAGCCTGTGTAGCCGCCGGTTTAGGAGTTGTATTCGGTGCTTTTGTAGTGTCCGGTGTAGCGTCCGGTGTAGCTTCCGGAGTTTCGGGTGCTTCTGTAGCATCAGGTTCCTTTTCAGGTTCTGTAGTAGCTTCAGGTAAATATATTACCGTAGTTTCTCCGGGAACAACTTGTTTTTCCGGCTCTTCTGTTATTTGTACAACTTCGACGTTGTCTGCTTTTCCTGTTAATTTTCCGTTTGATTTAAATAATTTTCCTTCGTTGATTCTGTATGCAACTTGAGGTAATTCTATTGATACACCTTCGTCATATAATGATTCACCTTCTTTATTAACGAATGTGAAATCTTTCATTCTGTCTAAGTTAATTGAAGAATGGTTTATTATTTCTTCCAATGATTTACCGTTTGTATCAAAGTCTTTATCAACATCAAATACACCAAATTCATGAATTCCGTTTTCATCTTCATATGGTGCTGCGAATACGTCTAAATTTGCATAAACTGCTTGTTGTAATATATTTGCTGCAAATTCATCAACGTAGTTTATATTGTTATTTAATACTAATTCACCATCTTGAACATTTGCGAATCTTCCGTTTCCGTCAGGTGAAGAATAGAATTGAAGTATATCTTCAAGAGAATATACATCTCCTTCAGAAAGAGTTCCTGATGTATTATCTTTTAAAACGATTATTTTATCATTTTGACCGTCTGAAATTTTGGCAGGTGAAATTTGATAAATTATAGAGTTTTTGTCGCCGTCATTAAAATGTACTCCGGATTCTATTGTTCTTAAAGAACTTACGGAAGGAAGAGATAATCCTACCATATAATTATTTGTATTTTCTTCTAATGTTCTGTTTAAATCCGTTATACTTTCTAATTCTAACAGTTCATTAAAATTCATTTTGTCAGTAACATTTTCAAATTCACCGGCATTTTCAGGAGATGTTACTATTGCATATAAAATATCTCTGTATGCTTCATCTGTAATATCTTCACCGTATTGACCGTATATTAAGTCAGCAAGTGAAGAATATTCGTCATCCAATAAATTTTCTTCATTTTTTATAACACTTGCCGTTGATGATTTAGGTGAATATGTTTGTGAAGAGTATACATATTCTTTATTCGGGTTTTCTTTCGCTTGTTTTTGGTATACAACAGAACTCGGCATTACCAAAAGTCTTGTATCTAATGTTTGATTTGAACTTGTCGTTCCGTTATATAAATCTAAATTTCCTATTTCTTCGTAACTTTTTGCACCGTCTTGGATTTCATCATCAATGAAGTTTCCTAATGAAGGATTTGATTGAATAATTTCATCCATGATTTTGTTATGAATAGCTTGTTTTTCTTCGCCTGTATATCCGTTTAATGCACTTGAATATATTTTATCAATTATTTCGTTTAATGTATTACCTTCGGTTACATCATCTGATACCGAATCAGAAACAGTTACGATTACCGTTCCGTTATTGTTTTTCGGCAGGTTTGAGTTCGGAGTTAAAATTTGCTGGCCGTTTTCCTTTGCAAAATAAAATTCTGAAACCGGAACTGATGCTATTGAAACATCTGATAATACTCTTTTCCCGTTATTACCGGCTTTTGTAACGGCTGAAATTTCGTTTGAGATACTGTTAATATCTTGTGTGCCGTCTTGAGTATTTGCTTGTGCAATTATAAATTCTCCGGGATTTGTTCCTATTGCCGGAGTTACGGCAACAGCTATTACGGGAGCTGCCATTGTTCCTGCTAATATAGCTTTTGCTAATTTTGCATTATGTTTTGCCGTATTGTTATTATTCTCTGCTTTTTTAGTTTTCGTTTTACCGAATGTACAATTATTTACACTTGATATTCTGCCTATTTTCATAAATGCCATTTCTCCTTCATGAAATTTATTAATGTGCTTTATTTAACATTCCTAAATCTGATAATTTGCTTTTTTATAAGTGAAATATTCATTATTTTTACAAAATTTAATATTTGAAATGCTTGTAAACATGAGTTGTTATATATAGAATATCATAAAAGGTTTTAAAATGGGAAAGTCAAAAAAAAGAATATTTAATAAAAATGTAAGCACTAAAGGAATGGTATTAAAACGGGATGAGGTTGTTTTAAAAATATTATCCGATATTAAAAATAATAATTTAACATCGGAAACAAAAAAATACATCTCGCTTTTCGGAATAACAATGGAAGAGTTATCCGAGGCCGGTGCTGAATTTGAAGAACTGTCTATTGCAAAAAACTTTATTCTGTAATCCTGATATTATAATGTAAGTACTTCATCAAAAGATAATTTTTTCTGTTCCGAATTATTTAAATTTTTAACGGTATAAAAATTATTTTTAATTTCTTCTTCGCCTAATATTATTGCATATTCTGCCGTTTTGGCAGCTTTTTCCAATTGTTTTGCAAATTTACGTGAATTATAATCAAATTCGCAGCCGAATCCTTGTTCTCTTAATTTTTGAGTAAGCTTAACAGCTTCAAGTTGGTTGTCCGAAACAACATAAAATTTTATTTTTTCTCCGCTTATTTTATCAAGCAGCGAATTTAATCTTTCCATTCCCATTGCCCAGCCTACGGCAGGTGTATGGCTTCCTCCCAATGTTTCCACCAAACCGTCATATCTTCCTCCGCCGCATACTGCATTTTGAGAGCCTAAATTGTTTGACTTTATTTCGAATACCGTTTTTGTATAATAATCTAATCCTCTTACCAAAAAAGGATTTTCAACGTATTTAATATTTAATTCGTTTAAATATTTTTTAAGCTTTTCGTAATGAGTGCCGCATTCATCGCAAAGATTAATTGTTGTGAGTTTATTTCTTAAATTATTTTCTTCAAATAATTTATTGCATTCTTCATTTTTACAGTCTAAAATTCTTAACGGATTTTTTTCGAATCTGGATTGGCAGTCTTGGCATAAACCTGATAAAAACGGAGCAATTGTCTTTTTTAAAACTTCCTTATATTCTTTTCGGCATGTATTGCATCCTAAGGAATTTATTTCAACCGTTAAATCTTTTAAACCAAGTTTATTCAATAATTCAACTGCAATCATAATGCATTCCGCATCTATGGATGCATCTTGAACGCCGAACATTTCTACCCCTATTTGATGGAATTGCCTTTGTCTGCCTGCTTGCGGTCTTTCATATCTGAACATCGGGCCTTTATACCATAATTTTACAGGCTGGCTTTCTCTGTATAAGTTATGTTCCAAATATGCTCTTACTGTTCCTGCAGTATTTTCGGGTCTTAAAGTTAAACTCCTGTCGCTTTTTATAAATGTGTACATCTCTTTATTTACTATATCGGTGGTATCTCCTACCCCTCTTTCAAATAATGATGTATCTTCAAAAATGGGGGTTCTTATTTCTTTTATGTTTGCTTTTTTGAATATTTCTTTTGCAATATTCTCTATCCTGTACCAGTCATTTATTTCTGACGGTAATATATCTTTTGTTCCTTTTGGTGCTTTTATTATCATATTTACCTCTTAACTATTTCGATTATATTATAAAAATATACTAATATAAAAAAATCTTATACTCCTTTTGTATATTATTTTTTTTATAATATATGCTAAAATATAATATATCCGATAAATTACACAGAGGTAAATATGAAGAAAATAAACTTATTTTATATAGCGGTATTAGTTATTCTTGCGGGTTTTTCCGATATTCAGGCATATTCTGCCCCACTTGCCGCACCTGAAAAACCTTCAGCAGTTAAACAACAGCAGAAAATTGATTATATATCGGTTTCACCACTTGAAATTGTTGATAATCCGGATAAATATTTAAATAAACATGTTACTTTTGATGCTGAATTTATTGCTTTTTCGTCATTAGGTTTGGATTATAAACCTGCTTTTAAAGACGGTACAAAGTATATAGGATTACTTATTAAAAGGGAAAATGCCGGAAATCACACCATACCTTTATCTGAAATGAAAATATTTTTGAATCGTGATTTAGCGGAAAAACATGTTGATTTGGAACAGGGTGATAAAGTTAAAATTTCGGCAAAAGTTTTTTCAACGGCGCTTTCCGACCCTTGGCTTGAGGTTGAAACTTTTTCGGTTATAAGCCAAAAAAATAAAAAATCCGATAAGGATTAATTAATTTCAATCAGGAGAGAGTAGTGAAGGAAAATAAAAAAGCATACTTAACAATACATGGACATTTTTATCAGCCGCCAAGAGAAAATCCTTGGCTTGAAACAGTTGAAAGACAAGATAGTGCTTTCCCCTTTCATGATTGGAATGAAAGAGTTTGTGCCGAATGTTATACTCCAAATTCCGTTTCCAAAATTGTTACCCAAGAAAACAAGATAATGGATATTGTCAACAATTTTTCCTACATCAGTTTTAATATAGGGCCTACACTGTTGTCTTGGATGGAAAATTATGCTCCGTTTTCTTATGACAGGATTATAAAAGCGGATGTAAGAAGTGCTCTTCGTAATAACGGACACGGGAATGCGCTTGCTCAGGTATATAATCATATTATTATGCCGCTGGCGAATAAAAGGGATAAGTATACGCAAATAATATGGGGCATAAAAGATTTTCAATACAGATTCGGAAGAAAACCCGAAGGAATGTGGCTTGCCGAAACGGCATGCGACGATGCTACATTGGAGGCTTTGGTTGATTGCGGGATTAAATTTACCATTCTGTCGCCGTATCAGGCAAAAAGTGTCAGGAAACTTAATTCACAAGAACAATGGGCTGACGTTTCTTGGGGAAATATAGACCCTGCCAGAGCATACAGATATTTCATCAAATCAGATAAATCAAAATATATTGATTTGTTTTTCTATGACGGTTCTATTTCAAAATCTGTTGCTTTTGATGAATTACTGGTTGACGGAAATAAATTTATTTCAAGATTGAAAGACGGTATTTCAAATCAACGTGATTATAATCAATTGGTTCATATTGCAACGGACGGAGAAAGTTACGGACATCATACTAAATTCGGAGATATGGCATTATCATACATCCTCAAAGTCAGGGCTGAGGATGAAGGTTTTGAGATAACCAATTACGCTAATTATCTTGAACAAGAAGGTGTTCAGTATGAAGCTGATATAAAAGATGTATCCTCATGGAGCTGTGCTCACGGTGTGGGCAGATGGTGTGACGATTGCGGATGTTCTACGGGCGGAGGTTACGGTTGGAATCAAAAATGGAGAAAGCCTCTTCGTGAAGCATTGGATTATGTCAGGGACGAACTTGTTAAAATTTTTGAAGAAGAAGGCGCCAAGTATTTTAAAGATGTATGGCAAGCTCGAAATGACTATATTAGCGTTATAATTGACAGAAGTAAAAATTCGATAAAATCTTTTATTGAACAGCATCAAAAATATAATCTTGATAAACAAGATATAGTTTGTGCGCTTAAATTAATGGAAATGCAAAGGCAGGCTTTATTAATGTATACCAGCTGCGGTTGGTTCTTTTCTGAAATTTCCGGAATAGAAACAGTCCAGATAATGAAATATGCATTAAGAGCCGTGCAGTTAGCTTCTGTTTTTACTAATAAAGATATTGAAACTAAATTCACCGAAATATTATCAAAAGCCCGGAGTAATATACAAGGTTTCGGCTCGGGAAAAGATGTTTATGAAAAATTTGTGAAACCTTCTTCCGTTTCGGTTAAGCAGATTGCGGCATTATGGGCTATTTCTTCAACACATACACAGTTTGATGATACTTCCTCTATGTACTGTTATAATATTAAAAAACATTATTTTAAACATATTTCTAAAGGAACTACCGGATTTACCGTCGGAAGAATTGAAATTGAGTCTAAAATTACTTTGGAAAAGAACGATTTCTTTTTTGCTTCCTTACAGTTCTCGGAAGGTGATTTCCATTGTGCAATTAAGAAATATGATGATTCTGAAAATATTAATGACATTTCCAAAAAACTTTTTGATACTTATCTTAATTATCCTATTACGGAATTAATAAGAGCCTTGGATAATATTTTCGGAAATGAATATTATACTCTTAAAGATATCTTAATTGAGGACAGAAGTAAGATTCTTTCAACTTCACTAAAAGATAAGCTTAAGAAGTTCTCCAATAACTACAGAGATGTATATAACGAGGGTAAGAGTTCAATACTCCAGTTAATATCTTTGGGTATTGATGTTCCCGTTGAATACAAGCTTGCGGCTCAATATACTCTTTCTAACGATTTTAATGAACTTTTTGAAAAGAGTGATAATATTATTGAAGATGAAGTAATTCAAAAAGCCGTGGATATTTCTGATGAGGCTGCTTTATTTAAGATAGATATTGATAAAACACCGACAAGCGAAATATTTTCGGCTCAGATACAAAAGTCTGTTTATAATTTTATTAAAAATTTTGAAATCCACAGACTTCATAATATACTCAAGTACTTTGAATGTGCCGGAAAACTTGGGCTTAGTGTTGATATTGCAGAAGCTCAGAATATGTATTTTAATAAAATTTATATGAGATTTACCAAACTTTTAGATACTATCAAAAATTCAGGTGATAATATGGAAGAAATCAGAGATTTTCTCTTTTCTATTTTGGTTTTGGGCGAATACTTAAATATTAATACTGATTTTTATAAATCTTCAATACTTAAATTAACATCAAACAGGATAGAAATTAATTAACTTTTAATAAATTTTCAAGAACTGATTTTGTTTTTGCTTCCAAAGTTTTTAAATCTGAATCATTAACAATAATATAATCTGATTTTTTAATTTTTTCTTCTTCGCACTCTTGCGCCATAATCCTTTTCAGTGCGTAATCTTTATTATAGCCGTTTCTTTTTATAAGTCTGTCAAGTCTGATATTTAAAGGTGCGCTTATAAAAATTATTTTATCAAAATCATTTTCCCATTTTGCTTCAAAAAGTAATGCAGCAGAAATAAATATAAAATTTTCATTATGTGTATTATTTAATATCTCATTAATTTTTTCTTTTATTTTTGCGTGTATAATTTTTTCAAATTCTTTTTTCTTTTCGGGATAGTTAAATATTATTTCCGCAAGTTTTGTTCTTGATACGGAATTATCGGGATTAAAAATATTTTCATCTCTGAATATATTTTTTACCTGAAGAATAACCTCTTTGTCCCTATTTAAAATTTCATGAGAAATTTTATCCGCATCAATAACTTTATACCCAAGCTGAGAAATATAATTTTCAACTTGGGATTTACCGCTTGCTATATTTCCTGTTATTCCTATTTTCTTTACCACATTATGATAATATCATAAATTTACCTATTTTAGGTATCCTAAAATACTATTTAAAAGCTCATATTTTGATTTATAACCTGCAAATTTAGCAATAAGATTTCCTTCTTTAAACAGAAGAAAAGACGGAAAAGCTTGTATCCCATAGCGTTCAGCTAATGAAGGATTGTCATCGGGATTAACTTCTCCTATCCAAATATTTTCCTGAGCTATTTCTTTTAATACGGGTTTTTGTCTTTGACAATACCCGCACCAAGGGGCTGTAAACGCAATAAATTTTATTCCGTCTTTTATATTTTCATCAAAATTTTGTTCATTTAATTCTTTAAGCATAAAACTCTCCTTTATTAGAGAATTTTATATCGGATTTGCGGTTTTTATATTACTCTTTTGTCCGTTAAATTTATTAATTTTGATTATCTTATAACTAATCTTTCAAGTTTTCTGACAAATCTTGTTAATTTATTTTCTTTATCTTTAGTTATAGAATCAACCAATATTGTTTTAGCTCCTAAAAGCTTGCCTGCAAGTATATCGGTTAGTGGACGGTCGCCTATTACTACCGTCTGTTCGGGCTTAATGTTAACACTCTTTAGAAATTCTTTCATTATTTTTGGTGAAGGTTTATTTGCATTCCCTATAACATTGAAATTTGATTGGCTTTGTACTTTTGATATATATTCTCTGTGTTTATTGTTACTGATTACTGCAATTATAAAATTTTGATTTAAATATTTCAGTAAATCAACAACATTTTGAGGATATTCTCCTGATTTTGAGGGCATTAATGTTGAATCCAAATCAAATAATATTGCATTAATCCCGTTGTTTTTTATTTCTTCAAAATCAATATCAAATAATGATTCTACGTTATAATCAGGCTTTAAAATCATCTTAAATTTTTTACTCCGATTGTTCTTGCAAGTGCATATCTGTAGTCTTTTGGTGCTTGTGAAAGTTCTATATATGATTCGTC
The DNA here is from genome assembly GCA_947589115.1 of Candidatus Gastranaerophilales bacterium. Lineage (GTDB taxonomy): Bacteria > Cyanobacteriota > Vampirovibrionia > Gastranaerophilales > Gastranaerophilaceae > Avigastranaerophilus. The sequence goes on along the minus strand of CANPZP010000007.1, from coordinate 22,997 downwards.
ATTTGTATTTGATAATTCTTTTTCTTCTCCTGTTTTTGCATCGTATATTTTCAAAACTTTAGTCTTAAAGCATTCGTCAGGAGTTATTATTTCTATTTCATCATTTAATAAAAATTTATTTTTAGTTAATATTTTATATTTATTATCCGATTTATCCGTAAATACACAAAGACAATCCGCACCGGCTAAACCTTTTGATATATCATAACTGTAGCCTTCGGAATCCGGTTTATGAAGGTAAAACCCCGTTGTATAACCTCTGTTTCCTATTTTTATTATTTCATTATAATTTTCTTCTTTATTAATTTGTCCGTAATTAATGTAATCGTTAATAGCTTTTTTATACGCTTTAGCGACGGCGGAAACGTAGTATAAACTTTTTGTTCGCCCTTCAATTTTAAACGAATCTATTCCTAAATCTATTAAATCGGGAAGGTAATTAATCAATGCCAAATCTTTCGGGCTGAGAATATGAGTTCCTCTTTCATTTTCATTAATATCATAGTATTCGCCTTCTCTTGTTTCTTCAAGAAGTTTATAACTCCATCTGCACGATTGTGAACAGTTGCCGTGGTTAGCTTTTCTTTCACCTTTAGTCATATAGTCGCTTATAAGACATCTTCCCGAAAATGATACGCATTGAGCCCCGTGGACAAACACTTCAAGCTCAGTATCGGGTACATTATTTCGTATTTCTTCAATTTGTTTTAAAGATAAATCTCTTGATAATACAACTCTTTGAGCTCCTAAATCTCTCCAAAACTTTACCGCCTCCGAATTTAAAATGTTCGTTTGAGTGGATACATGTATAGGAATATTTTCCATATATTTTTTTATAATATTGTATACCCCAAAGTCAGAAAACAATATTGCATCAGGATTTGCCTCTTTTATTTTTTCGGCTGACTCTTCCATCTTTTTTATGTCATTGTCGTATGCAAATATATTTAATGTTAAATATACTTTTTTACCTGATGAATGAGCTAAATCTATACATTCTTTTAAATTATCAAGAGTGATTAATTCACCCTTCCTCATTGCTCTTAAACTAAAATCCACCATACCCAGATAAACGGCGTCGGCTCCGTAGTGTATGGCATAGTCTAATTTTTCTTTACTCCCCGCAGGTAAAAGTAATTCGGGAACTTTAATTTCTTTTTTCATATTTGTATTTTACTACAAATTTATTTAATCTGAGAAAATTTTATGAGGTATACAGCCGGCACAAGATTAGTAAGTATTGATATTAAAATAAAAATGTTAACTTTTGTAAACATTAAAAAGCCTTAATATTAAAGGGTTTTTGAATATTCTAAAAAAAATATTAAATAAAAAACTAAAGTTATAAAAAAAATTACCGATAAAAAAAATGAGAGCGGTATAGCTCAAACAAACCTCCCTCCCCAAAGTCTGGTAGCCGCCTACTATGACGGCTTTTTTTTCAAAAAAGAATTTTTGAAAAAAGTCCTCAAAAACTTCAGGGTTTGAAGTTTGTGTTACTACAAGAAAAAAGGAACTGATATATAAAATAAAGTTATATACACAAGTTACGAAAGAAGAGGAACAAAATGGGATACGCATTATTTGCACAAAGGAAAATGGTATTAGACGGGCAGTTAAATTCCGTCCAGATGCAGCAGACTCAAAGGTCGAACGAACAGATGAAACTGGCGACCCATACTCTGTCATTGCAGCAGCAGATGTCTAGTATTCAAGCTGCACAATCTTCAGAATTGGCAGAAATGTATGATAAATTGTCAAAAACTAAAGATACATCAGCCAGAGATTCTATTAATGCTGAAATTAAGAGTAAAGAAGAATCTTTCCAGGCTGAATTAGATACAATTAACAGAGATATTTATCAAGTTTCAGTTAAAGAAAATGCGATTGAAATGGAAGTTAAAAGATTGGATACATTGGTAACAGCAATCCAGAAACAGTTAGAAGCTGTTGAACAAGCTGAAGGCGAATCTATTGAAAGAGCTACACCTAAATTTAAAGCTCAAGGATAGTAAACTGATTTTTAAATATTTGAACTTTTTTCGTAACAAAAAAAAGAAGAAGCACTTTGTTTCTTCTTTTTTTATTTATGGCTTTATCGGAATTGTTACTTTAAATTCACTTCCTTTATTTTCTTCCGACTCAAAAGTTATTGTGCCTTTATGAAGTTCTGTTATTTTTTTGGAGATTGAAAGTCCTAACCCTGTTCCGATTCCTATTTTTTTAGTCGTATAACCGGTATTAAAAATTTTATTTTGAATGTCTTGAGGGATTCCGCAGCCGTTATCCCGTATTCTCACAATTAAATTATTCTTATCAATTCCCGTATATATTTTTATGATTCCCTTGCCCCCCTTTTGTTGGATTGCGTGGCAGCTGTTTACGAGTAAATTCATAAATACCTGATTAATCATATTAACACTGCATTTTACCGGAGGTAATTGAGAATAATGTTTTTCCAAAGAAATATTTTTTAATTCATGCTCAATTAATTTTAAAGTTAAATCAATTTCTTTATTTATATCAGCTTCTTGGAATTGTGCTTCATCAAGCCTTACAAATTTTTTAAGTGATTTAACAATATTGGATATTCTGTTTGCGGCTTCTATATCAATTTCATTCAATTCTTTTAACATAGACAATTGCCGGTCGTTAATTTTATTACTTAAAAGAATTTTATTAATTAAGTTGTTATTTGAACTAATGGAAGCAAGCGGAGTGTTAATTTCATGAGCAACTCCCGAAACAAGCTGTCCTATTGATGCCATTTTCTCGGTATTTATAAGCTGAAGTTGCGTTTCTTTTAACTCTTTTAACGTTTTTTCCAGTTTCTTATTCTTTTTATTTAATTGGCTTATAAGCCCGGCTTGAATTATTGTACTGCCAAGATGTACTGATACGGATTGAAGTACCTCTTTATTTTCTTCAGCTTTAAATTTTTGTTTTGTAAGCGTTACGATTATTCCCAATAATTTATTTTTGTTATAAACGGGAATAATTATTCTGTTAACTCCGTCTTGTAAAAACAGGTCGGAATTTAAATATTCTTTCTTGCATGCGGATACAATGATATTTTTATTTCGTATTTCTTTTAATGTTTCATCATCGTATTTTGTTATTGTTTCTAATTCGGATTCGTTATAGGGAATATTGTATTTTATTTTAAACGATGATTTTTCTTTCATTGAAAAATAAGATTTAAAGGAACCCATAAAATTGTGTATTTCATTCAATGCCGAGGATAGTACTTCTTTTAAATCGTTAGTTTCTCTGATTACTAAAGAAATTCTGTTAATTAATCCCATTTTTAACATTTGGCTTTGTGCATCTTCCTGAAGTTTTGTATATTTTTGGGCAGATTCTTTTATTTCATCATATTTTTTTCTTAAATTTGTATATCTGTTTTCTGATAATTCAAGAGAATTTTTATCAGTAATGTTCTTTAAAATAACAACTTTATAATTTTTGTATAAAAATTTATAAATGTAATAAAGACTGTATTCTCCGTTCGGATTTTGATATGAACAAATTGTATGAAAATTTTCTTTTGAATCTAAGAGTAAATCAATGGGAGTTATGTTTTTTATGTTTTCGGAGGAAAGGAAACACAGGTTAAAATTAAATCTTTGTTTAAATCTTTCAAAGTTTTTAAAATCATTAAAAACGGAAACAAAAGCAGAGTTTTTAAAGATAATTTTGTTATCCTCGGAAAAAGCGAAAACGCAGTCAGAAATGTTATTTAAAAAATCCAAATTATTCATGGTCTATTGAAAAAGAATGAAATGATTAAAAAATGACATAAATATACCGAGAAGAGCTCCCACAAAGACTTCAAAAGGTGTATGACCAAGGAGTTCCTTTAATCTTTCGGCGGGAACTTGACCGTGAACATAATAATCATCACATATTTTGTTCAAACAAGCGGCAATTTTACCTGTTGAACGTCTTAATCCTGCCGCATCATACATAACAACAAGTGCATATCCTACGGCAATTGCAAATTCAACCGATTCAAATCCTCTTATTATGCCGACAGATGCGGATAACGATACAACACCTGCGGTATGAGCACTTGGCATACCTCCCGTTGTTGCAAGTACCTGAAAATCAACTTTTCTTTTAAATATAATATGACCGCAAAATTTCAATAATTGAGCTATTATGGCAGCTTCTATGCCTGTTGTTATTATTTCATAACTCGAATTTAAAAACATTAACTTATACCTTCCGAAATATCAGATAATACCCCTCGTAAAATTTTAGAATCAATATGATTTGTTTTTAGTATATCACAAGCTTGCTTACAAAGGAATACAATTTGTTTTTTTGCTTCATCTTCGCCGAATAATGAAATGTAAGTTGATTTACCGGCTTCTAAATCTTTCCCCGGTGTTTTGCCTATTGTGTTTATATCCGCCGTCACATCAAGCAAATCATCATATATTTGGAATGCGTGACCGTATAACAGAGCATATTGTGTTAAAGCTTTAAGCTTTTCTTCGGATGCGGAACCTGCTATTGCCCCGATTCTTATTGCACATTCAAATAATCTTGCAGTTTTATACTCATGAAGATAATGTAAAGTTTCTTTTGTTATTTCTTTATTTTCGGATTCCATATCCACAACTTGCCCCGAGATGATTCCATCCACTCCCGCAGCTTTAAAAAATTCATTAAGTATTTTTATTATAATCGAATTATTGACCGATTTAGGAGTTTTTTCAATTATTATTTGCGGTGCATAGCTTAATAATGCATCGCCTGCTAAAGTGGCAATGTCTTCTCCGAAAACTTTATGGTTGGATAATCTTCCTCTTCTGTAATCGTCATTATCCATACAGGGTAAATCATCATGAATTAAGCTTTGACAATGAAGCATTTCAACCGCACAAGCTGAAGGAAGTATTTCTTCGGGACTCACATTGAATATTCTTGCTGTTTCCATTGTTAAAACAGGTCTTAATCTTTTTCCCGGAGCCAAGAGTGAATACCTCATTGCTTCATATATTTTTTCCGGATATTTTACGGGCATATATTTTTCAAGATGTTCATCTATAAGTTTTTTTAATCCGTCAAATTCTTCTTTTGCTTCTTTATCCATTTTATTCTTCTTCCGTGTAATGTTTTTGATTTATTTGTTTTCTTGATAAATTCCGTTTCTTACTTGATATTTTTGTCATTATTTTATTTTTATTAAATTTAGTAGTTTTTTCATCTTTAATTGATTCTTTTGAAATTTTTCTTTCGTATTCTTTTGCTTCATTTATAAATTTTTTATAGCTTTCATATCTGGATTGTGCCATATTTTCAATAATATTAACGGCATTACATCCCATCTCTCCAGTATGCAGACAGTTTTTATATTTGCATTTTATATCTTTATCCGAAAATTCAACAAATAATTTTTGAATTTCATACGGAAGTACAAAATCAAATTTAAGATGCGAGAATCCCGGAGTATCAACAATAAAAGATTCCTTATCCGTATAAATAAGTTCACAATGTCTTGTTGTATGGATGCCTTTTTTAGTTTTTTCGCTTACAGCCTGAGTTCTTAATTTTGTTTCATTTAACAAAGCATTAATTAGTGATGATTTTCCTGCCCCCGAAGCTCCGCAAAGGATTGTTGTATTGTATTTTAATATCGGTTTTAATTCTTCAATTCCTGTTTTTTTCAGGGCCGAAGTAAATAAAATGTCATAACCTAACGGCGCATATATATCCGTTACTTGCTTTTTCAGCTCATCACAGGCATTTATATCTTCTTTATTAAAACATAAGACCGGTTTAATCTTAAAATATTCACACTGAGCAATATATCTGTTAAGCTGTTCAAAGTTTAAATCAGGCTCTTTTAATGCAGATACGATAATAACTTGTGAAACATTAGCTACTTTAGGTCTTGTGATAAGGTTTTTTCTGTTGATGTATTTTAAGATAAAAGCTTGCATTGACTTTTCATTAAATTGGTCAAGTTCAACATAATCACCCGTATATACTTCTTCCGATTGCTTTTTAAGCACCGTCCTAAGTTTAGCTTCAACTATGCCGACTTCGGTTTCGACATAATAAAAATCAGAAAAAATCTTAATAACACGCCCTATCATATAAATTATTATACATAAAAATATATTTAAGTTATAATAAATTTGAAAATAGAAGTGTATAAAAAAGAAAAGAGAAAAACATGGCAGAATCAAAAAAAATTGAAATTCCGGTAGGCGGAAAGACAGTTACGATAGAGACAGGAAAATATGCGAAATCTGCAACTTCATCAGTAACGGTAAGATGCGGTGACACAATGTTATTTATCCATGCTGTAGTTAGTCCGGAACCCAGAGTGGGGATAGACTTTTTCCCTTTGTTGATAGATTACGAAGAAAGAATGTCCGCTATAGGACGAATCCCCGGAGGATATAATCGTTCTGAAGGGAAAGCATCAGATAAAGCGATATTAATATCCAGATTAATAGACAGACCAATAAGACCTTTATTCCCAAAAGGATACAGAAATGATATACAAATAGTAGCTCAATTATTCAGCTATGACCAAGAAAATCAGCCTGATACACTTGCAATGCTGGGTGCATCATGTGCTTTAATGCTTACGGGTGCTCCTTTCGAAGGCCCTATAGGCGCAGTAAGAGTTTCAAGGGTTGACGGGCAATTAATAGCAAATCCTACACATCAGCAAGCTGACAAATCAGCTTTGGATATTGTTGTTGCCGGAACTCATGACAGCGTAATTATGGTGGAAGCGGGATGTAAATTTGTTACTGAAGATGAAATCATGGAAGCTGTTGAATTTGCACAAGTTGAAATTAGAAAACAATGTGAAGCTCAACTTCAATTTGCGCAGGAATGCGGTGTTCAAAGAGAAGAATTTGTTAACCCCTATGATACTGAAGAATTGAAAAAAATTATTGATGAAACAGCTCACGATATGATTTTTGATGCTTATCATAATTTTGACAGAACATACAGACAAAATAAGCTTGATGAAGCTAAAAAACTGGTAAAAGAAAAAGTTGAAGCGCTTCCTGAAGACCACTATATACATAAAATAATAGAAGAAACAGGTATAGACTTTGTAGCCGAAGAATTTAAAGCTGCCGAAAAGAAAATAATGCGTGCAATGATTTTAGATGAAGGTGTTAGAGCTGACGGAAGAAAGCCAAATGAAGTCAGACCGATATGGTGTGAAGTGGGTGTTATTCCGAGAGCTCACGGAAGTGCAGTATTTACAAGAGGTCAAACCCAAATTCTGTCCGTTGCAACATTGGCAGGCCCCGGCATGAAACAAGAGCTTGACGGAGTTGACCCCGAAACAGAAAAAACTTATATGCATAAATACATATTCCCCGGATTTTCCGTAGGTGAAGTAAAGGCATTAAGAGGCCCCGGAAGAAGAGAAGTTGGACACGGTAATTTAGCTGAAAGAGCAAACGTTCCGGCACTTCCTTCTCAGGAAGAATTTGGTTATACAATAAGAGTAACATCTGATGTACTTGAATCAAACGGTTCAACATCAATGGGTTCAACTTGCGGAAGCTCAATGGCTTTAATGAATGCAGGTGTCCCCGTTAAATGTATGATTGGCGGTGTTGCAATGGGTATGATAACCGAACCCGGCAGAGAACCCGTTGTATTAACCGATATACAGGGCATTGAAGATTTCTTGGGAGATATGGACTTTAAAGTAACAGGAAATGATGACGGAATTACCGCTCTTCAAATGGATATGAAAGCTAAAGGTATAGCAAATGATACATTGAGAAGAGCATTGGCTCAGGCAAAAGAAGGCAGACTCCATATTCTGTCAAAAATGAGAGAAGTTATATCAGAACCGGCAAAAGAGTTATCTCCGTATGCTCCGAGAATATTTACAATGACTATACCCGTTGAGGATATAGGTACCGTAATAGGCCCCGGCGGTAAAAATATAAGAGGTATTATAGAAGCATCAGGCGCTGAAATTGATATACAGGACGACGGCCGTGTAACTATAACTTCTAATGATAAAGAAGGTGCCGATATTGCAATGAGAATGATTAATCAAATGACATTTAAACCGGTAGAAGGTTTGGTATGCAAGGGTAAAGTCGTAAAGATTGTTCAATTCGGTGCATTTGTTGAACTTGCCCCGGGTAAAGACGGTATGGTTCATATATCTCAAGTCTGCAACGAAAGAATCGATTCTATCGAAGGAAAATTAAATGTAGGCGATATCGTAACTGTTAAAATAATTAAAATTGATGACAGAGGTAAAGTCAGCTTAACCATAAAAGGCGTAACGGAAGAAGAAGCTGCAAATTGCCTGTAAAAAATTAAAGAACAGCCCTTTTAAAGGGCTGTTCTCATAATAAGGAAATAATGTGAAAAAACAAATAAAATATAATTGTGTATTTGGCGGCGGCGGTATTCGGGGGATGGCGTATATAGGCGCTATAAAGGCTCTCGAGGAATTAAACGTTGAAATCGGAGCTATTGCAGGTTCTTCCGTAGGTGCCGTATTTGCTTCGTTCCTTGCGGCAGGATATAACTATAATGAAATTAAAGAACTGTTTTTTGATTTTAATATAAATATGTTCAGAGATTTGAATATAAGCTTTTTTACAAGTGATATATCAATAAGTAAAGGGGAAATATTTCTTGAGTGGTTAAGAAAAAAAATAGGGGAAAAGTTTTACGCAGAAGAATACACAAATCAAAAAGTCTGTTTTAAAGATATAAAAAAAGATTTATATATTTTAACCGTTGATTTAAATACAAATACTCCGTATATTTTTTCAAAAGAGAATACTCCGGATGAAGAAATAGCCTTTGCTGTAAGAGCATCGGCAGGATTACCCGGACTTATGAAACCCATTAATTTCGGCAGCGCAGTTTTGGTAGACGGGGATTTAATAAAAAGCTGGCCGGCATGGAAAATATATGATTCTCTTAATACCTCCGATTCAAGATTATTGGAATTCAGGCTTGAAGGCTCAAGAGATGGCAGCGATATTAAAAATCCTATTGACTACCTAAATTCCATAATTAATACAATATGGTATTTGTCTACGGAAAATGTGTTTAATGATTATTCCGAAAACGACAGGTATGATTATATTGTTATAGATACAAAAGATATTATTCTGTTTGATTTTACGGTTAATAAAGAAACCAAGGATTCCTTATCTGATAAAGGTTATGCGGTAACAAAAAGTTATTTTGAAAATTTCCTTGTCCAAAAGAAAAAACTTATTATATATAAATATCAATCCTTGCTGGAAAAATTAAAAATATTGATAAATTTAATAAATCAAAATATTCCTGACGAAATAACGGCAGTTTTAAATGATATTCTCGCTTCAATGTGTGAGAATAAAAAATATATTGATGCTTCAATCTATGAAAAAATAAAAGAATTGAAAGATTGCGTTATTTTAAATACCAAAAAACAGTTTTTCTTTTCTAAAAAAATTGTTAATGAAAAACAAATAAAAGAGAGAACTGAATTTATAAAACTTTTGACGGAAGAAAGAATTAACGAATTAAAAAAATATTTGTCCGATTTTAGTAATAAAAGTTAAAATTAAGTGAAATAACTAACAAATTATTTTATAATATGTTTTTATGCAATAGAATATATTCGCTGTAAAAATTGTTATGAGCGAGCGGAATGAATAAAAATGGAGAATTTAATGTCCAGGGAAAATTTAGCTGAAAAAGAAATGATTAAATCTGAACGTCAAGATAATACAAGTATTGCAGTATTTAAAATCATTGACGGAATAAAAGATATATTGGAAGAAGACAGACAGCAGAAACAACCTTTAATACTTTCTTTAGACGAAAAATTACTCATTAAGATTGTAAAAGAATTTGTATTTAATAAAAAAAGACAATGTTTAATCGGAATAACAGGTGAATCTGCCTCCGGTAAAACTACATTGGTAAATTATGTATCAAAAGCATTAAGAAAAAAATTATTTAATGAATCATATACTTCATTATGCTGTGATGACTACTATAAAGATACATCTGAAGAACTAAAAAGAGCAGGAAATTACGAAAACCTTTATAATACGGGTTTCAGTTTTGATAAGCCCAATGCAATTAACTTGGAATTAATGAGAGCGCATTTGATAAGTCTTAAAAACGGATGCGGGGTTAATGCTCCTGAATACGATTTTGTAACATGCGAAAGTATTCCGAATCGTTCATATAAAAATCCCACACAGGCAATATTAGCTGAAGGATTATATGTATTAGGCGAAGAATTAGTTGATTTATTTGATATAAAAGTATATGTATTTACTCCTTTTGAAAAAATAAAAGAAAGATGGTTTACAAGGGCAATTTTAAGAGGTAAAACCGGTGCTGCTGCGGAACATCAATTTAATGACGTAAATACTACCGCTCAGGTTTACATAAGACCTACAATGAAAAATGCGGATATAGTTATTAACGGTTTAACTTCTGCCGAATATATTGAAGAAATGACTACCAGAGTTATTAATCTTGTAAATGACATAATAAATTTCTATAGGTAAATATATTTTCAATAAAAAATTTTAAAAACTGCAATTTTATATTGCAGTTTTTTATTAAATTGTAAATAATTGTAAATTTTTTATAAATAAATTTCAAAAATAATTAAAGAAAAAAATATGAAAAACCGATAAAAAATATAGGAATAAAAGTATTTTTCGATAACAAAAGAAATAAACACAAGATAAAGTGACTAATAAAATACATGGCAATTAATGACATTTAAATGTTTTATTATTCATGTAGTCTTGTCAAAGTTAAGGAGAACATAATTGGCAAAACCTACTGCGGCGGCAACACTACAACTTCATATTAATCGATTCAGAAACTTTTTTAATTATTTACAAGCATATTTAAAAAAGACAAATCCCATTAAAATGTTTGTAACGAACACAGTAACTTATATAAATGAGTTATTGAACGTAAAAAAGAAATTAAAAAAGATAGAGTATCGAATTAATTATGAAAGGTACAAACTTAAAAAGACGGAACTGATTTTGGCACAAAATTCAGAGCACGTATTTTTAAGAGGCAGGTCACTCAATCAGACAAGGTAGTAAGAAATGGCTTTTCTTGTTGCATTTAACAGAAAAATGTATTTAACGGCTTATGTAAATGATCTTCAATCAAAGATTACTGACATAACCGCACAGAAATTGAATCTTACGGAAACAATAACTCAATTGACTTCCCAAATTTCAGATATCGGGAATACTGATTCACCTGCCGTAAAGAAATTGGAAGCAAGAAAAGCGGAATTAGAAAATCTTGATAAACAGTTAGAAATGCAGATGCAGAAAATGCAGGCTCAATTGCAGGCTGCTCAAACGGAACTTCAATCTGCTGATCAAGCTTTAGCGCAAAATATACAGTCCTCCTTTTCATATAATTTAGGCGGCAGAGGTTAGGACTATTAATTTAATACCGCATTCTATTTGCGGTTTACCGTCTGTTATTAAAAAATTCAAGGTCAGATGTAATAACATCTTTTATTTTTGTGTTTAGGCACGGATTAAATATTTGACAAAATATATCTTCTATTTAAAAATAAGAAAGATGAAGATAAGAATTTCGGAAATAGAAAATATAGAGGGAAAAACAAGGCACATAAGCTTTTCGGAAATTTACAATGAATTTAATAAAGATGTGCCTGTAACTGCGGAATTGGATGTCAATGTTTCGGGAAATGTTGTAAAAATTTCCGGAAATATTAAGGCTGTGTTAAATTTAGTTTGCGATATATGTTTAAAAGACTTTACAAAAAAATTTGATTTTGATATTGAAGAATATTTTATGAAAGACAAGCTGAAAGACACATATAGTAATGAATTAGAGCTTGATGAAAATAGTTTTACCGAAGATTTAAATAATGAAGATGAGATAGATATATCAAATTTTGTTTACCAATGTGTAATATTAAATATACCAAATAAGCTTGTTTGTGATATAAATTGTAATGGAGATGAAAATTTAAAAAAATACATAAAAAAAGAAATTTCAGATCCGAGATTAGAAATATTTAAACAAATAAAAATAGAAAAGGAATAGAGATTATGGCAGTACCAAAGAAAAGAACCGGTAAATCCGCACAAGGGCACAGAAGAGCTAATTGGAAAGGTTCTGTCCCTGAAACAACAATATGTACAAATTGCGGAGCAACGGTGTTAACACATACAGTATGTACCGAATGCGGTTCATATAAAGGCAAAGTAGTTAGCAAAAAGTTAGCAAAAACTCAGGAAACAGCTGAATAAAAAAGAAAAAAATGGGGATATAGAGTAGTATGACTAGGATAGCTATAGATGCAATGGGCGGCGACAATGCTCCCAGAGCGGTAGTTGAAGGGGCTGTATGGGCGGCAATGGAGTATAAAATTCCGATTGAATTGGTCGGGAAACTTTACGATATTGAAAGAGAACTTGACAGGATTGAACAAGAAGGTATAGTCTGTGCAATCGGGGGTGGTATATTCCCTCCTAAACGTTTAAAAGTCAACTTAAAATCATTGGATATTAAAAAAACACAAGCTTCGGAAGTAATAGAAATGGGAGAAGCTCCGGGGCAGGCAATCAGGAAGAAAAGAAATTCATCAATCGTTTTAGCAGTTAATGCGGTTGTCACGGGAAGTTCAGATGCGGTTGTTGCGGCAGGTTCAACAGGTGCGGCAATGGGAGCAAGTTTGTTCGGACTCGGCAGATTGCCCGGTATTGAAAGACCTGCTATTGCTACTGTTATCCCGACAATGAAAGGACCTTTAGTCTTAATTGATTCGGGTGCAAATACCGACTGTACACCTGAGATGCTTTATCAATTCGGTTTGATGGGGTCAACTTATGCAAAGTCTGTTTTAGGAATAGAAAATCCCAGAATTGCGTTATTAAATATCGGTGAAGAAGCCGGTAAAGGTGATGAACTGGCTAAAGATACATATAAATTGTTTGATGAAAATAAAGATAAATTGAACTTTATCGGAAATGCGGAAGGAAAAGAAATCTTCTTGGGTAATTGTGATGTAATTGTTTGCGACGGATTTGTCGGAAATGTTACATTGAAAACAATAGAAGGTGTTGCAAGAATGTTCTTCTATATGATTAAGCAAGAATTTATACATGATTCAGTAACCAAAGTAATAGGACTTTTAGTACGTCCGATATTAAAGAAAATGTACGCAAAAATAAATTATGAAGAGTTTGGAGGAGCTTTACTTCTCGGTGTTAAGGGAATAACAGTTATATGCCATGGTCGTTCTTCGGCTTATGCCATAAAAAATGCCGTAAAAGTTGCATATAATGCTGTTGAATCGGGAGTAAATAAAAGTATTGCTTCATACTTCGGGGAGATATAAGTTATATGAGTATACCGATTAAAATTGCGGCAGTTGATTTTCAGGTACCTGAAACTGTTGTAACTAATGATGATTTAACAAAAATAATAGATACATCCGATGAATGGATAAAGACAAGAACAGGTATAGAAAGAAGGCATGTTCTTTCAGGAGATGAAACAGCTGTCGGAATGGGTATAAAAGCAGCTGAAAAAGTTATAAAAAAATCAAAAATAGAAGCCGATAAAATAGATTTTATTATAGCTGCCGCAAGCGTGGAAACTCATGCTTATCCTTCATCTGCTTGTGAAATACAAGCTGCTGTCGGTGCCGTTAATGCGGCTTGTTTCGATATTACGGCGGCATGCTCAGGGTTAATTTACGGAATGGGTATAGCAAGAGCATTAATTAAATCTCAGACGGCAAAAAATGTTCTTATAGTTGCAACGGATGCGGTATCAAGATGCCTTGACTGGACAGACAGAACGACCTGCGTACTCTTTGGTGACGGTGCGGGAGCTATGATGCTTACGGTTTCGGATGATGAACAAGATGATATTCTTTCCGTAAGTTTAAAAGCTGAGGGACAGTACGGAGATTATATAAAAATGCCTATTCCCGGAAAAAACTGTCCGTTAGTTGAACAAAATCAACAAGAGCCGATGTATGTTAAAATGAACGGAAAAGAAGTATATAAATATGTTGTAACAAAACTTCCCGGATATATTGAAGAATGTGTTGAAAAATCAGGATTAAAAATGGATGAAATTGATTATCTTATTCCTCATCAGGCAAATATGCGTATAATTGAGGCTTTGGAAGAAAGATTAAAATTTAATCCCGAGCATGTTATATCAAATATTCAGGAATATGCAAATACTTCTGCTGCTTCCATCCCTATAGCTTTAACTGAAGCAATTAAATCAGGGAAAATGAAATTGCCTTGCAGCGCTATTTTAACAGGATTCGGGGCTGGCATGACGGTAGGAACAACAGTTGTTAAATTAAGAGAAGGTATTGTGTAATGAAAAATTTTGCATTAATATTCCCGGGACAAGGTGCTCAAAAACTGGGAATGGGGAAGGATTTATATGAAAATTCAGTTGTGGCAAGAAAAGTTTTTGAAATTGCCGATGAAGTTTTAGGCTATAGTATTTCCGATTTATGTTTTAACGGAACGGAAGAAGATTTAATGAAAACAATTAATTCGCAGCCTTGCATTTTAACTGTTTCTTTAGCTGCGTATGAGGCTTTTAAAGAAAAATGTTCCGTTAGAATATCTGCAGCAGCAGGACACAGTTTAGGAGAGTATGCGGCTTTATATGCTTCGGGAGTTTTGGATATAAGAACAGTACTTAAATTAATACAAAAAAGAGCCTCATTAATGAATGAAGCTGCTGAAAAAACAAACGGGTCAATGGCTGCGGTTATCGGGTTAGACGATGAAACGGTTATAAATATTACAAAACAAACAGATGAAGTTTATGTAGCCAATTTCAATTCTCCCGGACAAGTTGTTATTACGGGTAGCAAAGAACAAATTAATAATAATCTTGAAAAATTTAAAGAAGCGGGAGCAAGAAAAGTAATTCCGTTGTCCGTTTCCGGCGCTTTTCATTCTCCGTTCATGAAAGAAGCTGCCGAGGAATTTGCAGGTTTTGTAAATGACTGTACATTTAATAATGCAAAATATAATGTATATACAAATGTGGATGCAAAACCCGAGCTGGAAGCAGAAGTATTTAAAAACAAGCTTCCGAAACAAATTTCATCTTCGGTTATGTGGACACAGACTATAAATAATATAACTTCTCAAGGTATAACGAATTTTATAGAAATGGGACCGGGGAAGGTATTAGCGGGATTAAACAAGAAAATTAATTCTGAATTAACAACATATAATATATATGATTTTGATTCATTAAATAATGTAATCTCGGAAATAGTTAATAAAGAAGAAAAGGAGCTTGTATAATGGCGGATACAAAAGTCGTATTAGTTACGGGAGCATCAAGAGGCATAGGAAAGGCATGCGCCATAGAGCTTGCAAAAGCCGGATATAATGTTGCAATAAGTTATGCGGGCAATGATGAAGCTGCCAATAAAACGGTTGAAGAATTAAAAGCGTTGGGCGCTATCTCAAAGGCTTATAAATTTAACGTTGCGGATAATGAAGCATGCCAAAAAGCCGCAGAAGAGGTTCTGGCTGATTTCGGACACGTTGATGTATTGGTTAACAATGCAGGAATTACAAGAGACGGATTATTTATGAGAATGAATTCCGAAAACTGGGAAGCTGTTATTAATACAAATTTAAACAGTGTATTTTATATGACAAATGCGTTAATAAAATCAATGGTAAAACAAAGATACGGATGCATTATAAACATGTCAAGCATTGTAGGCATAATGGGGAATGCAGGTCAGGCAAATTATTCTGCCGCAAAAGCAGGATTAATCGGTTTTACCAAATCACTTGCAAAAGAATTGGGGTCAAGGAATATAAGAGTTAATGCCATTGCCCCCGGGTTTATTCAAACCGATATGACAAAAGATTTAGATACTGAAAAAATAGCGGAGCATATACCCTTAAAACGCTTGGGACAACCTGAGGATATTGCAAAGACTGTTAAATTCTTGGCTGAAGATGCTTTATATATTACGGGACAAGTAATCGGAGTTGACGGCGGTCTTGTAGTGTAATACAGAACTTAACAAATTTGCAAATTTGTATGTAGATAGTATAATAAATTCATAAACTTAGTAATATGTAACAGAAAAATGAGGTAAAAAAAATGAGTGACGTTCTTGAGAGAGTAAAAAAAGTTGTTGTGGAACAATTAAGCGTTGATGAAAGCGCTGTTACTCCCGAAGCAAGTTTTACAGCTGATTTAGGTGCTGATTCTTTAGATACGGTAGAGTTAGTTATGGCTTTTGAAGAAGAATTCGGATGCGAAATTCCTGATGAAGAAGCAGAAAAAATAGCAACTGTACAAGATGCGGTTAATTATATAGAAGCAAATTCATAATCGCTCAAAAAGAAATATGAAATATCTGTGAGGGGTTCTTGATATGTGCAAGTTCTCCTCATTGTATTATTAAATTAAGTTATAAATAATAAATAGGTGAAAACGATGACAAAAAGACGTGTGGTAATAACAGGCATGGGTGTCGTGTCTCCTTTTGGGGCGGGCGCCGATAAGCTATGGAAATCCGTAGTTGAAGGTAAAAGTGCTGTTTCAAGAATTGAGAATATGGGAGATATGAACGGGCACTCTGTTTTAATCGGCGGTGAAATAAAAGAATCGGTTTTTAATCCTAATGATTATTTTGAGCCAAAAGAAGTCAGAAGGCTTGATAAATATTTGCAATATGCAATTGTAGCTGCGAGAGAAGCTGTAGAGGATTCGGGTATAAAAAATTCCGATATTGATCCTTACAGATTCGGGGTAATTGTTGGTTCAGCAGCCGGCGGGTTTCACACAATAGAAAAAAGCTATGCTGATATGCTGAGTAAAGGGCCTACAAAGTGTTCACCATTTACGATTCCCATGTTAATTTGTGATATGGGTGCAGGCAAAATTTCTATAGAAATGGGTGCAAAGGGTGTAAATAAAGCTGTTGTTTCCGCTTGTGCAACATCAGCTCATTGTATCGGTGATGCATTTAGGACTATTCAATATGGAGATGCCGATGCAATAATTACGGGCGGAAGTGAAGCGGTTATTTGTACTATAGGTTTGGGGTCATTTACTGCGGCAAAGACACTTTCTAAACGTAATGATGAACCTCAGCGTGCATCAAGACCTTATGACAAAGACAGAGATGGTTTTGTCATGGCAGAAGGGGCAGGAATCCTTATCCTTGAAGAACTTGAGCATGCTAAAAAAAGAGGGGCAAAAATTTATGCGGAAATAATCGGATACGGACAAACCGGAGATGCTTATGATGTTGTTGCTCCTTGTCCAGATGGTTCGAGTGCCGCTAAAGCTATGGAATTTGCATTAAAAGATGCAGGAATTAAGCCTGAAGAAGTTCAGTATATTAATACACATGGTACAAGTACTCATCTTGGGGATATAGCTGAAACATTGGCAATAAAAAACGTGTTCGGAGATAAAGAGGCTAATCCTAATTTAAGGGTTAGTTCCACAAAATCAGAAACAGGTCATATGTTAGGAGCTTCAGGCGCCGCTGAATCAGTTATTTGCATTAATGCAATTAATAACGGAATTGTTCCTCCTACTATTAATCTTGAAAATTTAGATGAAGAAGTAGCAAATCTGAACTTTGTTCCGAATAAAGCTGAAAAATTTAATGTAAATATTGCTTTAACAAATTCATTCGGATTTGGCGGACACAATGCGGTTTTGATATTTAAAAAATATAATTAGATTACATTAAATATTATAAAAGACAGGCATATTAATGTCTGTCTTTTTTTGTTATAAAAGTTTACATTTAAAAAAAATATGTAAATATTTTTTTGAAAAAATATTTTATAAAATTATAAAACTATAAAACTTTTTTACTGGGACGAGGAGGAAAAATATGGTTCAAAGTGTAGGAAATTACAATACCGGTTCGATTGATTACAGGAAATGGATTGATGAAAATGCAGGCGGTATAACACCTGTTGATTCAAGTCCAATTACCGATACAAAACAGGTAGAAAATGATGATGAAGCTGTAGCTATTGATGAATTTAATAATTCATCAGGTACACAACAAGAAGGTGAAAAATTAGAGCCGAATAAAGGATTTTTTAATAAGTTAAAACATCTTTTTACGGGCAAAGATTATTATAAGACTTCTTCAGGTGTAAATATTGCAGTTGATCATAATACAGGTTCCGTAGTTGAGACAGCTGACGGAGGAGTAATAATTGACGGGGCAAAAAATGCCAAAATAAAAGGTTCTAAAAATGATGACAATATAGTTATTACTAACAGTTCGGTAAAATATGTTAAAGGAAAAGGAGGAAACGACAGTATATATATTGAAAATTCGGATGTTAAAAAAGTAAAAGGCGGCAGAGGTGATGATACAATCACAATAAATAATTCCTATGTAAAGAAAATTCTGGGAAATTCAGGACAAGATGAAATACGTGCTAAAGATTCCAACATTAAAAAGATAAATGGTGGTTTTGGTAAAGATATAATCATAACGGACGGCGGATTTGTTAAAAAAGTCAAGGACAGCAGCCGTGATGATATCGAAATACATGATAATCCGCTGAATGAAAATCCTGATGAAGATTTTGGATTTGATGATTAATTTTATTAAAAAAGAAGAGGAAGGATTAACCTTCCTCTTTTTTTAATGCTTTTATTATATCTTTTTTCGGAGAATCAAGTGATTCTATCCCGAATATTTTAGATATGCCCTCAAGAACAATAGGGTTAATCATATTGGGGCAGCAAGGGCCTAAAAATATTTTTTTAAATCCGAGATATAAAAGGTTAAATATGTGTGATATTGTTGAGGGATTGCATTCCGATAAAAAGATACTGACATTATTTTTAAAATCGGTTATTTCGGTTTGAAGCTTTTCAATAATATCGTAAAGTATTGAAAAATCGTAGTAAGAGTTAACATGCCAGAAGTTTTCTCTTAATGAGTCGTATCCGAAAGAGATTATATAGCAATCTTGAGGGCATTCTTTTATGAATTTATAAATATATTCATTTTTAATATTAAACATATCTATAAGCCCGGTAATAAAGACGTGTTTTATTTTACCGGCGTTTACTTTATTTGAAATTTCGGTTATTTTATTATTTGTTTCATCTTTATAGTAGCCTATTTGAACGGAGTTAAATGCTGAATCTTCGCAAAATCCTTTTGCTTGAAGTGCATATTCAATCATCGGCAGAAAGTCATCATTTTCTATTTTTGCGATTCCGTAAGCCGGATATCTGGCTGATGTGTATATTTGACCTCTTATAACATCTATTTTCGGTACTGAGTTTTGGGAAATATAAATAGGTCCGGGGAAATTTGCAAATTCCAGCATAAAGTTATTATAAGCCGTTTGATAATGTCCCGTAAGGTTTTTATGGGATTTTAATTTTTTAAATTCGTGAGCACTAAGCATTTCATTATGTGTATATACATTAATATCCGTATTTTCGGAAGCTTTCAGAATCTTTTCCAAATCCAAAAAACTTGAACCTGATACCAATATTGCTTTACCTTTTTTGGCATGAAGATTAACATTGGTTTTTTCGGCAGGTCCGAATTTTTCTTCAATTGTTTTATTTAAAAGTTTTACTATTATGTAGTTGCACTCTGAAAATTTTTTAATTTTTTCTTTTAATTCCTCAAAACTGCTTGTTTTTTCGTTTGGAGTATTTAAAAGGCATAAAACTTCTTCTTTTGCTTCGATAAAGTCAATTCCGTAATTTTTTAATTCTATAAGGCAGTTACAGGCATTTAAAACTATATTTACCATTAATTCATACAGAATTTTATTTTTTGACGATAATTCATAATTATTTAATTCATTCTTATCAGGTTCATTTAGTGCTTTAATAATACTTTCTTTGCTGTTGAGATTTATTTTATCTTTTGCAAGGAGAACAGGTTCTTTTTGAATATCTTCACAAGCATTTATATACATATCTTCGAGCTTCTTTTTATTGTTATATAAATCTTCAACAATTATAAAGAAACTTTCTTTTTTAAAGTCCAGATTAACAATAAGAATAGAAATAAAATCTATAACTTTATCTCTGTATTCGGACATATCAATATTTAAATCTTTAAGTTTTTCAATGTAGTAAACAATTTGCTGAAGTTCCGAAACGAGCATCTCTTTAACGGCAATAATGTAAGGGTCAAAAGAGAATGCCGTCGGAGTATTTGAGCCGTTGCATAATGAATTATAAAAGTAAAAAAATTTGTTCATATTAGAAATCCTTTAATCTTCAAGCATTTTGTCAAGTTCGCCCGAGCGTTCAAGTTTATCTAATACATCAAATCCGCCGATTCTTCGCCCCGCTATTATTATTTGCGGTACGGTTACTTTCCCTTCTATATCATAATATTCACCGAGCTTTTTTCTGTATTCTTCTTCATTCTCCGTTATATCTATTTTTTTATAAGGTATATCTTTTTCATTTAATAAAACTTCCGCTTTTTTACAATACGGACAATAGTCTACGGTGTATATAATTACGTCTTTCATAAATTCTCCGATTTTATTATCTTTACTGATTGATTATTCGTTAATAATAAAATGAATTAATCAGACATAAGAATAATACTATTTACTTATTCTTTTTATTAAATCTTCAATACTTTTCTTTTCTTCATCAGGCAAATCAAAGTTTAAATAATCCTGAAAATACTCAATTGCGCTTTCAAAATCTTCTCTTGCCATAAATAATACACCCAGTTTTTTATAAGAAGGGTGAAAATTTTCATTACACGATAATGCTTTTAAGTGGTTTGATATTGCTTTATCAATATTGTCATTAGCTTCGTAGGTTATGGCTGTTTGATAATATAATACGGCATTATCCGTAATTTTACCTAAAACGTATTCATAATTTTGTATGGCGCTTTCCCAATCACCCAGTTCAAATTCTATATTGCCTAAATCCCAATAAGCATCAACATTTTCATTATCAATATCAATTATTTCGTTTAACTGGTCTATAGCTAAATCATACCTGCAATCTTCAAAATATATTCTTGCAAGATAATGTTTCAATGCAATTTCTTTAGGCATAAGAGTTACGCCGTTTTCTAACAGGTTTATTGCTTCTATTATATTCTTATCTCTGTAATATACATCTGCAAGATTAATATATGTTTGAACAGCCTTTGGATTATTAGATAAAGCCTTTATAAAAAATTCAACCGCTAAATCATCTTTTGCCAGCTTTGAATAACAAAGCCCGATATTATTTAAAATATTGGCATTATTTTTATCAGTTTCAAGAACTTTAAAAAAGTAATCCGCCGCATTCTCATAATCTTGAGTTTTGAAATACTCCAGCGCTTTTTCTAAATCTTTATTTATTTCATTTTCCATTCTTTTATATTACAATAAAATAAAAATCAGGCAATATGTGAAAGGAAGATATATGTCAGGACATTCAAAATGGTCAACAATAAAACATAAAAAAGCGGCAGTGGATGCGGCAAGAGGAGTGGTATTCCAAAAATTTTCAAGAGAAATAATTGTTGCGGCAAAGTTAGGCGGTCCTGACCTGTCAGGTAATTTTAGATTGCGAACGGCAGTAGACCGTGCAAAGGCTGCGGGGCTTCCGAATGACAATATTAAACGAGCTATTGAAAAGGGCGCAGGTTCTTCAGGTGCTGATAATGTCGAAGAACTTACATACGAAGGGTATGGCGCCGGCGGTACTGCCGTTTTTATTGAAGCTATGACGGATAACCGAAACAGAACGGCAGGCGATATAAGAAGTTTCTTCTCTAAATTCGGTGGTAATCTTGGAGAAACAGGCTGTGTGGGCTGGATGTTTAAACAGGTAGGTTCTATTGAATTTGATAAGGAAACAACTGATTTTGATGCTCTGTTTGAAGCGGCTATTGAAGCTAATGCGCAAGACGTTTTGGAAGAGGATGATGTATATAAAGTTATTACTTCTCCGGATGATTTTCAATCTTGTGTTGAAACTTTGGAAAAACAAGGATTCAAAGGTTCTTCAGCTCAACTGACAAGAATAAGCGAAAACTTAGTTGAGGTTACTGATGAAAAAATTGCAGCAAATATTTTAAGACTCATTGAAAAATTAGAAGAACTGGATGATGTTCAAAATGTATATTCAAATTGTGATATCTCGGATGAATTAATTGAAAAGCTGGATGTTTAATAGACATCCGCTTTTCAATATAAAATATTTTTATAAACGAATCGGATAATCATCCTTTATTTCCCACCCGTCATTCATGATTAAATCAAGACAATAACCAGTGTTAGATTTACATTCTTTTAGCAGTTCTTCTCTTGTGTAGTTTGTTGTCTTATTATTATTAATAGCTTCTTTATATACAAGATATCCTCCCAATAATTGTTTAGGGTTCTCTTTTAAGTTAAGATAAAAAGAAAATCGATCTCTTCCGCTTTTATTAGGTCCTTTAGGCCCGTTGACATCTATTGTAAAATTAATATAAGAATATCCATTTATCCATCCGCTGGTACTAACAATTTGAGAACCGTCATTAAATTGAGCTAAAAAACTGCAGCTAGACCAGTCACTACACTGTGTTTGGTCATTTATAGGAAAATATTTTGCTAAATATTTATTCCAAAATATTAATCCATCCGCATACATTGTTTCGGTGCTGCCGCTATAGCGTGAGTCAACAATATTCCCCCATTCAGAGATTGGTGCACCTTGTTCGGTTTCGGCAAGTTTTATTGCCTGAGAAAGAGATGAGTATATTTTTTTCAATCTTGCTGCCGTTTCTGTTCTTTTATGATTTTGCATTACAATTGGAACGGTAATTGCGGCAATAATTCCCAAGACGACAAGAGTGATTAAAACCTCAGCAAGAGTAAACGCAAGCGTTTTTCTGCCACGGGGGGGGGTAGATTTGATGTTTATTTTCCATATTTTCTCTCCTTATATCCTTCATGACTTCTTATTTTATCATTTAT
>CANPZP010000006.1 GCA_947589115.1 Candidatus Gastranaerophilales bacterium | reverse complement strand
GAATTTACCGGCCCTGCAACAGGCGGTAACGCTATAAAAACAATTTACGGAACTCTGATTTTAGGCAGAATTTTTGCTTCTAAAGATTCAACGGAATTAAGAGAAACAAATGTCAGAGATTATTTGGGATTTTTAAACTGGCTTGTTTTAGGAGGTTTTGTAGCAAAAGGAGTAGGACAAATATTAGACCCGAAACAAACAAACTTGTTTAATATTACAAACCAAGGAAATGGCTTTAAACATTGGCTTAAAGATGTTTCTTTAAAATCTCAAAAAGAAATAATAGCTCAAGGCGGGAATGTTGCAAAAAATCTTAGAAAACTTAATATAGCTCAAATATCCGGTATTGCATACTCTGCATTAATGCTTGGAGTATTACTTCCAAAATTAAATATTTGGATGACAAAACACAATAAAAAATATTCAGAGCAAAATTGGGGTTTTAAATCAAATTTAGGAAACGGATATATTCCTATAGATGAATTTCATCAATTAATACATGCTAAACAGAAGTCATACAATTTATGAGCAATTTTGTAATGAGATTCTTTTGAAAAATGCAGTCCGTCAAGCAGCGAAACTTCAACAATCTTATCCCAATCAAAAAACAGGCAGTTATTATCTTCTGCAGTTTTTTTATAAATTTCTGAAAAATGAGTTGATTTTTCAATTGAAATATCATCAAATTGATTTTTAAAATAATCTGATTTTATTGAATTTGATAAACGAGCAGGAGAAATTACAATAATTTTTGCCCTCGGGCATATATTTTTTGTTATATTAATTAAATTTTCAATACCTTTTTTAATATCAATTAAACTCGGATTAAAAAATTTTTGAATGTCATTTATGCCGAGAGCCAAAATTACAATATCAAAAGTATTATCTAAATACTTGGGTAAAACTTTATACCCTGTCTGCTCAATGCCGTCAGGGTTATCAATAAAACAAGTTCTGTTGCAGCAGCCTGCTTCAACTATTTCATAATTTTTACCTAAAAGATTCTGTAATATTGATGTCCATCTTGTATTTTCATCATATCTTACACCTAAATTCGGGATATATCCCCAGGTATTACTGTCTCCAAAACATAAAATCTTTTTCATAAATTGCCTCGGCTCTTGTTTTATTGTATTATAACTAAAAAATATTTGTTATAGAAGGGCAGAAAATGCGAAATAAAGCATTTAAAACACTCGGCAATTCAAGAAACCATTAACACAGGGTTTAGAAAAATATACTAAGGCATAATTGTCCTAAAACACAACCTGACAATAAATATTCGTTTATATGCATTAAGAAGCCAAAATTTGTAAAATTGAACTTTTGGCTTCTGATATTACTTTTTAGTTTTAATTTTTTGATAATGTATCATAAACTTTTGCGACAATTTTCCATTCTCCGTTGATTTTATTTAAGTTTAAAATGTCGGTAAACTTATAACCGTGCCAGTTATCTTCAATAACTTGAACAACCGCAATAGTTTTTTCAAGCATTAAAACATCAACTCTTGATATATAATTATTATCGCAAGCTCCAAAGCTATCAATCGTTTTATAAAATTCTTCAATTGGACCTGATTGATAAGTTTGCTCATTTAATTGCCCGAAAAAGCAGGCTTTTTCATAAAAATACGGTTTAACTATTGAGCTATCTCCTTTTTTTACGGCTTCACAAAATTTTCTTGCAACATTTTCAACAGCATCAAATTCTTTAATATCTTCTCTCATAATAACTCCTTTCAAATTTTATGTTATATTTAAAGTATAATTTTTACAAGTACGGTAATAAAGGTAACTGTTAATATGAAGGAAAAAGATTGTTTAAAAAGTGTAGAAAGTTTTGATAAAACCGGGTTTTATTATACAATGTCACAAATAAGCGGTAAGTTTAAACTAACCGTTTTATATGCAATATACAGGCATAAAGTTATAAGATTTAATGAACTTCAAAGATATTTAAATATGATTTCACATAAAACTTTAAGTAATACGCTTAAAGAGCTTGAAAACGATAACCTCGTGAATAAAAATATTTATTCTCAAATACCGCCAAAAGTCGAATACAGTTTATCAGATAAAGGAACATCTTTTATTCCTGTTCTGTATGCTATGTGTGATTGGGGTGAAAAATTTAAAAGTAAAGATTAAATAACAAGTAAGCTCTTTATAAATTTATAAATAATTTCTATAATTACACGATTATTTTTTAATTTATTAATATCAACATAAATTTCCTTAACTAAATCTTGGGTTTCTTTTAAATGACTTACAATAAACATTTCTTCATAAGATACATCAAGCACTTTAGTTATTTTATCTAAAGTTTCTGCCGATACAAAATTTTCTCCTACCTCTATCCCGCTAAGTGTTCGTTGAGATATATTCACATTTTCTGCAAGCTGCTCCTGCGTATACCCTCGTTTTAGTCTGATTCTTTTTATTTTTTTGCCAAGCTCTTGTTTTATTCCCATTTTTTTCACCGATTTGTTAGAAATTTAATATCAGATTTTCTAATAAATTTGTCATTAAATGTATTTTATATTAATTTTTGTAAAGTTTAAATGAGCTTTAATTTCTGGTTTTTTAACTTTTTATGAAATTATATTTCATAAAATAAAGCAATTTATAATTTAAATTTTACTTAATAAGTATATACACGATATACATTTGATAAATGAAAGGAAAAGAGAGATGACTTACAGTTACGATGCAGGATTAAACAACCAGATGGTTTCAAACTATCAAACTCCGCAGCCAAGTGCTGAAGCTATGGAAAATGAGGATGAAGAATCCATATTTAATGAAGAAAGTACTCAACAATCACCTATTGATAAAGCTTATAATTATGATTATAGCTCAAATTGGGTAGATGCAGGTTATGAAGTTTTCCAAAAGAATCCTTCCGGTTTTTCTGTAATCCCTACGGAAGAATATAATAAGTCCCACGATGTAAAAGATTTAAATGTTACCGGAGATGGTGTTCATTTAACAAGTACAGTTACTGATCCAGAGGAAGCAGAACAATATCTTAAGGATTACGGTATTAATTTAGAAAACATGGGTTATTCCAAAAATAGTCATTATTGGACAAAAGGCAACGAAACTCTATTTTTAGCAAAAGGAATAGGTTCAGAACATGGTGTTCGTCTTGTCCGTTTGCTGGATAGTGAAGATGATAAATATAAAACAAAAACAAAAGATGGAACAATCCCCGAATTTAAATCAGGGCAAGTTTATAAACTTAGTGATGTTCAATCAAAACTATTAAAATATCTTCCCAAAGAAACGGCAGATGCAATAGTTGATGAAAATCAGAAAACAGATGCCGAGACTCCTAAAGATATAGCAAAAACTGCAGGAAAAACTTTAATACCCGTAGTTGGCCCGTTTTTAGCAGGATTAGATATTAAAAAGTATTTAGAAAATTAATATAAAAACCCTCATTAGAGGGTTTTTTATTATTAAAATATTTATTATTTATTTTGAGTAAGAAATCCTAACATGTACTTATAATTCGCAGGTTGGGATTTCTATCATGACAATTTTTATAATTTTGACTAATGTATATATGGCTATATAATAGTTATATTGAGTGTTGCATTAAGGTATTTATAATGAAAACAATCGGTTTAATTGGCGGAATGAGTTATGAATCCACTATTGTGTATTATGACTTAATAAATAAGATGGTTAATGAGCGTTTATCCGGATTGCACAGTGCAAAAATGCTTATAGAAAGTTATGATTTTGATGAAATAGAAAAAGAACAATCAAGTGAGAACTGGGAAAATTTAACTAAAATATTAATAAATTCGGCACAAAAACTTGAAAAGGCGGGAGCAGATTATATTGCCATTGCTACAAATACAATGCACTTATTGGCTGATGATGTTCAAAAAAATATTTCTATTCCTCTTATACATATTGCAGAAGCTGCAGCAAATTATATTTGTGAAAAAAGTATGAATACGGTCGTATTATTTGGGACAAAATATACGATGACAAAACCTTTTTATAAAGATAAATTGATAAATGATTATAATATTAATGTTATTGTTCCGAATTCAGAGCAGCAAGAAGTTATTAATGAAATTATATATAAAGAGCTTTGTGTAGGGATAATTAATGAGAGTTCCCGTAAAGTGCTTCTTGATATTATTGAAGATTGTGCGAAAAAAGGAGCTGAGGGTGTTGTTTTAGGATGTACGGAGCTGCCGAATATAATAAATAATGCAAATATTCCGATAATAAATACAACTCAAGTGCATTGTATTGAAATAGTAAATCGTATAATTTCCTAATAAAATACAACTTTATAGCTATATTTTCGCTTGTAGATTTACCCAAACGCAATAATCTATTTCCCCAGGATATTGACCAAGCAAATAACAAAAAAAAATTTTTCGGGGTTTAAAAAAATAGAGGTAAATAATAGTGAAAATAAACCTGATTTTGTTTCAGAAAAAATTACCTTCCAAAATTTAATTCATAATGATTATTTCGTTAAGGAAACAAAAGCTAAGGATTTGAGCTAAAACTTATTTAACTTTTATTAAATAAATTATTCGATAAAGATATATATATTCATAACCGGTATAGAATATGAAAATTCAGTTAATTTCAAATCAAATTAATTTTTCATCAAAAAAAACATTTAAAAAGCAATTTACTAAATGTACATATTCGGGTGAAGATTTTAGTCCTCGCAATACTAAAACAATTGAGCATATTATTCCGCTATCTTTAGGCGGAAAAAATGAATATTCAAACTACCTTGTTGTCAAAAGAAGCTGGAACTCAAAAAGAAGCTCTGTTCCTCTTTATGAATTTATACAATCCAATCCGCAAGTGAAAGAAAATATAATAAAAACCGTTAATTCAATGGAGGGTAAAACCATTGAAGGTATAAACTGGGCAAAAGAAGTTAAAAAAACTCTTTATCGTGCAATAGGATACGATATATTTAGCCAGCGGTAAAAATATAATTTCCGGGTTAAAATATTAATGCTTATAAATATGTGATTTAAATAGTAAACCGCATAATTTTTTATCAACTCTAATAATAAAAAATACAACTTTAAAAAAAATTATTAGTTATGTATAATTCAAAATAAGTCGGTTTATATTAAGAAAATGAAAAAATTAAAAGAAACATTCAGAGCATTAAAATACAGAAATTTCAGGTTATTTTTTCCGGGGCTGATAGTCAGCGCAACAGGAATTTGGATTCAAAATATTGCAATAAACTGGCTTGTATATGATATAACAAAGTCCCCGTTTGTCATGGGTATTGTTATGTTCTTTAATGCGGTGCCATTATTTCTCGTTACTCCTTTTGCCGGTGTAATTATAGATAAATTTGACAGACATAAACTTTTGATGGGTGTACAGTTTTTATTTGCACTTCAAGCTTTACTTATAACACTATTGTCATACTTTGGTTTCATTAAAATATGGAATATTATATTATTAGGAATATTTTTGAATACTATTGCTGCCGTTGATGCACCGTTGCGGCAATCAACTTTTGTTCATCTTGTAGATGATAAAAAGGATTTGGGGAATGCAATTTCACTTAATTCTTCATGTTTTAATATTGCGAGGTTGTTAGGCCCGGCTTTGGGCGGTTTATTAATTGCTTATACTAACGTAACGTTCTGCTTTTTCATGAATTTCTTATGCCTTGTTCCTATTATATTCCTTGTAAGGATGATGAATATAAATGATGTAAAAGATGAAAAGATTAAGAATGAAACTATACTTGAGGGTTTAAAAGAAGGTATAAATTATGCACTAAGTGATTCTAAAATTACATTATTATTCAGCTATGTGGGAATGTATTGTTTTTTGATAATGATATACCCTATGTTAATGCCTATATATACAGCAGAAGTCTTAAATGCAAAAGCTGATATTCTTGGATTTTTATTAGGTATAGCAGGTGTAGGTTCTTTAATTTCTTCACTTTCATTAGCAAGTATAAGAACTACAAAAAATTTACGCACTATATTATTTTTTGGTACATTATTGGCTTCATTAAGCTTTGTTTTTATCGGTATAACACATAATGCAATTTTGGCGCTTATTTTAATGCTTTGTGTCGGTATCGGTTCAAATGCCATGTTAACTCCTGAAAACATGCTGCTTCAAAGTATAATTGATGATGATAAGAGAGGCAGAATTATGAGTCTAAATTCTCTTTGCTTTATGGGGACAACATCAATTTCAAGCTTTTTTGCGGGCAGTGTTGCTCATTTTGTCGGTATTTCAAATACATTTATTATACTTGGTATTATGATGATTACAGTTGGTGCTTTCCTTAGTTATAAATTATCAAAACTTAAGTTTTTGTATAAAGGTTGATGATTATGCAAAAACTTTGTATTTCTTATTTTTTTATTTATACTGTTTGTATAATAAGTTTATGTTAAAATTGTTAACTGTAAGGCAATAAAAAAATTTATTTATAATATAATAAAAATAATTATGGCAAATTTATTTAATCCTAAAGTATTTATATTAGATGTTGACGGCGTTTTAACCGATGGCGGTTTTTATTATTCGGAAGAAGGAAAGGTGCTGAAGAAATTTGGGCCTGATGATAATGATGCTTTAAAATTATTAGCCCCATTTATTGAAATAAGGTTTGTTTCAGGGGATAAGAGAGGGTTTAATATTACAAAAAGACGAATCAAAGATATGAAATTTCAAATTGATTTAGTTAGTACCGATAAACGTATTGAATGGATTAGAACAAAGTATAACCCTCAAGATGTTATATATATGGGTGATGGTATTTTTGATTCTATCGTTATGAAACAAGTGGGATATTCTATTGCAACTTCCGATTCTGATGAATTTGCAAAAAGAACCGCAAAATATGTTACAAAAAGAGTAGGCGGGAATCGTGCCGTTGCGGAAGCTTGTTTGCATATTATGAGTAAATTTTTTGTGGCATATAACCCTTTAAAGGATTTATAATATGGAAAAAATCATCAGATTAAAAAAGTACATATCTGCAACGGGGGGGGGGGAATACGGCTCTTGGAATAGGGCCAATGAGTACAAATACTGTTAATGCAGCTATAGAAATAGCAGATGAAACTGATTTCCCCGTAATGTTAATAGCCAGTAGAAGGCAGGTTGATTGTAAGCAAATTAAAAGAGGCTATGTTAATAATTGGTCAACCGAAGAATTTGTTAAATATGTTCAATCAAAATCAAAAAAGAATAATGTTATTATAGCTCGTGACCATGGCGGGCCGTGGCAAAATACCGTTGAAGTCATGAAAAAATATAATTTAAAAGATGCTATGAAATCAGCTCTTGATTCTTTTTATATTGATATTGATTCCGGTTTTGATATTTTACATCTTGATCCGAGTATTAACATATACGGACAAGTTTCCGGTGATGAAATTTTAGACAGGTTATTGGAATTATATTCGGCTTGTGAAGATTATGCTTTTAAAACTAAAAAAGTCATTGAATATGAGATAGGAACGGAAGAACAGATGACATATTTCAATGACAAAACAGAATATGTTAAACTTTTAAATCAAGTTTTGAATGCTTGTAAAAGCAATAAATGGAAACTTCCTTTATTTGTTGTTACTCAAGTCGGAACAAAAGTTATTGAAATGCAAAATATTGGAATACTAAATCAGAATAATAATGAAAAAGTATTTTCATATGTAAGTGAATTGGCTCAAGAGTGTTTAAATCATAATTTCTTCATGAAAGTACATAATACTGATTATTTAAAACATGAAGCATTAAGATTATTTCCAAAATATAAGATTAGTGCAGCCAATGTTGCTCCTGAATTTGGAGTTTGTGAAACTAAGTCATTAATTAATTTCTTAGAAAAATATAATCTTCCCCAATTTATAAATGAATTTTTAAATATTTCATATAACTCAAATAAGTGGGAAAAGTGGCTTATGCCCAATTCAACATTAACAAATAGGGATAAGGCAATAATTGCGGGTCATTATGTTTTTTCAACAGATGAGTTTTTGATACTTAAAGATAAAATTCAAAAACAGATTAAAAATGTTAATCTTGATGATTATTTAAAAAATAAAGTAAAAGATTGTATTTTAACATATTTAAAACTGTTTAGAGTTAATAATACATTAGAAGAGGAACTAATATGTACACGTTAATTGATAAGCCTTGGGGATGTGAAGAAATACTTGAATTAAATGATAAATATATGTTAAAACGTCTTACTATGAAAAAAGATAACAGATGTTCGCTTCAATATCATAATAATAAATGTGAAACAATATATGTAATATCAGGAGAATTAAGAATAATTCAAGGAACAGATAAAAATAATCTGACCTCAAAAATATATAAAGTTTCAGATGTAATAACAATAGAACCGCATATAATTCACAGAATGGAAGGAGTAACTGATTGTGTGTATTTAGAAGCTTCAACTCCTGATACAGATGATACAGTGAGAATATCAGATGATTATAACAGAAAATAAATATAAGGTTTTAATACCTGTAGCCGGAATAGGCGGAAGATTAAAAGATTTAACAAAATATTTAAACAAATCATTAGTCGGTATAGGAAATAAACCGGTTATTTCAAGAATAATAGAGATGTTCCCTAATAACTGCGAGTTTGTAATTGTTCTTGGATATAAAGGGGATTTAGTAAAGCAATATTTATCTTTAGCGCATCCTGACAGAGTATTTTATTATTCTACTGTTGAAAAATACGAAGGTGAAGGCTCAGGATTAGGATTATCAATATTAACTTCCGAAAAATATTTAAATGAGCCATTTGTTTTTTGTTCTTGCGATACTTTAATAAAAGAACCCATACCCTATCCGGACAAAAATATTGTATTTTATGGTCAGCGTGATGATATTAATCAATACAGAACTATTGAAGTAAAAAATAATAAGGCTGTAAAATTTTATGAAAAGCAAATGGCTTCAAACAGCGCAAAACCTTATATCGGACTTGCTTGTATTAATGATTACAAAAGATTTTGGCAAGAAATGCACAATGGAGGTAAAGATGCCGTAATTATCGGTGAAAGTTACCCGCTTTCAATTTTTGCAGATGAAGGTAATTTGTATGCACAAAAAGCTACTTGGTATGATACGGGTAATCTTATAGAGCTTGGGTTAACTGAAAAGTCTTATCCCTCTGAAGAAGATGTTAATATATTGCCAAAACCTAATGAAACAATATGGTTTGTCAATAATAAAGTTATTAAATACTGTGATGATAAAAATTTTATTAAAGACAGGGTAGCAAGAGTTAACTTCCTTAAAGGCTATGTTCCTGACATAATAAGTTTTACGGAAAATATGTATTGCTATAATAAGCAAGATGGTGTTGTTTTATCTAAAATTGATGATGTTGAAATATTTAAAAAATTACTTACATATTCTTTAAAATTCTTTAATTTGGGTGAATATAAAAAGTATCCTGAATTTAATAAAATTTGTGAGGAATTTTATTATAAAAAAACTCTTAAAAGAATTAATTTATATTATGATACATTTAAAATGAGTGACACTGAAACGGTAATAAACGGTGTAAGTATACCAAAACTGTCTGAAATTATAGAAAAAGTTGATTGGAACAATATTAATGACGGTTTAATCGGTCGTTTTCATGGTGATTTTCATTTTGAAAATATTCTATATGATAAAAAGAATGATAAATTTACTCTGTTAGATTGGCGTCAAAATTTCGGAGGACATCTTGATTATGGTGACATATATTATGATTTGGGTAAATTATTACATGGCCTGATAATATGTCACGAGTTAATAGCTCAGAATAAATTTAAAGTTGATATAAATAATAACATTGTTAATTATAGTTTTGATAGAAAACCTATTTTGATTCAGTGCGAAGAATATTATTATAAATGGCTTAGTGAAAATAATTTTGATGTAAAAAAAGTAAAACAAATTTGTGCATTGATATATTTAAACATTGCAGCTTTACATCATTATCCTTATTGTCATTTATTATATTTTCTCGGTAAAAAAATGTTATATGAAAATATTTAATTTCCATATAACATTTTAATTCATTACAAATATTCTATAAATAACTTAATTATACATTTATTTCAGGGGATAAGTTATTGGGATATTCAGGGTAAAGTTTTATTCCTGCCAGAATTTCAGACAGAGTTTCATTTTCAAAAATGTAGGATTTTGCTGCATTATAAGGTACTTCTTCCGTTGGATTATATCTGAAATTCGTATAGATTTCTTTTAATTCGTTATCTTTATAATCAAATCTTGTACCGACTGAGTATTTAGACAGCGATTTATTTTCGGCATAATTATTCATATATGATGTTAAATTGCCTTTTTTATCATATTGAACTATATTTTTGGCCCATTTTCTGTCTTTTGTAACACTTAAATCGCTAATAACATTTTCAACATTTCCGTCTTTGTATGTGTATACTTTTTCAGCATGATAATCTTTTGGAATAGACCCTTTAACCGACGTATTTATTTTTTCAATATCTCCGGAGTCATTTATTTCTACAACCATCGGTTCTTCATCTTCTTCACTTAAACTGTTTATTGTTATTTTTTCTATTTTTAAAGATGAGTTATCTATAACTTTGTATTCTGCCAAAATTTCAGTTGTATCATCCAGTCTGCATGTTGTACAACCGTCGGTAATATCATCTGCATCTAAACCATTTGATACCATTGATTCTATTATTGAATTAACTCTTAATTTAGTGCCCTCTAATATTGTGCTTGCAGAATTATATAATTTATTTGCTTCATTGTATAATTCTTCGGCTGATTCAATGTTTTGTTCCGAATTACCTGCTAAGGTATATGCCGTCTTTATTGCCTGAGATTGTTCGTCTTTTAATGACCCGAAACTTACGTTTGCTTTATTGTATGATGCCAGAACATTTAAAATCGGTGATTCTTTAAAGTTAAATTGTTTTTCAGAATTTACATTTTGTTTTTTTGCAATACTTGCAGAAACAGCAGGACTTTTTACTCCTATTGAATCAACTTTTTGAATACTCATTATTTGACCTCTACTTTCTTTAATCATAAATTTTGATCGGGATGCAATTTTATATAATCTTACGTATACATACTATAATACTAATTTTATAAAAATGTATTAAAAATTAAAAATTTTTAATATTTTTATTAAATATGAAAATAAAATAATTTGCTGTAATTATTTTATTTATTAAGATTAATTAAGTTTATTGCAGCTGTCTAAGTAATTTTATAGTATAAGTATGTAAAAAATTAAAATTAAGAGGAAAAAGAATGAAAGTATTACTATTAAACGGTTCTGCGCATAAAAACGGATGTACATATACAGCTCTTGAGGAAATAGCAAAAACACTAAAAGAAGAAGGTATTGATTCTGAAATTTATCAAATAGATACAAATTCAGTTTCTCCATGCAGAGCTTGTTATGCTTGTTCAAAACTCGGAAAATGTGTTATTGATAATGACAAAGTCAATGAATTTGTTGATTATGCTAAAGAGTTTGACGGATTTGTGTTTGGTTCGCCGGTTCATTACGCATCGTTATCAGGTGGAATAACCGCTTTTTTAGACAGAGCATTTTTTATTAACAGTAAAAGTAATAAAAAAGCTTTTGAACATAAGCCGGGTGCAGCTGTAGTAAGCGCAAGACGTGCCGGTACAACTGCTGCTATTGATCAGTTAAATAAATATTTCTCTATTACCCAAATGCCTATAATATCCGGAAGATATTGGAATATGGTTCATGGAAATACTCCTGAAGAAGTTAAAATGGATTTTGAAGGTATGCAAAATATGAGAATACTTGCACGTAATATGGCTTGGCATCTTAAGTGTATGCAAGCAGGACTAAATGCAGGTGTTAAGCTGCCATATGAAGAAGAAATTGTTTTTACTAACTTTATAAAATAATCTTTTATTAAGTTATTTAAATCGAATAAAACGGCATTTTTGCCGTTTTTTTGTTATTTAAAAATTTACATTTAGACAATTAATTTTTTATTTTGTTTTAAATGATGAAAAGGTGATTATGATTATTAATTCAATTTCTGTAAAAAATAATAACTGTTTAAAAAATTATTACGGAGCAAAAAATAGTTTTTCCCCTGCATTCGGAATAAATCAAAGTGATAATGATGTTTTTTGCAGAAACGCAGATAATTTAAAACCTCGTATTCATACATTAATAAGCCAATATTTTAATAATTTTCTTTATAAAATTTCTGAATTAAAAGGCAAATTTATTCAAGACGGTAATCGTGAATATATATGTCGTAATGAATATCAGGTTGATAAAGGAATTGAATATAAAAAATATTCTTGTATTAACAAGTCATCTGAAAATAATATTAATGTTATAAGTATTGACAGAAAACAAAATCCTGATATTTCTATAAAGCCTGTAATTGCATCAGATTATATTCATTCAAGAGATACAGTGCAAAATATTATGATGCGGGAAAAAGGAATTGCAGGAATAAACGGTTCGTTTTTTAATCAAAAAACAGGCACCCCGTTAGGATTATTAAAAATAAATAATGAAATATTAACAGGCCCTGTGTATAACAGATGCGCATTTGGTATAAATGATGACGGCTATTTAATAGATAGAACTGACTTTATAGGTAAATTAAAATCAGCCGGTGAAGAAATAGAAATTACAACCGTAAATCAGCCGAGAATTTCGGATTCTGATGTAATATTGTACGATTCTAACTGGAAAAATACTAAACCCAAATTAAAAGGTGATAAGTTTAAATATATCGTTATTGAAAATAATATAATTAAAAATATAACAAATGATGAATCGATAATTCCTGATAATGGTTATGTAATTACAGCTCCGGTAAGTTATACGGATAAATTTAGTATCGGGGACAGAGTTGATTTAAGCTATTCTCTTCCTGGAAAATGGGAGAATATGGAAAATATAATAAGTGCCGGCCCTCATTTGGTTAAAAACGGTGAAGTATATAATGATGCTAAAGAAGAAAAACTTTATTCTTTGTCCGCAAAAAATCCCAGAACCGCCATTGGATATACAAATGACGGTGTATTAAAACTTGTTACCGTTGAAGGAAGAGAAGGCAAAAACTTAGGTGTAAGTTTAGATGAACTTGCACAAATAATGCGGGATTTAGAATGTATAGAAGCTATAAATCTTGACGGCGGCAGCTCTTCTTCCATGTGCATTAAAAATCATGAAATTAATTATAATGATAATGTTAAATCTGATGATGTTAATAATGCTTTAATTATTAAAGTTTAGTATTTAAAAAACTTTACATTTATAAAGGAATTTTCTAAAGAATTTCATTACTATGCCGATTATATAAATATAATTATTTGAATAAGGCAAATATATGGGCAAAGGAAGAATCGGCGGAAATTCAGGCGCTTCAAATTTAAGAAGGACAGAACAGAGAACAACACAAAATAATAATAGAACCGCAAATAATAATACAAGAAATGCACAAAATAATACCAAACCAAAGGATACCACACCCTCAAGGGCGCAATCCAGTGCAAATGACAACAATTCTGTATTTAAACAAAATGGAGCTGCCGCAAATAATGAGCTGAATTTTAATAATCAGCAAAATACCTCTGCCTCTAATGATAATAAGAATGACACATCGCTGGACCTAAACAGGAATTTAAACGATAAAAATGTAACCGGCGAACAAATAGATGATGAAGTATCTCAAGAATACTTAGATGCCGAATCAAAATATAACAAAAGTTCAGAAGAAGCTAATAACGAAAATAATTCGGAACAGCAAGCGCAGGGTGATAAAAAAGATAATAATGATGATAATCAAAATTTAAATTCATATAAAGGTGATTATTTAAAAGTCGTAGATTATATATCGGGCGGCATGTTTTCCAAAATAATAAATTTGGCGGGACAAGCGGTAAATACTGCAGATGCAATTTATATGCCTGATGATAATAATTTTGATACTGCAAAAAATTATATCGATGCGATGAACCCCCAAGGCAGTAAAGATAAACTCGGTAATATTGCACAAAATTTAAATACTGCATCTAATCTTGCTGAACAGGTTGTGAATGGTGTAGATGCCGTTTATAAACCTAATGAAGATAATTTTGGAGGTGCCGATAATTTTATTAACAATATAAAAACAGCGGGAAGATTGTTGTCTATAATGGACAATGCCACAGGAATTGTTGCCGAAAGCGGAACGGCATTGAGTAATTTAGCGGGACAATATTTCAACCCCGATAATATTAAATCTTCTTTGCAAAATACTGATTTTAGCGCTGATTTCAAAACAATAGCAACGCAGTTTATTAAAGGCTTATTCAATGATAAAACATTAGAAATGTTAAATTTCTCATTGCAAAAGGAACCGACAGGAACGGTATCCGATGCCGATTTATCTCCGACAGAGCAATATAACGGTTTGACAAATAAAGATATGTTGATACTGTCAAATTTATCAAATACAGATTTTATTAATCTTGAAAATAACGGAAAAACACTTGGTGAAATTGTTAACGGATTTAAAGATGCTTTGCTTGAAACAGGTGAGGAAGGTTATATTGA
Source organism: Candidatus Gastranaerophilales bacterium (assembly GCA_947589115.1). Lineage (GTDB taxonomy): Bacteria > Cyanobacteriota > Vampirovibrionia > Gastranaerophilales > Gastranaerophilaceae > Avigastranaerophilus. Next base: position 31,805 of record CANPZP010000006.1, on the reverse strand, counting down.
TGAAAACGGTGATTTTACCGCAGAAGGTGTAAAATACATTCAGGATAACGGTTTTGGTCTGGGTACACAAGATTTTGAAGTATTTAGAGATATGTTAAATGATATTAAAAACAATGAAGAATTATCGACTTTAACAATATTAGATAATGCGGACCAAAAAGAAAATTATATGTACGCAACAACATACGGACACCTTGATGAAAACGGTATGTTAAAGGATAACGCAACCGTTATATTTAAGGGAACATGTAATGCTACGGGATGGGCAGATAATGCGGAATCACTGGCTCAAAATGAAACTCAAATGCAAGTAGCCGCTTATGAATATATTAAACGTCAAGAGGGATTATTAAAAGATATCAGTCCGGATCCAAATAATGTACACATTTCTGTAGCCGGCCACTCAAAAGGCGGTAATATGTCCATGTATACTACTATCAGAAATGGTCAAGATATATTAAACGGTAATACCGGTATAACAATTGATAATTGTATATCATTTGACGGACAAGGATTTAACAGTGAATTTATAAATAAGTACAATGATGCAATTGAAGAAAATAAAGATAAGATTACTTCAATAAGTTCATGTCTTGACCCTATTAACTCATTATTAGGCTCAGTTGCAGGAACAGTATGGAATGTTGATTCAGCCGTAACAGGATGTCCTCAGGATGAAAACGGTAATATGTCATTCAGTGATTTATCTCAACTCGGTGAATTATTCTGGGATGCTCATTCTCCTTCCAATATTTATAAAGCTATAAATACTAATGACGGAAATGACGAATGGACAACATGCGAAAAAACTCAATTCTCATCAATAATAGGAGAAATAAGTAATTCAATTCAAGGTGTATCTCAATCAGACAGAGAATTTATTGCTCAGCTTCTTGTTGATGTATTTGTAAATGCATTTGCAGGCGGCGGAGAAGTCAGAGGTGATGATGCGGAAAAACTGAGTGAACCTGTTCACGTTGAAGAATATGATATTGATGTGGTTAAAACTACAGAAGGTTATAATGTGTATGACTCATCTGTGGATTCGGGGAATACCATTGCTACTTTTTCACCTGATTTCACTCTAACATCAGGAACACTGAAACCTTATGTTGATGACACTTCTGAAGAAGATGCAACTAAGACTATTGCTTCCGCAGTTGACGATGAATTATATAATAATGCATAATCATCAGGCTTTTTCACTAGGCTCTATATTTATTTTATATCCCAGAACCTTGCATATTTGCTGTATTTCGGTAAACTTTAAGCCGTTTCGTCTAATCTTGCATGAAAAAGTACTTTGAGGGATATCTTGTAAAACTGATTCTTTCAGCATATTCAACAAATCTTTTTGTTTTATATGCCCTTTTGCCATTAATAGCCTTAATATTTCGTCATTATCCCAATCTGTTACATTCATACTAAAAGTATAAATTATTGACTTTATATTTCAAATTATGTAATACTTATTGTATATATCAATATAATATCTAAATATGCAATAAATATTAATATGGAGTTAACAAGTATGAAAATAAAAACTTTTACGTTATCAGAAGTGCTTATAACTATATTGATTATAGGTGTAATTGCAGCAATTACCGTTCCTGTAATAGTAAATTTTTATAATAAAAAAGAAACTGTTACAAGATTAAAGAAGGTGTACTCTGAAGTAAAACAAGCTGCTATGCTTTCACAAGTTCAATACGGAAGTTATGAAAATTGGGATTATAAATTGAGTGCACCGGAATTTTTTGCAAAATATTTGGAACCCAATTTAAAAGTAGCCTCAAAAATAGGGGTACAGGAGGCAAAAAATAATCTCGGAGTTAATTATGCCGGTTTATCAGGGGAGGATATAAGCCTTTATTCTCCGTTTCGGGATACTGCAACAATAGTTACATTAACGTCAGGTGCTCAGATATTCGTAAGAGGCGATGAATGGAAAAGCTTTTATTCGGCTGTTGATATAAATGGCTTTAAGAAGCCGAATAAGATGGGTAAAGATTTATTTGTTTTTATGATATATCCAAAATTAGGCGGTATAATTATGATGAATGTATATGATAATGAAATAACTGACACGCTTGGGGATGAATTACTTCATATTAAGAGAGGAAGAGAAGAATTAATTAATGGCTCTGGAGCGCAAAAATATCCATGCAATAAGGACAATTTGGGAATGTTTTGCGGGGCGCTCATTCAGATTGATAATTGGGAAATTAAAGATGATTACCCGTGGTAGTTTTATGTAACTTGTTTTAACATATGGCATTAATTTGAAATTTATAATATAATCAAATTGATGATAGTGAATAAAGGCGAAAAATGTCTAAAAACGTTGATACAGTTCCTATAGAGGTAATAATTTTAACAAAAGACCATGAAATAAAAGGTACGGTTCATGTTTCAAAGTATACTAAAACAAACAGAGAATTAACCGATTTATTGAATGATAGAGAAAAAAGATTTTTAGCTGTTACAAATGCTGAAATATTAGCAAGAAATTCATCAAATACTCCGCCAAGAAAGTATAATTTTCTTGAAGTGCATATTGATTGTATAATGATGGTGCATCCTTCCAGTCAGGTTGTATTTAGAGAATACGGTAAGGCTCAGGAAGATATTCAAAGATTCAGAGAATTAAGAAATAAATTAAACCAGACAAAACCGTTTTAAATATGACAGAATACAGGAATATTTTATTAATTAATTTTGGCGGAATCGGGGATGAAATATTGTTCATGCCCGTTATTCAGTCCTTAAAAAAAACATACCCGAGCGCCTCTTTAACTTTGTGTCTTGAGGAAAGAAGCAAGGCTTTTCTTAATTTAACCTCATTAATTGACAAGTTTTTCTTTATTAATATAAAGACAAAAAATAAATATTTTGAAATAATTAAATTATATTTAAGGCTGCTTTTTTCCCGGTATGATTTGGTAATATCAGCCGGGTCAAATCCGTTAATTGCTTTTTTACTGTTTTTTAGCGGAATTAAAACAAGAGTTGGTTATAACTCTTCTAAATTTGCTAAATATTTGTTAACACACACTGTTCCCTTAAATAAAAATCAGTATGCATCTTGTATGTATTATGATTTGGTTAAACCCGTATCAAATGCTGATTATGAAAAAGCGAAAATTGAAGTTGAGGATATAAATATAATTCCGAATAGTGTTACTGTTCATCCCGGAGTAAGCAGAATAAGTGTTATGAAAAATATAACAAAAACTCTGCCTCCTCAAAGTTGGGCTGAAATTATTAAAAGACTTCTTATTAAAGGCAAAATAGTTTATTTAGCGGGCGGTCCGGATGATACTGAGTGTATTTCCGTAATCAGAAATGAACTTAAAGATTATAATTTCCCAAACTTTAATGATATGTTTGGAAAAACAAAGAATATATATGATTTAGCAAGGCTTATAAAAAGCACTGAGGTTTTGATATGTTCGGATTCTGCACCTATGCATATAGGTGTCGGTCTTGATACTAAAGTTGTTGCAATTTTCGGGCCTACTGATTATAAAAAATTAATTCCCGAAGATGATAAGTATATTCCCGTTTATAACAATTGTGAGTGCAGACCTTGCTTGTGGGATAAACGGCTCAGCACGTGTGATAAATTGGATTGTTTAAATATTGATATTAACTCTGTAGTTAATGCTGTTTAATTCTTAAATTACTCTTCTGTACTGGTATATTAGTTAAATATTTTTTTATTCAAATATTTCATAATTTTTGTATGAGAATTTTATTTATAATTTTAATTTTTATATTAATTCAAATGTCTGTATATGCTGATGTGGCGCAATATATTGAAGAGTATTCAAGATGCTGTGAAAATGACAGTTATAAAACATTCTCGCAAGTTATTAAAGGCGGTGCATCCATATCGGATATTGAAAAACAAGCAGTAATTGACCGTGAAATTTCTCAAGAGTTAGATTCAAGGTTTATTTATTTGGATTTAGCGGATTGTATAAAAATAGCATTAATGAATAACTTTGATATCAAAATACAAGATGCATATAAATCAGAAGCTTTTTGGGTTAATAAGAATGCTCAGTTTCAGCTTCTGCCCGATATTTATTATAATTATGACTTAAAAAATTTAGAGGGTGAATATTTAGTCGGAGGTATTGTCGCCACGACCACACACGAAGTACCTGTTCAAAGCCTGTTTGTACTTGAATGGTCAACCATAAATCAAGGTAAATATTTCTTCCTCCTTGCTCAGACAAGAAATATGTTAAGAGCAGCAAAAGCAAATCTTGAATATACAAAAGAACAAATAATAAGAGATACGGTTATTGCATATTATGAAACGCTGGAAAAGAAGATGGAGATTGAAGTTCAAAAAGTAAACTTATATGACAGATTGGAACAGTTAAAATATACACAGGCAAGGTTTAATGCAGGGATAGGCACATTATATGACGTAAAAAGAGCTCAGGCTGAATTGGCAGGTGCGCAGCAGGATTATACGGAAACTTTAAATTCATTGAGGTTAAGGCAGGCTGCGCTTGCAAATGTTATGGGAGTTGATATTCTTGATGCAATATATCCGTTTGAAATTCGAGTCGACCAAAGAGAATTAATTAATCCTGATGTTAGTATTGAAGAGTTGTATGAGCAGGCATTGGAGTCCAGAGAAGATATCAGAGCAAAGACAGCCGAAGTAAAAGCATATAAAGCCCAAAGAAGTGCTAATTATACCGATATTATACCGGCCGTTACTCTTTCATACCAAAACGGTTATGTGGGAACAAAACGTGCCGGAATGTCTCCTCATAACAGTATTACATTAGATGTCAGGGCATATTTGGGAAAAAATTTATTAATGGGTACAATTTCCGAAATACAGGCTGAATCAGCAGTAGTCAGACAGAAAAAACTTGAGCTTATTAATCTTAAGCGCCAAGTAAAAGAGGATATTTTAAATTCATATTATGATTCAATAAATGCTTTAAAGAAAATTGAAGCATCCAAGGTTGAAGTTGAAGCTGCAAATGTGAGTTTGGATTTATCTTTAACAAATATGAAGCAGGGAGAAGCAACATTTATTGATGTTATAGCATCTCAAAACTTAAAAGTTCAGGCTAATATTAACTTAATAAAACATATGATAGAATATAATAAAGCTCAGACTAATTTACTTTTTGATACCGGTATTATTAGTCCTGAAAATGTTCTGAAAGATTATCAATTAAGATATTATTAATGAATAATTTTTTATTAATTGAGGAATTAAATTATTAAGAGGAAATTATGTTTGAAGTATTAAAGAGAATAATAAATAAAATCTCGGTTATAAATAATAAAACCTGTATGGAAAAAGAGATTCTTGAACAGCCGTATATAATTGATAAATTAATCAGAAAATATATCGGAATTAATTTCTGTATAAATATGGAAATACCTGATAATATAAATGGAATTGTTTTTATTGCAAGCGGGTCATCATACCACAGCGCATCAATAATTTCCGAATTTATAAATAAAACAATACCTTTTTTTGCTCATTCATATTATGCGAGTGAAATTGCGAATTTTAACAGTTTTGATACCGATAAAAATATTTTGTATGTTTTTATATCTCAGTCGGGAGAAACATCTGATACCAAAAAAGCATTGAGTTTAATTTCCTCAAAAACAGAGAATACATTATGTGTAACAAATACAAAAAATTCTTCTATATACAATAATTCAAAATATAAAATATTGACATATGCGGGAGTCGAGAAAGCAATTGCCTCAACAAAAGCAATGAGTGCGCAGACATTTTGCTTGTTTTTACTTGCTTTGAAATTTTTTGATTTAAAGGGAATTAATACGGCAAAGTATAAAACTGATTTATTAAATGTTTCAAAATCACTAAAAGAATTTTTGGAAAATATAGGAGATGATATTAAAAATTTTGCAAAAATTATGTCTGTTTCTGAAAATATTATATTACTTGCAAATTCAATATATTACCGTTTAGCGCAAGAAGGAGCGCTTAAAATACAGGAGATATCATATATAAATTCGTCGGCATATCCTTTAGGTGAATTTCTTCACGGTCATATGGCGGTTTTAAATAAAAAATCATGCGTAATTTCAATAGTAAATCAAGATAATCGCAATTTAGCGGATATCGTACACTCAAAATTAAATGATAAGTTTAAATATGAGTCGTTATCAATAACAAACATTAATGACTATAAGGATAATCATAGAATTTTTATAAAAGAAACGGATGAAATAAGTTTTATATTTGCATCATTAATTGCATTACAACTTTTGGCATTGTACGTTTCAATACAGTTAAAGCATTCAACGGATAATCCTGACGGATTAACAAAAGTTGTAGTTTAATCACTTTGTTTAACAATTTTTTTCATTAAGTCCGTCAAATAAGGAATGTAAAAAATTCTGCCCAAAAATACGCCTATACAAATGTATATAAGCATTAAGAATACCAAAATTTCAATAATATTAAACGAAAATCCCAAAGTTTGGAATCTAACTATTTTAATAGAAATAATTAAGTTAATTAATGCAGCAATAAAATCCAAAAACGGGATTTTTGAAATTAAGAAGAGTAATAAATCAATCGAAAGTTTAAATATAGCTAATATAACGGAAATTATCATGGATTGTGCAATATTATACATAAGAAAAAATCTTAATTTTCTGCCCATAAAGTGAGCAATTATAATCCATATTAAACCTACAATACCCATAGATGTATAAGAAAGAAATGAAATTATTTTTTCTAAAGGCAGAACTTTATAATTATTATTTTGCATACTAATACTCCAACAGTATTATATTATACTAAATAATGAATTTAGTAGCAAATAAAATCATATTTGAATCACTGCCTTTTTCGTAATTTCTTCTTACTGCGTTAAGCATTAATTTCATATTTTTAAAAGGCTTATATGTAAGCCCGAGTGTATATTCCTGCATATTTGAAGAATAATAATTTTTATTTGGTGTAAAATAATCGTACCTTCCCAAAATTGAAATTTTAGGGTTAATGTCATAAGAAAAAGTTGTATAAAATCCGTCTGCTTTATCTTGAGAAAAATTTATTCCGTTATATCCGTCAGCATTTGCATATTCTGTTTTAACGTGGAAATTTTTATAATCATATCCTGAAAAAAGGGAATACTGTTTATAACTTCCGTAGTATTCACCGGTATTATAACTTGCTCCGATTTTAAAATTCGAAACCTCGCTTTCATAATCAGCAAAAGGTTTAAATAATATTTTACCGGCGAACTCAAATCCATGTCCAAAATCTTTCATATATCTTGTACTGTCAAATACGCCGATATCATAGTCCATATATTTATATTCGGCAATATTCCTTATACCTGCTGATCTTGTATTGCCGAATGTTCTTCCCAATTGAGTTTTTAAAACGGTATCTTGATTGTAATATGTTTCTGAACCGTCAAACGTATTAGGAACTCTGCCTCCTTGACCAATAAGTATTTTCTGGGCGGGGGTTATATTGTGTGATACATATAAATTCCCGATTTTTTGAGTAAAGTCATTACTATATCCTTCAAGATTTCTTGTAAGATTAATATTAAACATTGCTTGAGTTTTATTTTCATTCATATTGACTCTAATCATAGGTTCAACAACTGAAAAATCATGCTTAAAGTAATCACTTACATTTGAAGAATGAAGGAAAGACATTTCACCGCCGTATAAAAAAGTTGCTTTTACCGAATTTATTTTTGAATTTTCAAATACCAGACCTTTTTGTGTAAAAAGCTTAAACACGGGGGAAATACTGTCTTGGTTTTCAGCTTTTCCGTAATAAACATCAGAAATATAGTCTAAACCTTTATTCTCTTTTTCAAGATTAACCTCTTCAATTGCTAATGAGTTTAATTGAGCAAATATAATTATTAAAATTATCAGTAAAAATTTATACATAAAAAATTAAATAATATTCTTAAAGTAATTTATAGTTTTGATAAGTCCGTTTTTAATACTAACTGTAGGAGAAAAACCAAGAGTCTTTTTTGCAAGGGAAATATCCGGCTTCCTTTTAACAGGGTCATCCTCGGGAAGAGGTTTAAATATTATTTGTGATTTTGAATTTGTAATATCTATAATTAATTTTGCAAGTTCAAGCATTGTATACTCATCAGGATTACCCAGATTAACAGGCGAATTTAAATTACTCTCCATTAAAGAAGTTAATCCGTTAATTAAATCATCAACATAGCAGAAAGACCTTGTTTGATTGCCGTTTCCATATATTGTTACAGGTTCGTTTTTAAGCGCCTGAACAATAAAATTTGAAATAACTCTTCCGTCATTTACCGCCATATTCGGGCCATAAGTATTAAATATTCTTGCAATTCTGATATTTGTGTTATATTGCCTGTAATAATCCGTCATTAAAGATTCTGCACATCTTTTACCCTCGTCATAACAGCATCTTAAGCCGATAGGATTTACATTGCCCCAGTATGATTCAATTTGAGGATGTACCACTGGGTCGCCGTATACTTCACTTGTGCTTGCTTGAAGGATTTTAGCATTATACTTATTTGCCAATTCAAGCATATTTAATATTCCAAGAACAGAAGCTTTTGTTGTTTCTATCGGTGATGATTGATAATGGATTGGAGATGCCGGGCATGCCAGATTATATATTTCATCAACTTCACAATCAAATTTTTCGATTACACTTTGCTCAACCAATTTAAAATCAGGATATGACATTAAATGCTCTATATTCCTTTTAGCTCCCGTATAGAAGTTATCGAGGCAAATAATATAATTCCCTTCATTGAGAAGTTTTAGACAAAGATGTGACCCGATAAATCCGGCACCGCCTGTTATAAGTATTTTTTTCAATTATTTTACCTCATACCGTAACTTCATTATTTTTAAACTGCATTTCATATAAGTGCTTATACTGTCCGTTTTCAAGGGATAACAGTTCATCGTGAGTACCTATTTCAACAATTTGTCCGTCGTTTATAACCACAATTCTGTCTGCATTTTTAATTGTAGACAATCTGTGGGCTATTACCAGAACTGTTTTATTTTGTATAAGGTTATCAAGCGCTTTTTGAACAATAGCTTCAGATTCATTATCCAGAGCTGATGTAGCCTCATCAAGAATAACAATGGGACTGTTTTTAATAATTGCTCTTGCAATAGCTACTCTTTGGCGCTGTCCTCCTGATAAGGTCAAACCTCTTTCTCCCAAAACGGTTTCTAATCCGTTGGGGAGAGAATAAATAACTTCATCAAGGTGTGATGCTCGTATTGCATTGTATAATTCTTCATCTGTTGCATTCGGTTTACCAAGCATAATATTTTCACGAATTGTGCCTGTAAATAAAAAATTATCCTGAAAAACAAATGCAATATTATTTCTTAAATCTTTAAGTTTGAATTCTTTGATATCGGTATTATCAAATTTAATTGAACCTGAATTGATATCGTAGAATCTTGGAATAAGGTTTACCAAAGTGGATTTTCCGCCCCCTGAATTACCGACAATTGCAAGAGTTTCGTTCTTTTTTATCTCTAAATTTATGTTATTTAAAACAGTTTTTTCATTATCGTATGAGAAGTTAACATTTTCAAATTTTATTCCGTACGTTAATTCGATTGACTTATCAGTATTATTTTTATCAATAATTTTAGGAACATAATCAAACAATTCAAAAACCCTTCCCAAAGCCACAAATATTGTTTGAATACCGCTTAATGTGTTGCCGAGGGTTTTTATGGGTTTGTATAACAGAAGCAGAGATGTAACGAAAGAAGCGAAAGAGCCGGGAGTCATTTGATTTGTATAAATTAATTTTGTACCGTAATACAAAACGAAGGCAATTCCGAAAGAGGCTATTAAATACATAATAGGCGACATCCAGCCGACACGCTTAGTCAAAGATATTAATACATTAAAGCTTTCTTTAATACCCTCGTCAAATTTCTCTATTTGGCGCTCCTGTAAATTATATGCGGTAACGACTTTATTTCCCGAATAAGTTTCATTCATTGTTGTTGTAATATCACCAACGATTACCGTATTTTGATTAGATACGGATTTAATTTTTTTTCTTATAAGCAGTACAGGCAAAAAAGCTACTGCAAGAACAATAACTCCGACAAAAGCAAGTTTCCATGAACTGTATATCATAACAGCTATTAAAGAAATAGCACCAAAAAAACTAACGATAATGGTTTTTATTTGGTCGACAATACCTCTTGATGCTGTATCAGGGTCAGTTAAATATCTGTTAATTACAATTCCGGAGGAGTTTTGGTCATAAAAAGAGGTATCCATATATACTAATCTGGAAAACAAATCCTGTTTAACCGAATTTGTGATTTTTAAACTTGTCCAATCTGTTAAATATGAATTAAGATACCTTAATACGCCCTGAAACAGAGCAAAACCTATAATAAAAAACGGCATAGCATAAGCAAGATAAGAATATGGAATAGTGTAGTTCCATAAAACAATATCTGTTTTTCCGATAACGTAATCCATATACGGTTTAAGTGCAAAGGAAACAACGCCGTCCAGTAATCCGACGGGTATTGCAATTATAAAACCGAGAATGACCTTCCCCATAAAAGGCTTAATATACGGAAAAATACGTTTAAGCAGCCAGCCGTAATTAAATGATGTAACTGCTTGAGAATCTTTTAGCTTCATGCCTCCACCTGTAATATGCGCTTTACTTGATATGTTTAACTTAAAATGAGCCTTATTCAGTCACACACTTAAATTAAACGTTATATCAATATTTTATAATGAAAATCATAAAATTTAAAATATTTACAATGTTACAATATTTTAACATTCTTTAAAAAAAAGGCATTTTTTTTGTTTGACTGGTATTATATAAATTGTGTGTGAATAGGGGTTTTATATGAGTGTAAGCGTATTTTCAGATATTTCTGCAAAAAGTTCCGCAAACTTCAGTAATGCTGTACCAACTGCATCACAAAAGAATGCCGTAACAAAAGATGTAAATAAAAATAAAGAAGCAGATGAAAAAGCAAGCAAGAAAGAGAAAATAATAAAAGGAATTAAAACCGCTGTTCCGATTGCACTTCCCTTAATCGCCATACCCGTTACCGCACTTATTACATATAAAATTTCCAATAAGAATTTTATTAAAAATAATAATATATTGAAAGAAGAGATACAAAAGCTTTCAAAAGAGCTTGATGTTGTAAAAGAGCAGAGTGCCGCACAAATAAAGCAGGCGGCTGAAAATATTGCAGTTGAAACTCAGGCAATAAAGAGTGATAACAGTAAAATTTGGAAGTTGCTTATAGCACTTGGAGGTGTAGGCGGTGCTTATACAACAGGGCAATTAACCGCAGATGACAAAGATGAAATAACAGATAAAGTCAAACAAAGATTTGATAATATTGATGCAAGAAGTAATGATGCATATAATGCCGCACAAAGTGCATCTGATTTGTCAAACAGCGGATTAAATCATAAATACACAAAGTCCGTAAACGGGGTTAACTTATTAATCAATAATGAATCATTGAGAAGAAATTCACAAAAATACATGAATGCAATCAAACAGATACAAACGGCTGCTCCTAAGCATCTGTATTCTGCGCCGAATATAAAACCAATAACAAAAGAACATCCGGTATTATGGTCTGTTACTTCGGAATTTGCTCCTGTTAAAGAAGGAGGTTTAGGTTCAGTTCCGGTTGATATTCAAAATAACAATACTAAACTCGGTGTGGAAACTCCGACATTTATTCCCATGTATCAGGAACCCGGATTATCGTCATTCCGTGAAGAAAACGGAAAATATATTTACACATATTCCAATAAATCATTTAATCTTGAAAAGGCTGCATCGTTTAAAGTTGAAGCATACAGAAACGGGCAGTCAAAAATAGAAAATGTTGATGTATTTGTTCATAATTCAAAAGATGAATACGGAAATAATAAACAGCTAATATTTATAAAAAATGACAATTACTTCAACGGTACAATATACAACGACTCAAACAAGTCAGAAGAAGCGGAAAAATTTGCATTTTTCTCTAAAGCGGTCTATGAATTTGCAAAAGCAAAAGAAGATATAAATAGTGCTAAAGATTTGAAAATTGAAAATAAAGAAGTTTTTGATTCGGTAAAAGCGCCTGACGGGCTAATTCTTAATGATTGGCAGGCTTCCCCTATTGCAGCTTTAATAAGATATAAAGCCCCTATGGAAAACGCATACGGCAAATTATCCGATAGTGCCGCCGATAAATTATCTGATTTAAACATAATTACCATAGGTCATAACGCTATGTATCAGGGGTCTACAAGAATGAACAATGATAGTGTTCAAAGAAAACAGTCAACCTCAAATATTTTAAATACTTTATTTGACAAATTTGCATATGAAATTGTTCAAAATGCCGATACAAAAGCACAAGAAACTAACCCGAAGGATAAAGGATTAAAGAATCTTAATAATGTATTATTAATGAATGCTCAAGATTCATCAGCAAATCATACAAACCTTTTAAATATGGGTATATGTTTAAGTGATTACTTCTGCCCCGTTTCAAAAAACTATGCTCAGGAATTAGTTTCTGACGAACATCCGGAATTATCGGATGAATTAAGATGGGCATTAACTCAAAGAAATAATACAGGGTCTTTATTCGGTGTAATAAACGGTAATGACTTTAATAATTTATCTATTGAAGCAAAAGAAAATTTAATTAAAAAGCAAACAGGTCTTGTATTTGATACATACAATAAACAATCATCAATTGATGAAGTTATGTCTGCAAGAACAAACAATAAAATTAATTTTTATAATAACTATATGGTTCCGTTTTCTTATAAAAATGACCTGACAAAAAATACTCAAGATATTGCAAGAGTAAGGTCACTTACGGATAAATTGGAATTTGTAGATGAAAAAGGAGCAACAAAGCTTGAAAATTTACCTGCTGAAGAGATAATTCAAACTCCGATTATTTCTTCCGTCGGCAGACTTGTTACACAAAAAGGTATCGGAATAATGTCTGATGCAATAGAAATGCTTATGAAAAATTGGGAGCATGATTTTCCCGGAAAACCGAAACCGATATTTTATATTGCAGGACAAGACGGAGAAGACGGTTCTCACAGGAAGAAAATTGAAGATTTAAAAAATAAAAAATTATCTGACGAAGATTCAAAAAGAATAATATTTGCCCACGGATTTGCACCTATGAGTGCTATTACGGCGGCATCAGATTTCTTCCTCCTTCCCAGTATATTTGAACCTTGCGGTTTAACCCAAGGTGAAGCATTTGCGGTAGGTACTCCCGTTATCGGCAGCGCTGTTGGAGGTATTGTTGATACCGTAAACAGAAACGATAAAACTAACGGTATTTTAACCGATAAATCGAAACCTCTTGATGCGAAACAATTTTATGAAGCAATGAAAAAAGGTTTAAATATATACTTTAATGATAAAGAACAATACAATAAAATGGTTTCTGATTCATTAGGGGAAGATTTCAGCTGGACTCAGCCGAACAGACAAGGACCTATCTACGATTATCTTGATTTATTCGGTAAGGACAGACAAACTCTTCCTGAGGTTTCAGCTTAATTTTCTTGCATAAATTTCAAACATAATATACCATTTTATTATGGATGATAAACTTTACAAACAATTGTCGGATGAAGCGTATAATCTTCATGTATCGGGAAATCTGGTTAAAGCAAAAGAAATTTATGATAAAATCATTGATTACAATCCTAAAGATTATAATCTGCAGTTCTTGTATGCGCAATTGAATATATCATTGAAAAACTATGAATATGCCGTTGATTTGCTTACCAATATATATATGAATACAAATTCTCAGGAGGTTAAGCTTTCACTTGCAAAAGTTTATTATTACGATAATAAATTCGAGATTGCAATTGATATTTTAAAAACATTACCCTCTGATAATCTTGAAGTTTGTAATTTGTTATTATCTTCTTACAACAAAGCAAATATGCCTTATGATGCTGTTAATTTATATTTAACCATGGCAAAATCACATAAATTAACAGACGTTGATTTATTTAATTTATCAGTATGTTATTTAAAATTAAATGATATTGAAAACGCATTAAAATATGCCCTGAAAGCATATAAAACACTTAAGGATGACTTTGAATTAAACATTCATATTGCAGGCTTATATCAAAGAATTAATAATGAAGATGAAGAGTTAAAATATTTACTAAAATCAGAATCCATAAAAGCTGAGGAGGAACTTTTATACAGAACAGGATGTATTTATAAAAATAAAAATGATATAGATAATGCGGTTAAATATTTTAATAAGACGTTAGAAATTAACCCCAAGCATAAACGTGCCGTATTAAACAATGCTTTCACTCTGTGTAAAATAGATAAAGAAAGTGCAATAAGATACTTGGAAAAAGCTATTGATATATTTCCGGATGATACGGAAATATTAATGAATATGTATTTTATTTATAATTCAATGTTTAATTATGAAAAAACCTATGAAATAGCTAAAAAATTAATAGAATTAGAACCGTCATCATATGAAAACTATAATCTTTGCGGATTTGCGCTAAAATCATTGTATAAATTAGACGAAGCGGAAAAAATGTACTTAAAATCAAGAAAAATACAACCGGAAGGTAATTATTCGGCATCAATGGGACTGGCAGAGATGTATTCTCAAAGGGGATTAACGGAAAAGGCCGCAAAATTAATAGAACCCTTTCTTTTAAATGATGATATTGACTCAATGTATGATTATTTATCTAATTATTTAAGGGATAAAAATTTTAATAAAGTAAAGGATTACTTCTTTAAAATACATACAAAAATAAATTCTCAAAGAGAAACAGAAAATAAACTAAGGTCAATGTTTCACCGTTTAAATATCGGAGAAAGATATAATATAGACGAAAATTCGTTTGCTCACTTAAAAAAAGAGGAATATATTAATAGTAATGAAATAAGAAAAAAATATATTAAAAAACAATGGCATAATGAAAATATAAAAGATAAAACTCTTCTTTTATATTCCATGCACGGTATTGGCGATATTTTTATGGTAATTCGTTATATTGACGATATCAAAAAATTGGCAAAAAAAATTATACTGTTAGTGGATAAACCTTGTTACGACATAATCAAATATAATTTTCCTGATATAGAAGTGTATGATGAATCTACCAAATTATCAGAAGATTCATATGATTATGCTACTCCTTTATTTTGTATTTTTTATCATATAAATACAGATTTTCATGATATAAAAAAGTCAGGGGGTTATTTAAAAGTAAGCAGTGAAGTTATAAAAGAAAAAGCAAAAATTGATATAATGAAAACCGATAAAATAAAAGCGGGATTATTTTGGCAGGGAAATCCGTCAATTTTGTACAACAGGTCTTTAGAAGTGTCAAAATTTAAACAATTGGCAGAATTAAAGAATATACAATTATATTCTTTCCAAGTCACTGATACGGGGGTTGATTCGGACAAAATAATGAAAGAATTAAATATAATTGATTTAAAGCCTTATATAAAAAATTTTACGGATACCGGCGGATTTTTAAAAAATATTGATGTATTGATAACTATAGATTCGGCGATAGCGAATTTTGCGGGGGCATTAGGGGTTAAAACTTTTTTACTTCTTCCCTATTTTCCTGAGTGGCGCTGGTTTTATGATACTGAAAAGACTCCGTGGTATGATAGTGTAAGAATATTTAAGCAGAAGAAACCAAATGATTGGGACGAGGTTATTTCGAGAGTAAAAAATGAATTCAAAGTATAAAGAATTATCAGAACAGGCGTATGCTTATCATACAAATAATGAATTGGATAAAGCTGAAATAATATATGAAAAGTTAATAGAGTTAAGACCTGAAGATGTAAATGTTTTAAATTTGTACGGATTATTATGTATTGCTACAAACAAGTGTAAAAAGGCAATATCATTGTTAACGAAAGCAATGATTTTAAAGAAAAACGCATACATTATAACTAATCTTGCAAAGGCGTATTATCTTGATAATCAACCTGAAAAAGCCGTAAAATTGTATAATAATGCGCTGACACTCGCTCAGACGGATGATATATATTATTCTTTGGGACTTGCTTATAAAAAATTAAAAAATTACGATGAAGTAATTAAAAATTATCTTAAAGCTGTTGAGTTAAATGAAAATAACTATAAAGCTCTTTACAATCTTGCGCTTGCGTATAAAAATCAAAATGATATTGATAAAGCCGTAATATACGGCGAGAAATGTTTAAGAATTAAAAAAGATGATTATGAGGTTTATACTTTTCTTTCGGAATGTTATGAGAAAAGGGGTTATTATGAACTTGCTATAAAAGCTCTTGATAATGCTATTGAACTAAATCCTGAAAATCCTCTTTATTACTATAATTTAGGTGTGTTGTATTCAAAAATAAAAAATACAGATAAAGCGATTGAAAATTATGAAAAAGCGCTGAAGTATAAATCAAATTATATTGAAGCTTATGTTAATCTCGGGTATTTATACAAGAATAAAGATACGGCTAAGGCATTAAATTATTATAAAAAGGCATACGAATTAAATCCTATAGCTCCGAATGTTTGTTATTCGTTGGCTCAAATGTATAAAGATAAATTTAATAATGCGGAAAGTATTGAAATATTAAAGAAATTTGATTCTCAACGTCCGAATATTTCTGATACATACTCATTGCTTGCATCAAATTATATGGATATAGGTGATTATAACAGTGCTTACACAAATTACTGCAAGGCAATTGTATTAAACGAAACAAATCTTTCATATATGCACGGAAAAGCGGTCAGCTTGAAATATTTGGGCTACATTGATGAAGCTAAAAAGATATTGGAAGAAATTGTAAGTAAAGATGAATCTCAGATACAAAGCTGTATTACATTGGGTATGATATATCTTCAGGAAAAAGATTTCGAAAAGGGAATGAATTTGTATAAAATGAGAAGTCTTGATACGAAATTTTCCGAATTATTTCACGACAAAATATTAAACAAAAAAGAAGATATTGAGAACAAAACTATATTAATATATACGGATTGCGGTTTGGGTGACACAATTATGTTTTCCAGATATATTCCTTTTGTTTCGAATATTGCAAAGAAAGTTATACTTCAAACAGATAAAGAATTATATGACATTTTAAAGAATAATTATCCCAATATTAAAGTAATTACAAAGACTGATAAAACTGATGATTATGACTTTGTTGTTCCGATTATGAATATTCCCTTGGTGCTTAATATGGATTTTGACTCTATTCCCTCAAAATCAGGTTATATTAAACCAAATCAGGAAAAGACAGAAAAATTTTCTCAGCTTGAAATATTTAATACCCCTAAAAAGAAAGTCGGTATATTTTACAGAGGGAATAAAAAAATATTTAAAAATCGTGAAATGGACTATGAATACATAAAAAAAATAACTGATATTAATGATTGTGTTTTTTATTCTTTTCAGATAGACGCTGTTACTGAAGATGAAAATGTGGTGTCTTTAAAGAGTTATATAAAAGATTATGACGATACTGCGAGTTTACTGAAAAATATGGATGTATTGGTAACAATAGATTCATCAATAGCTCATATGGCAGGTTCCTTGGGAGTTAAAACGTTCTTATTGCTTCCTAAAACCGCAGAATGGAGATGGTTTAATGATACAGAAAACACTCCTTGGTATAAGAGTGTAAAAATATTTAAACAAAAAGACTCGGGTGATTGGTCATATCCTGTCGAGAACGTTATAAAAGAGTTGAATAAGCATGAATAAAGGGGAAATATATTCACTAACCATAGAAAAAATGTTATATGAAGGTAAATCTCTTTCAAGGTTGGATGATTTTCCGATATTCATTGAGGGCGGATGCCCCGAAGATGTTGTAAGGGTTAACATAATAAAAGTAAATAAAAAATATGCATTGGGGAAAATATCAGAAATTATAACGCCGTCAAAACACAGAGTAAAACCGTTATGTCCGATGCATAACGTCTGCGGTAGTTGTGATTGGCAGAATATTGATTATAATGAACAGCTAAAACAGAAGAAAAATATAGTTATTGAAGCATTACATAAGGAATTAAAATCAGATTTTCCCGTTAATGATGTTATTCCTTCGCCTAAATTAAAAGAATACAGATGTAAAGTTCAATACCCCGTATCACAGACAAAAGTTTCAAAGAGAATATTATCTGGTTATTATAAAAAAAATTCACATGAGTTGGTTAACATAAAATACTGTCCAGTAAATCCGTGTATAATTAATGAAATTAACGAATTTCTAAAACAAAAATGTTCGGAACTAAATATTTCAGGATATAATGAACTTGAGCATTGCGGGCTTATTAAACACCTTGTATACAGAATATCGTCTGATTTAAAAAGAATATTATTAATTATAGTAATAAACAGTAAAGATATTCCCAAAGAATTATATACTCTAAGTAAAATATTAATAACCGAATACCCTGAAATTAAAGGTATTTGTGCAAATTTAAATCCGAAAAAAACAAATGTAATATTGTCTGAAAATACTAAAAGTATAGCCGGCGATGATTTTTATATTGAAACCTTAGGAAAATACAAGTATAAAATAAGCGCAAACAGTTTTTTTCAGGTTAATCCGTACAGCGCAGAAATTATATTTAATAAAATAAAAGAAATTTTAACCTCTGAAATAAAGAAACCGTCTATACTTGATGCATATTCAGGTGTATCGAGTATCGGGATATGGCTTAGTGAAATTGCATCAAAAGTTGTAAGTGTTGAAGAAGTAAAGAGTGCATCATCAGATGCAAAGTATAACGCAGCAATAAACAATATAGATAATCTCGAAATTATTAATCAGGATGCTGAAATAACTTTTTCGGAGTTTATAAAAGAAGGAATATGTTTTGATGTAACGGTTATTGATCCGCCGAGAAAAGGTTCCACAAATAAATCTCTTGATTATATAACAAAGTTAACAAAAAAATATTTGATATATGTAAGCTGTAATCCGAATACATTGGCTCGTGATTTGAAAATACTTACGGATAACGGATTTGAAATTAAATATATTCAGCCTGTAGATTTATTTGCCCACACATATCATATTGAAACAATAGTTGTTATGAAAAAAACAAACTAAAAAGAAGCCCGAAGGCTTCTCTTATTTCTTTTCCCCAATTCCACAGTCCGTAGCGCAACTAATCTAAAAGAGTTTCTAAAATATTAGCATTTTTTAACGCAATAGCATTTTCTTTAACTCTTTGTTTGTGAATATACGTCCTGAGTGCTTCACGTATCAGTTCACTTCTTGTTCTGTTCTCGCCTTCGGCAACTTCATCAATTCTGCTTAGAAATTCTTCGGGCATTGAAATTAGTACTCTTGCCATATATTTCCTCTTTCATTTATATAGTCTGTATACATATATAAAAACAAACAGGATTGCAAAATTGCATAAAATGTATATATTTTATATTTATATTGTAATAAATCTTAACATAATTAAAACTTTTTTAATTGGGCGAAGGAAGCATCAAGTGCCTTAGAACCTTGAGAACCAAAATCAACGATAATCATAGTTGAACCGCCAATCAGCTTAACTTCAATTACTTTTCCTATACCGAATTTAGAATGAAATACCCGGTCGCCGGATTTAAAGTCAGAAGGGTATGAAATTGATGATAATGAATTGTTTTGTTCAGATTTAGCCTTTTCTTTTTGTAATGCCAATTTTTTAATGGCACTGTTTTCAATAATATTTTTAACTTCCTCTTTTTCCGATTTTTCACGTATTTCTTTATTAATATCGTGTTTGGAACTTTTAATAACAAAAGAAGTATTATGAGAAAGACGTTTTTTTGGCGCAATAAAATTTTTACCGAAGGAGGAAACGGATTTAATACTTCCGTCAGGATTCTCCGAAATAACTGACTTTGATTTAAGTGAATTAACAGCCTTATTAAATGTATAAGACTGTTGTGAATCTGAGTAATATGAAGTGTCAGATGATGAAAAGCTCAATAAATCCGAAGGAATTTCCGCAATAAATCTGCTGGGATTAAAATACTTATAATCACCCCAAATTTTGCGTTTAAGTGCATAACTCAGGTAAAGATTCTTTTTTGCCCGTGTAATACCGACATACATAAGCCTTCTTTCCTCCTCCATTTCAGAAGGAGAGTCAATAGAGCGGTTGTGGGGGAATATACCTTCTTCAAGTCCCGGCAGAAATACAGTATCAAATTCAAGTCCTTTTGCGCTATGAAGAGTCATTAATGTTAATGCATCAGAATCCTCTGTATACGAGTCAATATCACTTACAAGTGAAACTTGAGAGAGAAATTCGCCCAGAACATCATCATCTTGGGGAATAAATTCTTTTGCAACACTGATAAATTCCTGAAGGTTATCAATTCTGCTTTCAGCTTGCGTTTCATCTTCTGATTCTTTAATATCCTGAATATAACCGGATTTTTCAAGTATATACCCTATGAATTCAGATAAATCCATTTTATAAAATGAATTTTGGAAATCACAAATTAAGTTATAAAAAGATTCTAACTTCGCTTTAACCGCTGAAGAAAATTCGTCATAATTTGAAATGTTTTTCATAATATCAAAGAAATCGGTGTTACTTTGAATTGACAAATCGAGAAGTTTATCAACAGTAGCGGAACCTATAGAACGCTTAGGTACGTTAATTATTCTTTTAAGGCTCTGAGAATCTTTAGGATTATAAATCAACTTTAAATAAGCAATAATATCTTTAATTTCTTTTCTGTCGTAGAATTTTAAACCTCCTACAACTTTATAGGGCAGATTATTAGCTATGCAGGCTTCTTCAATAGCCCTCGATTGTGAGTTAGTTCTGTATAATACGGCAATATTTGATAATGACTCGGTTACAGAGAGTCTTTTAACTTCTCTGACAAGATTTAAAGCTTCATCAGCTTCATCATTTGCTTTATAGAGAGAAATTTTATTTCCCTTACCCAAATTAGAGTACAGATTTTTGCTTATTCTCTGCTTATTATTACATATAACTGAATTTGCGGCATCAAGAATTGTTCCGATAGAGCGGTAATTTTGCTCGAGTTTAACAAGATGTGTTTTTTTAAATTCAGACTGCAGATTAAGAATAATTCTGTAATCAGCGCCTCTCCAACTGTAAATAGATTGATCAACATCTCCCACAACACATAAGCTTTTATCCTGCGGTATTTCATCCTCAGGCTTGTTATTGGTATAAATTGCTTTAATCATATTATACTGGCAGATATTTGTATCTTGAAATTCGTCTACTAATATATGTCTGAATCTGTTAAAATATTTTTCCCTCACACTTTGTGAATTTTGAAGTAATTTAACAGCTAAAACCAGCATATCATCAAAATCAAGAGCATTATTAGCCTGAAGTATTTTTTGATATTCCATAAAAATTTGTGCATATTTGTCGGTTCTGTAATCTCTTGCCCTTGTCGCATAATCATATGCACTTAACATTTTATTTTTTGCATTTGAAATAATTGTTTTTAATAATTTCGGCTGATAAATTTTTTCGTCTAAATTACATATTTTTAGGGCATTTTTAAGGACTGTATTGGAATCCGTATCATCATAAATAACAAAATTTTTGGAAAACGAAAGAGAATTTTCATCTTTATATTCTTCAATATCCGTCCTTAAAATTCTGCCTGATATAGAGTGGAAAGTTCCAATCCACATTTTTTTCGCACTTTCCTCTCCCACCATGGAGGAAAGTCGTTCCATCATTTCTTTCGCTGCTTTGTTTGTAAAGGTAACGGCTAATATTTCATACGGAGATACACCGGATTTAACAAGATTGGCTATTCTTGTCGTAAGAACTTTAGTTTTACCGCATCCCGCACCGGCTAAAATAAGCATTGTTCCTTTATCTGTAAGAACAGCTTCTTTTTGCTCCCTGTTTAATCCCTCTAAAAAATTTGACATATATCTTTTATTTTTTTCAAATTGTGCTATTATTAATATTATTATATATAAAAAAATTAAAATAGGAAAATGTATGTCAGAAGATAAAAAAAATGAACAACAAATAATGGTTCCCTTAGATGACTTGGATAAAGTAGAATCTACGGACGAACATACACTTGATGCACTGGCTATGGAACTTGCGACTATACAGCAATCTGCAAAAAAGGTTGCAATAATAGGAAGCAGAAACTTGCCTATTACTCATCAGCAAATTATTGAGATTTTATCATATGCATTGGTTATACAAGGTAATACGGTTATAACCAGCGGAGGTTCATCAGGAACTAATGCCGCAACAATCAGAGGTGCAATGAAAGCAAACCCTGATAAACTCAGAGTAATTTTGCCTCAAACAATAGGTCAGCAGCCTTCTGATGTACAAGATCAATTAATCGGAGTTCCTAATATTATAGAACATCCTGACCGCTCAATGATGACACTTGCCGATGCAAGCCGTATTTGTAATCGTGAAATCATTGATGAATGTCAGCAGCTTATATGCTTCTTGTCGCATACCTCAAATACGCTCCACAAAGCTATACAGCATGCGGAAGATTCGCATAAAGTGGTTACTGCTTTTTATCTTGACTAAAAGTGTATTTTTTTAATATATCTTTTACCGCTGCCTCACCCATTGAGAAACAAGACATTTGAGTTCTTAATGCTGCTTGTGATTCAAAATCTGCACTTAATATTCGGCCTATCGCATACAAGTTGTCATACTTTTGCGAAATTAATGATTCAACCGGCAAATAATACGTATGTTTTATAAATTCTAATTTGTCGTTATTGTCATTATTAGAATGAATATCAATAGGATAATCACAGGCAAGCGCAGGATTATCAAACTTTTTACCGGATATTATATCTTCTTTTGTATAGGTGTATTTACCTTTGATTCTATATGACTCTCTAACTCCAAGCTGGTCTGATATATGAGAAATGTAAGAATTTTCAAATCCTTTGAGATATTTTTTACAGAAATTATATAGCCTGAATATCCTTTGTCTGCCTTGCTTTAGCGCTCTTGAATAAACAAACGGGTCAGTCAAATCCTCATTATCTTCAAGTATGATTCGTGGGCAGTTAAAAGCCAGAGAATCAGGCATTGAAGGAATTGAAAAGACCTGAAAATAAGCAGTATCTTCATATTCGAGGTCGCCATTTGCTACGGCAGTACTAAATATAGGCTCTAACGCCCATTTTCGCCTTTTATCCCATGTGTATGCAGTAGACAGGTATATCTGAGAAGAACCTATTGAAACGGTCGTAACATTTCTGTCTTTATCATATTCTGTTAACCACTTTGAAAAAACATCTATATCGATATTTGTTAAAATAAATCTTAATGACGATGACTGACTTTGTTCTGATTTATTTTGAAAATCTAAATTTAAAAGTTGGAAAATTTTTCCGTTTGAAGTTGCGTCGATAATATATTTCGATTCAACATATAACGATAATATTTTATGATTAAGTTTTATATTGAAAGTTTCATCAGAGTTGTTATATGAGGCATAAATAGGTTCAGAAGAAAATAAAACATTACATTTAGAAGATTCAAGCATGTCATCAAAAACAATTTTCAACAGTTCAGGGTTAAACCATGCTTCATTCCCGTCGCAATAAGTATATCTGGCGGAATATTTATCAGCAAATACTTTTAAATCATTAAAAAATTCAGTATTTATATTTTCAGTATCAAGCTTCATAGACGGAACAACAAGTCCCTGCGTTATACTGCCGCCGAGAACATCTGATTTTTCAACCAATAATGTATTTATTCCGTGTTTAGATGCAATATATGCCGCTGATATACCTGCCGTGCCGCCGCCAAAAACGATTAAATCATATTTCATATTAAACTCCCTTTTATTTATTTTAAACAAAAAGGGAGTATGAATCAATAAATTTAATATAGTACGGAATATTGGCACAAACTCTTTTTATTGCAATATTTTCGGATTATCCTTCTATAAATAACCGGCCGTAATCAGCATCGGCATCTGATAAATAATCAAAGCTGACACCGTTTTTCGCAAGTTCTTTTGCTATGGATATAATGCCATCATTATTCGGTTTATGGGATATGAAAAATGAGTTATCCAACTGTTGAATAAAGGTAACATTTTTTGAATTATCATTTTTGTGCATTAATTTTTGGACATTAATGTCTTTATCATCCAGATAATTATTATCCAGTTTTATAATTCCTTTAAAATTTTGTGAACAATTAAAATTTACGGGAGATATATTCATATTAAAACCTTTCAATTATTTAACTAAATATTAAAAAAAGTTATTGCTTTCAATATCTGAATCGCCTTTATAAATAAAAGAAACTTGATTTTTTATTAATTCTTCAGCCAATTCAGGCTCTAAAGCAGGAATACAGGTAATATAACTTTCATTTACATGGTTATACCTGTATGACTTATCAGGATGTTTTGATATAAATTCATCACATACTTTATCAACAACAGATGATGAATCGTTGTCATTTATGTGATCATTATTTACTTTAAACATTCCGGAGAAATTTGGTTTATAGTTAGTACTAATAGGGGATATGTTCATTTGCTGCTCCTTATTTTCTACATTGTGAATAAAACATGTAAATTTATTTTTTGCTATTTTTATTAAATTTTAAATTTGATTTTTTAATTGCTAAAAGATATATATCAATAAAATAATCAAATTATATCGATTAAACATATAACAATAAAATTTTAATTAGTCATATTTTTGATATACTTAGTATGAGAAATTCTTGAGGATGATTTTATCTCATTATCACGATTAGTAAGAATGGTATTTTTGTCATGATTAAGAGAAGGGTCTTTGAATGTAATACCGCTCCTTGTTTTATAGAGTTCGATGTCAAAATTAGAAATAGGATTAGAAATATATTTATCATTTAATGAGGCTGCAGTACCCATATCAATGTCATCAATAAAAGTTTTACCGACATAAAAACCTAATTCTTTTAAAGCGCTTCTGAAAGGAGTTGATTTAGAATATGAAACAATAAGCGAATCATTTTTCATTTTTGATTTTAGCAGTTTAAGAAAATTAATTGTCCATAGCGTAGGGTCTTTTTGAGGAGAAAAAGCATCAAGGAAAATAACATCATAAAAAGAATCAAGAGTTGAAGCAATACATCTTGCATCGGAAAAATAATACCTTAATGAACAATTCTTATATTTTGGCACTTTGAGTTCATTATTCGAATTAATCGATATATATCTATAATATATATTATGTACAAAGGCGTCTAAATTATTCTGACCCTCAGAATTATACCCATGAGTTAAATAACTTTTAATAAAATCGATTACAGAGGGCTCAAAAAATTTACTACTCCAAAATCTCGTATATTTATCAACTACATCCGCTATTTTAGATATACTAAGACCTGATTTTAATAATTCAGCAATTATAAATACCTTTAATTCGTCATCACATATTCCGTCATTTAAAATTGTACCTAAAATCACAACCTCTTCATCAATATCTATACAATCGGCTTTTATCTTTTTATCACTAAAATATTTTATAAAACTTTTTATATTGTATCCCGCACCGGTACAAATATCTAAAATATTAATTTCATTTTTATTTTTACAAAGCAAAGCAACAGGTAATATAAATTTTTCTTTTGCTTCTTTTAATGCACCGGTTTTTGAATGATATATATCTTTTACTTCATCACTGTACAAACCCGTCGTATTATCATCCGTTATTTCTAATTCTATTTTTGTCATGCCTTCTGCCTTATTTATATAATTATATATTAAATTTTTTATCTTAATATTATCGTTATATATCTTTTAGTTTTATTTAATAAAATATTATTGTTATATTACTATTCGATATTTAATTTAAACAAAAATTTATAAAAAAAATTTTTATTATATTTTTTATTTTATAATTCACTTTTTTACACTTAAAACATAATAAATGTGGGATAAATATATTTAATTAAATCAATAATATATTATTGGAGGTTATTATGGATTCAAATGCAATAAAAATAATGTTTGTAGAGGACCATAAACTTATACGAGTGGGAATAAAGACTGTATTTGATGAAGCAGACGGATTTGAAGTCGTATCTGAAGCATCAACAGGGAAAGAGGCTGTTGAAAAAGCTTTAAAAACCAAGCCGGACGTTATTTTACTTGATATCGGACTGCCTGATATGTCCGGATGTAAAGTCATTACTAAGCTTCAAGAGTATGAATGCCCTTCAAAGATAATTATTTTATCATCTCATAACAGTGATGATGAAGTAAATAAATGCTTGTCATCAGGAGTTTATGCATATGTTATTAAAGATATTAATACTGAAATGCTGCTTTATATTGTCAGAAGCGTGTTTCAAGGTGCAATGTGGCTTGATCCCAAAATTGTGCCGTCCCTAAGAGAGAAATCTGAAAAAATTATTCCTAAAAAACACACAACTCGTGAAGCTTTTAGAAACTCGCATGCTAATCTTACTCAAAGAGAATATGAAGTTTTAAAGCTTGTTGTTGACGGTAAATCTAATAATGATATTGCTGAAAAACTTTGTATATCTGAACATACGGCTAAAGCGCACGTTTGCAGCATTATTCAAAAACTTGTTGTTGACGACAGAACTCAAGCTGCCGTTAAAGCTATTAAAGAAGGTATTGTGTAATTTCACATCGATTTTTTATTTAAAGTAACAAATTATTAATATAATTAATAAAAATAACAAAAAAAATAATACTCCGATTTATAATAAATACAAAATCGGAGTTATTATGTCTAATATAATTACAGAACAAAGAAAAATATCCATTAATGAAATGCCGTCTGAAATTCCGGACTTTAATTCATCTTTTCAAACAAAAGATTCTTTAATAAAACAATGGATTATGGACTGGATTCTTTCAATGGTTTCAAAAAATAAAATTAAAGAAAATGATATATTGCCAAATAAGAATGAGATTTCAAGACATCTCGGAGTCAGCATCGGTACGGTTCAAAACGCTATACGTTATGTTGAGGACGAAGGTTATTTAAAATCAAAGCAAAAATTGGGTACTATGATTTCCAATTTAACTAATCCTATCTCATCCGAAATTAAGTCAACATCAAAGCGTGATAAAACTATTGTTGCAATAAAAAAATATTTGATTAAAAACAGTATATCAGTTGGCATGCCCCTGCCTTCAACAAGAAAAATGTCTGACATCCTTGGGGTATCTCAAAATACTGTAAGACTCGCTTATGAATATCTTTGCTCTTCAGGTATCATTGAATCTAGACAACTTAAAGGCAATGAAGCAAACTGGATTCTTAAAAGTGTACCATCGGTTTCAAAAGAAGAAATCAAAATTTCAAATAACTTAAATACATATACTTTAGTTGACAAAATTACTGAATCACTTAAAAATTATTTATTTTCTAATTTTAAACCCGGAGATAAAATTCCGACTCATGAAGATATAGCATCTAAGCTTGGTGTTAGTATCAAAACGGTTCATGATTGCATTAAAACATTGTCGGAACAAGGTATTATTATTACCAGAAGAGGCAGATACGGTTCTATACTTGCGGTTGACCCTTCTAACTTGTCTAAAAAACAATCGGTTGAAGATTTAATGTTCGCTCCTGCCGGTGATGCCGTATTTTACAGCTATCAAAAAATTGAAGAGAAAATTGTTGATTTAATTAATAATAAATATAATCCCGGTGATAAATTACCCTCAATGCAAGAACTGTCTAAATCTTTTGATGTCAGCACAAATACCGTCAGACGTGCTTTAAAAAATCTTGCTTTGGACGGATATATAACTTTCGATAGAGGAAGATACGGAGGTACTTTCGTTGTAGATAAACCTGATTATTCGGACTCTCGTCAATATCAGTGGTTATCTATTAACCCTGATTATATATAATATGTTTCTTATCTTGAAAAAAACAATCATTTTAATCTTTTTTTACAGATAAAAAATAGCATAAATAATAATATCTTAAGATACTAACTCATAAGGAGAAATGAAAAAAATCAAAAAAAATGTTAAAATAATATTGTAATACGTCTTTATGACATTTCATATAGTGTACTTAATGGAAAAAGGAGGCAACCTATGTCGAATACCGCTACTGAATTAAAAAATAACCCAAACACAATCTCATCTAAATTTACTGAAGAATTTGAAAAATATTTAAAAAAACAAGCTCTTAAAGCTACCTTTAATGGCTGTGATATTGAAACTTTTAGTTGGTATAAAAAAATGTTGGGTATAGGTTGCTAGAATATATAGTTTAGTTATAAAAAAAAGAGCTCACAAGGCTCTTTTTTTATGCTTAAATATTTAATCACAAGGATAATGACATTATAATTAATTTTTGCTAGTATTTAATTAACAGTTTTCGAGGTTGATATGAAAAAGCTACTTTTTATTTTTATGTCTATTCTTTTTATAACAACACAATCAATAGGCTATTGTGCTCAGAATTTTACTTACTCTACCCCGGGGAATTACAAATTTGAAGAAGATAAAGATATACCCTCAGGAAGCAGTGAAAGTATTCTTTTTATTGTTGATTTTTCAAACAGTATGAATGAAAGATTGGGTCACAGAACTAAGCTTGATATTGCACTTTCCACAATAAAAGAAACACTTCAATTGATTCCGCCTTCAACATCTGTCGGACTTAGAGTTTACGGACACAAAACAGGTTTTACCCCGAAACAAAGCTGCACGGCTTCTCAACTTATTTCACCCATTCAGCAAAATAATGCGGTAAATATATATTCAAGACTCAGTTCAATTAATGCAGTCGGCTGGACACCAATTACATATTCACTTAAACAGGCTGCTTTCTTCGATTTCCCTGATTCAGCGGCAAAAAAAAGAATTATACTTATCAGTGACGGCGGCGAAAACTGTGATGAAAGCCCTTGTGACTTCGTTATCGAACTTATGAAGCATAGGGACGATATTAGAATTGATGTTATTGCTCTTGCAATTGGAGATCAAGATGCCAATAATCAACTTAAATGCGTTTCACTTGTTACATCAGGTAAATTCTATAACGCAAATACTGCAGCGGAACTTAAAAACAGCTTGCAGGATTCTTTAAATCTTCAAAAAGAAGTTCAGGGTATTATTATTCAAAAATAAAAAATGACGGAATAATCCGTCATTTTTTGTTATTTGGTATATTTGTTTATTGATATAAAGGTGCAAGTTTTGCTTCCTGTTGAGGGATTACACCTTCTTCAATCGGCAAATAAACTCTGTAGTCTATAACAGGGAAGCAATTGTCGATTGATTCAATCTTTTTAAGCTCCTCGTCATTTATGTTTCCTGTTTCAATCATATCGGCGATTTTTTCAAATCTGTCAACATGTTCCATAAATCTTTCGGTAGCATAATCCTTAGCTTGCCATGTTGTTATTAAGAACGGCCAATCCGAACTTTGGAGCAAAAGATTTTCTCTTGCCAATTGGTTTAATGCCCTGTGTAATAACTTATCTTCAGGTATTTTTTCATATTTTGATACTATATCAATAATTCGTTTTTCACATCCGTGAATAATTGGCCACATCCATTCCGTTAAATGGTTTAACCATACATAGAAGTGACCGCCTTGTCCCCAAGAACTTTCGGGTATTTGAATTGTGTCAACCGGCGGATGCTTTTCAAGATATTCGCCTGCCGTACATCTTTCTATTTCAGGTATGAAATTATTAATTTTTCTTATAACCTGTTTTATAAATTCAATACCCTCAAACCACCAATGGCCGTATAATTCGGTGTCAAACGATACCATTAATAATCCTTCTTTTCCGGTAGCTTTTTTATGGTCATTCAGTAAATGATAGAGTAATGTTGTATAGTGGTCTGAATTTGAGTTTACCTGATTCATAGCAAGTACGGGGTCATAAAGCATTTTATCTCCTAAATCCGTTTTTGGTGATGTTATTCTCCAATAATTCATACCGGATTTATCATCTTTTTTATGGAATTCACGGTATACACCATCTCCGGGATATCCGTCAGCTGCTGACCATACCTGAAATCCCGCTCTGTCATTTCTGCCCATTACGGCAACTTGTGCATCAGGAAGCCAATATGCTGAATACGTATCATAACCGGTTAACGGACGCTCGGGGAGCGGAATATATTCTATATTGCCGTATATACCTACAACTCTTCTTTCTCCTACCGAATTACCACCTTCAATTACATGTGATTCGGTAAAGAAGTATTCTATATCATTATTCTGGAGAGTTACTTCAATTGCAGGTCTCCACTTCTTTTTACCGTCTTTTCCCGTATATTCATATCCTTGTCTGTATGCACATTCAGGAAGCCAGCATCCTTTTGCTTTCTTTCCGAATAATCTTTTTGTTGTGTCAGAACCAACTTTAAATTGTGCATTTAAGTTTGAATCTGTTGCTAATAACGGCGAAAATCCGTGTGTTGCACCTGAGGTGGTTATTTCTATACACCCTAAATCTTGATATTTTTTAAATGCTGAGATTAAATCTTTATTGTATTTATTTACAAACGAATCTTTTATGTGATTGTACCAGTCAAAATAGTATTTAGCCAAATATTTTAGATGCTGTGAATGTTCAACATTGGGATTCGGATATCTTTCCAAATCCTTTGAAACAGCTTCAATTTTTGAATCCAAATACTTTACAAACCCGTTCTGCAAATGTTCATCATTTAACTGCTCCGCAAGTATAGGGGTTATTCCCACCGTTAATTTTGCTTTTATTCCCTCTTCTTCATATAACTCTGATATTGCGTTTAATAACGGAACATATGTTTCTGACATACATTCATACAAATTTTCTTCTCCAAACGGCCACATTCCCGCTTTCCTGTAATATGGAAGATGTGAATGTAACATAAATACGAATGAACCTACTGTCATATTTTCCTCCGATTTTCTTTCTTTGTTATTCATACTTGTTATAGCATAAATTTTAAAAAAATATAACCCTTAAGAACTAATTCTCAAGTATTGTTTACAAATCTTTGAAATTATAAACGAATATTTGCGAATATATATGTTTTATTTGTTATAATGTATATGTACATTGACAATTGAATATGGGGACGTTTTGGATTTGACGGGTGGATCGGTGTATTCAGGCTGCGAGTCCGAGCGCTGTTCTCGGTTATCAACGAGCAATCTAAATTAAACGCTAACAACGTAATTAAAGCTGATTTTTCAAGAGCTCAAGCTCTTGCTGCCTAAGCGCAGTTCAGCCGCTGTATTAAACCAGCTTGCCGTTTAATATAGCGCCGTTATGCAAGCTGCTGCTCCTCTATGGAAGTAACGGAGCTAAGTTTTTTCTTCCAAACTGCGTATCAGTATAATCTGCTATGGTATCTATTTAGGAGAGGTTTCGTGCCGTATTCTTACCTAAATTAACTGTCCTACGCTCGTAGATGCAGGTTTATATCCCATTCCGGACGAGAGTTCGAATCTCTCCGTCTCCAGATTTTAATTATTTTTTATTTATCATATGTCGAAATTACGAACTAAGTTATTGCTCTCGATGTCGCAAACCTGAGTTCTGCTTTTTTAAGCATCCTGACTCGTACGGCTCACTCTATTCGCCTACGATTCAGGAGAATATCTTAACGCACAATTTAATGTCACCCTGAACTCGTTTCAGGGTCTGATATCTTTCATATGTTATAATAAAACAATTGACAAGACTTATGCTAATTAATTTAATAA
>CANPZP010000005.1 GCA_947589115.1 Candidatus Gastranaerophilales bacterium | reverse complement strand
TTGAAACTTCATGAATATATCGTATTAAAAACAAGAGAAAAATTAAGAAATACACCGCTTGATAAACTCGTAAAAATAAGGGAAAATTTAATTGATGCGGAATATAAATTAAAATCCGGTCAGGCATTATCAGGTGAAACAATACTGGAATTAGCATTATTGAGTTAAATTATGAATCAAATTTTAAGTAATAAATATTCATATTTATGTAATTTTTTTGAAACGGCGCAAAAACAAAACAGGCTGTTCCATTCTTTAATATTTCACGGTTCAAATCAATATATGCAGTATTTAATGGGACTTGAAATTGCAAGGATTCTTAATTGTAATGAAGATGGCAGGAGTGATTGTGATTGTCAAAATTGCAGGTGGATAAGAGAAAATAAACATCCTGCCGTTATAACAGTATCTAAAATAGATAATAAATCTGATTTAAGTAAAACGGTTATATCCGAAGAACAAATTAACGGAGTTTTAGATACTTTAATAAATTCGTCGGATTATCACAGAGTATTTATATTCTGTGATGCGCAAATGAAAAAATTGTCAGATGAGGAGAAAAGGGAGTATTTTGAGTTTAAAGAATCAGGATACAGCCTTCCTCAATCGGATGACGAGGATAAAATCTGGTATCCCTCCGGGCTTAACCAAAATTGTTTATCTTCGGTTGCCGCTAATTCTATGTTAAAATCCATAGAAGAACCGCCTTCAAATGTTACTTTTATTTTTCTGACTAACAATAAAGAAGATTTATTGCAAACTATTGTTTCCCGTTCTCAGGCTTTTTATATTCCGGATGTAAAAAATATTGTTTATAATACTTCTTTTTTGGAAAAATTTTTTGTTGATTATCCAAAATTCAACCATATTAATCCTTTGGATTTTTCTTCATTCTTATTAAAATATCAAGTTGAAAATAATTTTGAAGCTAAATATATAATTGACTGTATTCAGCAATATTTGTTAAATATTGCAAAACAAAATTTTACCCTTCATTTTAATAATAAAGTACTCTTAAATATGATATACAAAGATATTGAAAAAACTGAAGAATTTAAGAAAATGCTTGATACGTATATAAAAGAGCAGATAGTTTATGAAACTTTAGCTTTTTATTTTACGGGAAGATAATTTGATAAGAATAGAAATTTGTAATACAATTTGAATATGAAAATTAAAATATTAACGGTGCAGTTAGAGGCTGTTCCGGGGGATATAAAGAAAAATATAAGTAAAGTTGAAACACTGTTAAATGAAGTTGAAGAAACAAGTGCCGAT
Organism: Candidatus Gastranaerophilales bacterium; assembly: GCA_947589115.1. GTDB lineage: Bacteria > Cyanobacteriota > Vampirovibrionia > Gastranaerophilales > Gastranaerophilaceae > Avigastranaerophilus. The sequence goes on along the minus strand of CANPZP010000005.1, from coordinate 51,992 downwards.
TTAATAATTTTGCCCGAATTGTGGACTACGGGCTGGGATTGTGTACATTTTAATAAATATTCTCAAGAATTATTTTGTTCTGATACACTCAATTTTTTGAAGGAATTAGCTTTAAAGTATAATTCAAATATTATCGGCGGGAGTGCTATTTTACACAAATATAATCAAAAAGACAGAAATACTTGTATAATTCTGAACAGAAAAGGGGAAATACTTGATACTTATGATAAATTTCATTTATTTTCCCATAGGGGACAGTCTGAAGGTAAATACCTTGAAGAAGGAGATACACCTGTTATAGTTAATACTGATATAGGTAAAATAGGAATATCGGTATGTTATGATATAAGATTCCCCGAAATGTTCAGATTGTACGCATTTAAAGGCACGGATTTTATGGTTAATATGGCAGCATGGCCTAAACAATATACCGATGAATATGTGACACTTGTAAAAGCAAGGGCTATTGAAAATCAGACTTTCTTTATATCTGCATGCCTTACCGGCAGAATAAATGAAAATTTTGAATTTTCAGGCAGTTCTTTTGCCGTCGATTATAAAGGGAATATTATTTCCTCTTCAGACGGAAAAGAAGAGGTTTTGAAAACTTATATTAAACTTGATGAAATGAAGCAATACAGGGAACAAATGCCTATTTTAAGTGATACTAAAAAATGTTATCAAATATTGGAGAAATAATGAAAAAGCTGTTTAAAATTTTAATCTTAATTATTTTATTTATTACAAATATTAATGTATCAGAAGCCATTCAGGTCGGAAATATTGATAAACTGATAAAAAAATCTGATTTATACGGAGTATCAACCATATCTGTATCAATAAAAAATGTTCAAAACGGTAATATTGAATATGAAACGGATTCGAAAAAACTGCTTCATCCGGCATCAGTTTTGAAATTATTTACTACTTATGCGGCTTTGGATTCTTTGGGGTACGATTACCTTTTTAAAACTCAGTTTTATAAAGATAATCAAAATAATCTTTATATAAAACTGGGCGCAGACCCCCTGTTAACTTCTTCGGAGCTTAAAAATGCTTTAAATACAATTAAAGATTCGGGATGTACGAACTTTAAAAATCTGTATATTGATGACAGTATAATTGATAAAAAAGAATTTTCGGAAGGCTGGATGTGGGATGATGATATGAACCCATATACCCCTAAAGTCAGTGCTTATAATTTAGACGGTAATGTTATAAAAATAAATATGATAAAAGAATCGGGCGGAAATATTTCTTTAGCCCCCAAAACAAGCTATCCTGTTTCAATATTTAATTATATTAAATCGGATTCTAAAATTAACTATTTAAACGTTGAAAGATATAACTGGAATAATCCCGAATTATTGGAAGTATACGGAGCAGTTACTTCTCCAAAACCATTCAGTGTCCCGATAAGCAGTATGCGCAGATATTTTATTCATAACTTGGAAAAGGGGCTTGAAGAATCTAAAATACAAGTTTCTTCTACTTTATTTGCATCAAAACTTACCCCTCAAGATGCACAATTATTAACTGAAATTACTCACCCGATAAAGGATGTAATCCCTTTAATACTTCAAAACAGTAATAATTTAATGGCTGAAACAGTATTTAAACTGGCTTCTGCACAAAAATATGCTTCAACAGGCTCAATTTTACTATCAAACGAAATGTTTAATGAATTTTATAATTCTAAGGGAATTGAAACAAAGGATATTATAATAAAAGACGGAAGCGGTGTTTCAAGAAATAATTTAATTTATACAGACTGGATAACTTCCGCTTTAAATATGCTTTATAAACAATCTGATTTCGAAATGTTTAAAGACAATATGGCTCAGCCGGGAGATGGAACTTTATCTCAGAGATTATTTGATTTGAGAGGAGATGCTTGGCTTAAAACCGGTACCCTGTCTAATATAAGCGCAATTGCCGGATATGTTCATTCTAAAGATAATAATACTTATTCCGTTGCAATATTAATTCAAAATTTTAATAAAAAACCTCTCGAAATTAAATCGTTTGAAAATAAAATAATAAATTATATTTATGAACACTAGATTTATTAAATAAGGTAATTTATTCAGCCTTGCTTAGTATTATACTTCTTTAAATCTAAAGGAGGTTTTCTATGACTGAAAAATTACAATTATATAAATGTAATATTTGCGGGAATATTGTTGAGATAATTAATCCGGGCATGGGGCAATTGGTATGCTGTTCAGTTCCGATGGAACAAATGGAGGAAAAATCTTCAGATGAAGAATTTGAGGAAAAACATGTTCCTATTATTAGTATGGAGGGAGAAAATAAAACAATAAGAGTCGGTTCTATCCCGCATCCGATGGAAGAAAATCACTATATTATTTTTATAGAGGCTGTTTCTTCGGATAAAAAATATATAAAAAGAAAATATTTAAGCCCTGGAGATGAACCGAAGCTGGAGTTAAAAAATAATTGTGTACATCAGGGATTTATGCCTCGTGAATTATGTAATATTCACGGTCTTTGGGTTGGTAAAGATATTGATTAACATATTATATTAAATGCAGTTGTTCGGCTTTTTCAAAATGATTGCGGAAAAATTTTTTTCTGTGCCATTTTGTTAAACCGAACTTGTCTACGGCATCTAAATGTTCTTTTGTTAAATACCCTTTATTTTTTGCCCATTTATACATGGGATATTGTTTATCTATTTCAGACATAAATTTATCTCGCATTACTTTTGCAATAATGCTTGCAGCTGCTATTGAGGCACTTTTTCCGTCCCCTTTTATAATCGTTTGTTGATTATAGGGGAAATTAATTATTTTTTTATTTCCGTCTGTTAATACTAATATATTTTCAGAATCCAGTTTTGAAATTACCTCATTGCAGGCTTTATTCATCATCATTAGTGAAGTTCTTAATATATTAAATTTCTCTATTTCCTCAACACTTCCTTGATATACGGAAAAAATTGAGTTATTGGTTATAATATCAAAAAATTCTTCACGTTTTTTTTCCGTAAGTTGTTTTGAATCATTAATCCCGTTTAAATCCGATATAAGATTATTATTAAAACAAGGGAAACAAACAGCAGCGGCATAAACAGGGCCGGCACCCGGCCCTCTTCCGGCTTCATCCGTACCTATTATATAATCATACTTTTTTAAAAGTTTTTTATCATATAAAAATAATTTATTCATCTGTCCTGTCTAAAGTTAATTTTCCCAGTCTGCCCAGTCTGAAATCATTTAATATATTTTGTGCGCACCTTTTTAAATCTGCTTTTTGTCCGGATATTATCCAATTTCTTGCAAGTGATATATTTTCTAATGTAATATCTTGGTTTTCAAGTTTATAATGCTGCTTTATTAAATCCGGATACAGTTCATTAATATCTTTAATGAAAATATTTGCAACCGCTTCGACATCATAGGCATTTTCGCCTATGGAATCAACGTATGCAAGCTTATATGCTTTATTTTGATTTTCTAACTTTAAAGGTATAATGCCCGGAGTATCAAGTAAATCAACTTTCGGATTAATTCTTACCCATTGCTGCTCTCTTGTAACTCCTGCCTTTGCGCCGGTTTTAGCTTTTGTTTTTCTGATTAATTTATTTATTATACTTGATTTACCGACATTTGGCATCCCTACAACCATTACTCTTACTGCTCTTGGCAGCAATCCTTTTTTCACCAGCGAAATTATTTTTGGCTGGCCTAACTCTATTATTTTGTTTAATATTTTTGACAAATCCTTATTATCGGAAGCACTGGTCGGAATAACATTGCAGTTTGTTTCGGTTTTTATTTTGTTTATCCATTTTTTTGTATATGCTGCATCTGCTAAATCGGATTTATTTAATAATATTAATCTGGGTTTATCTTTTAAAAGTTTATTAATCTCAGGATAGGAAGAGCTTTCAGGGATTCTGGAATCTAAAACCTCAATAACAACATCAACGAAACTCATCTGTTCTTTAAGTTTCTTTTCTGCTTTTGCAATATGTCCGGGATACCATTGAATATGTTCCATAAATACCTCTTTTATAAACAAAAGCCATATTCAAAGTATAAACTATGACTATGGCTTTTATTTATATAAATAATAAAAATTATTTCTTTTCTATTTTTTCTCTGATACGTGTAGCTTTACCTGAACGTTCTCTTAAATAATATAATTTAGCACGTTTTACATCGCCTCTTCTAACTATGGTAATTTTTTCAACACGAGGTGAATAAACCGGGAATACACGTTCAACACCGACACCTTGGAATATTTTTCTTACAGTAATAGTTTTACCTATTCCGCTTCCTCTTTTTTTAAGGATTGTTCCTTCAAAAGCCTGTGTTCTTTCTTTGTTGCCTTCAACAATTCTTACGGATACTCTGACTGTATCTCCCGGATTTAATTCCGGTAATTCTTTATTTAAATATTCTTTTCCTAAATCTTCTACTATAGGGTTCATAATTGCATTCCTTTTCATTCTTTATTTATCATTTTTATATATTATTTAAAACAAAATTTTTCTTCAAGTATTTTTTTCTTTTTTTACGTTAATTTAACGTTTTTTTATATAAATGTTAACAAATATTAACTTTTTTTGAATAAAAACTAAAGAATTAAAAATAAAATGCCGATAAAGAAAACATAAAGAACAATGGAGAAAAGGCAAAAAAATGGGATTAAATGTGGGTTCTGTATATTCTTATAATGCGCCTAAGTCAATTATAGACCAGCGTGCATTAGAAAAAGTAGCAGAACAAATCTTAAATCCGAATAAAGAACAAAGTGTTGATGTATCAAAGTTAGATTTATCAAAGTTTAACAGAATAGATATCGGCACTGATTTGTATGCAGCCAGAACAAGCACTGAAACCGCTATAAAAGCTTCCAAGGCTGCTGTTGATTTTGATTTAAATTTGAGTAAAGCATTCACTGTTAATATTCAATATTTAAATTCTCAAGCAGCTCAAAGTCTTTTTACGTCAAAAGAAAATAGCGGCAAAGTTGTTATCTCCGTTGATAATATTCAGCCGGCAGTTGAAAATGAGGTAATTATTGCTTCATCTCAAATTACGGAAACAAAAGATATGAATAAAGATAAAAGAGGTTCAAATCCGTTTTCGTTCTATGCAAAAGTTGATAAGGACGAAGAAGTTGATGATACGGAATATCAATTGAACTCATTAAATATTTTTGCCTAATACATTGTTACTTTTTTAAACTTGCCGAAATATATTTTCGGCTTTTTTTTGTTTAAAAAATATTGGAAAAAGATGCATAGAAATCACATATAATATTAAAAATCATAGGTAAAACAACTATTAAGATAGCAGCGCCCATGCAGGGTTTAAATAAGAAACTCATTTGAAATACGTTAACTTGAGGGGCGGTTTTGGAAATAATACCGAGAATAATATCTTGGCCCAAAGTTGCTAACAAAACGGGAGAAGCTATTTGGAGTCCTATATATAAAACATTGGAAGTAATTTTAATTAAATAAGGCATATTAACAATTTCGTCAATCGGGATAAAAGAGTCGTAAACAGGAAATATTTCAAAACTTCTTATAAAAGCATTAAATGTCCAATAAGCTCCTCCGATTTCCAAAAAAATTATTAAACCGAACAAGCTGAATAGTCTGCCCATTATTGATACTTGCGCAGAGGTAGTCGGGTCCATAATTGTTGCGGAGGAAACACCTTGCTGCATATTTATCATATCCCCGCCGCTTTCTATAGCCATAACAATACAATTAACAATAAATCCGATTAATGCTCCTGCAAGAAAATTTATTAATACTGAATAAAACATTGAAACACCCTGCGGAGGCATTTGAGGTTTTAATATCATTGAAAGCATTATTGTAAAAATAAGCGTTAATCCTACTCTGGCTATAACAGGTATTTCAGTTCTTCTTAAAAAAGGTGCTGAACGCATTAATCCCGCTACTCTCGCAAAAATAGGGATTCCGCCCGTCAGTATATTATTGACTTCCGGAAAATATTTTGGAAATTCATTCATTATGACGTCAAGCATTCAATTTACCTTTTATTTTCCATTATCTTTTTTCTTTCGGCAAGATTGGGTGTGGGTATATCTTTTGCTCCGTTTCTCAAATAGTTATATTTATTTGAATTATTAATGCTTTGCGGCGCTTTTGATGAGTTTAATATATGGGACATAGGTGTAGTATCAAACTTCATATCGTTTTTCATTTCATCAATAAACGGTTTTGTATAATTATAATATCCGGGAGGCAATACAAAATCGTCAGATTTTGGAATAACCTCAAATGCAATCACAGAACCTTCATTAAACATATTGGAAAGAAGCTTAACATAACCTGAACCTAAAATAATAATGACAAGGAAAACCGCAAAAATTTTAGGCGCTGCGGCAATAGTCTGTTCCTGCACTTGTGTTACGGCTTGTAAAATACCGACTATAAGACCGATAACGGCAGCCGTTAATACACAAGGCATTGCTATCATAAGCATTGTTACAAGTCCTTTTGCTAAAAATTCCATTAATAGTTCCATAGCTTATAATCCCTTAATTGAAACTTCCGACCAAGCCGTTTACAATAAGGCTCCAGCCGTCAACTGCTATAAATATTAACAGTTTAAACGGCAAAGATATAATTGTCGGCGACAACATGAACATACCTAATGCCAATAACACATTAGCCACTACCAAATCTAATATTATAAACGGTACAAATATAATAAAACTTATTTCAAATGCCGTTTTTAATTCACTTAAAATGAATGCCGGTGCTACTTCAAATATACTTACTTCTTCTACCGATTTTGGCGCTTCTTTTCTGGTCAGTTGTATAAAAAATGCTAAGTCTTTTTCTCTTGTTTGCTTTAACATAAATTCTTTTAACGGTTTTGAACCTTCATTTAACGCCAGTACAATTGAACCGTTTTTTTCATACGGTTTAGACCCCATTTCATACATCTGTTGAAAAACAGGTCCCATTGTATAAAATGTTAAAATCAACGATAATCCGACCAGTACAATCGCAGGAGGGATTTGCTGCGCACCTAATGCCTGTTTCAAAAAACCAAATACTATTGCATATCTTAAAAAACTCGTCATACATACAAATGCAAACGGCAATATTGAAAAAATTGCCATCATAATTAATAACTGTAAAACGGGACTTAAATCTCTTAATACTGTTTCCATAATTTCCTCTGCTAATTCTTGGTTATTTCTTCGTATCTATTCTCATTACTTAGTTTTGCTAACATCGTTGTATTTGACATATCTGCCGCTATAAGAAATTTCTCATTTCCGGCTTTTATTACATATATTGTTTTGGAAGCACTTAGTCTTAGAAAATTTTCAACTTTTAAAAAGTCTTTATTCATTGTACCTGTGTTAATATTTACTGATTTTTTGTATATAATCAATGCCAAGGTGATAAATCCTATCATTGCCATTGTGTATACCAAAAAATTTATAATATAACCGTTCATATATCCTCACTTTAATGAAGTTTAATCAAGCATCTTGATTATATACTTTCATCTTCTATTTCAAAGTCGCTGTAATCAAAATTTTCCTTATCTTTTTCTTCATTTCCGCTTTGATTTTCAGGTGATGAATTTGATTTATTTACGGCGGAATTACTTTTTTGAGCGCCTTTATTTTTTATGACACTGTTAATTCTTACTCCGTAACGGTCATTTAATATTACTAATTCGCCGCTTGCTACGGTTTGATTTTCCACTCTGAGTTTTATTTTGTTATCGTATACCGAGCCTAAATCAAGAACTAACCCTTCGGATATTTGTTTTAATTCTCCTAAGGTTAATTTTACATTATCAAACTCCGCAACAATATCAACAAGAATTGAATCCCACATATTTTGAGATTTAGAGCTTGTTTCATCTTCCATATGATTGCCTCCGTTTTTATCAACATTTATTATTAATGATGGGTTTGGATTTATTCTGAAATATATATTTTCTTCTTCCCATTCTACTGACATTTTATTTATGTCACTGTTCTCAAGAAGAATAATATCTCCTTCTTCTATTGCTTTTATTTCATTTAAGGTTATTTTTGATGAGCCTGCTATGATGTTCATTAAAACTTTGACTTTTTTAAAATCGTCAAATGAAAATTTATCTTCATATACTGCAGGTTCAATTTCATTAAGCATATATTCTGGAATAGATAAAATTATTTTTCCGGCATGTTCATTATTTATACGAACATAAAATGTAAAATCATACTCTTTTGCGTTTTCGATTACTTTTTTATTTAATTCTGTTTTTATTAACTGATTTTCAATACTGTTATATATTGCAACCGTATATGATTTTATAAGTCTTGCTTCAATGTCTGTAAGTTTTTTTAATTCAAAGGGAATTTCGCTTGCGCCCAGAGTATTATCAAGCAATGAAGATACCGCATTTGCCGATATTCTTATTTTTATATCAGACAGCTTCGTTACGGGGATTTTATTTACAAAGTATTCATCTCCGTAGAACAGGATATTTTCTTCTTTCGAAATACTTATAAACCTTAGACTGATGTCTTTACCGAAAAATTCATCCGTAATTTTTTTAATATTTTGATAAATATTAATGTCAAAATAGGGATAATCTTTAAAAAGATTATAATTTCCGCTGATGTTATTATTTTTTTTAGGTTTTAAAGCTGTCATTCTCCACCCTAATCTTTATCCCTCAAAAATAATATATATTTTTTAACATGTTAACAAATCATATATATGTTGTATTTTTTTTGAAGTCTAAAGATTTTATTCATTAATATTTTAAGGATTTTATAGTCTATATCAAGGATTAAAGATAAATCATAAAAATGAATGATTTAGAATATAACAAAATTTTCTATACTAAACAAAAAGCAGTATAGATTTGGGGAAATATGGGCAAAACTAATACAAAAAAGAAAATAACGATTGAAAACAGGCCGGAACTGCATATAGCAAAGAGTCCTGTAACAAAGCCTTACAATGATATAGAGCTGGATAATTGGAAAAATTATTCGCATATAAAAACGGATACGTGGTGGGAATTTGCATCAAGAGATAATACAAACGGCCACAGTAATGATTATCACGGTAATTATATACCCCAGATTGCTCAACAGTTATATGAAAGATATACAAAAAAAGGGGATGTGGTTCTTGATTTATTTTTAGGCTCGGGGACTTCGGCTATAGAAGCCGTAAATATGAACAGAAGATGTATTGGGGTTGAATTAAAGCAAGAACAGGTTGATATAGTTAAAAATAAATTTTCTCAAAAAGAGTTGGTCACGGATGTAAGATTAATTTGTTCTGACAGTTCAAATAAGAATGTGACGGAAAAAATCCAAGCCGAATTGGATATTTTAAGAGAAAATAAAGTTCAATTTTTAATGCTTCATCCTCCATATGATGACATTATAAAGTTTTCCGATAAAAAAGAAGATTTATCCAATTGTAAAAATACGGATGAGTTTTATGCATTATTCAAGCAAACCGCACAAAACGGGTATGACATGCTTGAAAAAGGGAGATATGCGGCTTTAATCATCGGAGATGAATATAAAAAAGGCGAGCTTATAATGCTTGGGTTTGAGTGTGCAAAAAGAATGCAGGAAATAGGGTTTAAAACAAAAGCTTGTATTGTTAAAAATATAGAAGGTAATGAAAGGGTAAAGGGTAAAACTGCTAATTTATGGAGATATAGGGCTTTAAACGGCGGATTTTACATCTTTAAGCACGAGTATATTTATGTCTTTCAAAAAGTTTAAACATATTAAAACAGGTAATATATATGAAGTTCTGAGAGATGATGTGATTAATTGCACCAATGCAAATGACAATCAAATTATGGTTATGTACAGGAACTATGAATTTCAGGATAAGCTGTTTGTAAGGGAAAAAGGTGAATTTTTTCAAAAATTTGAATCATTGGTGTAATTGTTCGGTGATTTTTGTTAAAACTTAGACCAAAATACTTTTTTATGCTAAGGTAATAAAATGATTGAGATTCTTATTTTATATATAATTCATAAACGAGAGAAAACAATATATTCCATAAGAAAGGAAATAATAGAGTTATTTGGATTTTTTACCGAACCGAGTATCGGTACCGTTCATCCGGCTTTAAGAAGATTATTAATTGCAAGAGCTGTTGAATTAAATGAAAGAATGTCTGAAGGGGGTAAAAAGTCCTCATATTATTCCATAACTAAAAAAGGTTATGAAGTTTTTAAAGAGTATTTTTTTTCCACCTCAAGGGAAAATCCTTCTTTATTCCATACTCAAATGCTTGCCAGATTGGCGACTTTAGGTATGCTTAACATTGAAGAAAAAGAAAGATTTATTGCAGAATCTTATAAAAAAATTGAAAAATTTATGTTTGATATTGACGCAAGATTAAAAGATGAATTTATATCTTTAGATTACTATCAAACTCAGCTTTTAAAGAAAACGAATAATGATTTTAAATTATTAAAAGAATACCTTAAAAACTTGAAAGTAGATTAATTATGCCGGGGAAAATCAGTAGTATTCAGGAAGGGTCTGTTGCAGATGAGCTTAAAATACTTCCGGGGTCTGAGTTAATATCCGTGAACGGTGTTAATTTGAGGGATTATATTGACTATAAATTTTTAATTATGAATGAGTATGTGGAGCTTGAGATAAAAAATCCTGACGGTGAAACGGAATTTTATGAAATAGAAAAAGATTATGAAGATGATTTAGGGTTTATATTTGAATCTGCAATTTTTGACAGGATAAAACCTTGCGCCAATAATTGTATTTTTTGTTTTGTGGATCAGCAGCCAAAGGGTTTAAGGGATTCATTATATATAAAAGATGATGACTACAGATTGTCATATCTGCAAGGTACTTACGTCACATTGACTAACCTTACCAAAAAAGACAAAAAAAGGATAGCAGAACTGCATTTAGGGCCTTTATATGTGTCAGTACATACCACTAATCCCAAGTTGAGAGCAGAAATGCTCAGGAATAAAAATGCAGCTAATCTGTTATCGGAACTGGATTTTTTGAAAGAGAACGAGATTCCGATAAATACACAAATTGTGCTTTGCCCCGGATATAATGACGGCGATGAGCTTAAAAATACTCTTAATGATTTGATGAAATATAAATCAATAATTCAATCAATAGCCATAGTACCCGTGGGATTAACTAAATACAGGAAAGAAAAACTAAAAAAAGTTAATAAGGAAATTGCCAAGGAAACAATAAGAATAGCAGAAAATTTTAATAAAACCGTTAAAAAAAATCTGGCATGTGTTTCTGATGAATTTTTCTTAATTGCCGGAACGGAATTACCTGATAAAAAGTATTACAACGGTTTTTATCAGCTTGAGGACGGAGTGGGTGCATTAAGATGCCTTATTGATGATTTTAATAAACGTAAATCTAAAATACCTAAATCGGTAAAACACAAGAAGCAGTTTACTCTGGCATGCTCCGTCAGTGCATATAAAGCTTTCAGTATGTTTTGCAGCGAATTTAATAAGGTTGATAATATTGAAATAATTCCCGTAGGGATAAAAAGTGAATTTTGGGGCAAAGATATTAATGTTGCGGGTTTAATTACGGGCGGTGATTTAATTAATCAGCTTAAAAATAATTGTTTTAAAAACGTTATTATACCTTCTGTCATGATTCGGCCGTATACTAACGAATTTTTAGACGGATTAACCGTTGAGGATATTGAAAAAGAATTAAACGTTAAGCTTCATATTACTAAAGATATTTACAGTGTAAAAGAATTATTTGAACTTCTTTTTTAACTTTACTGCGGAATTTTTGCCAATCTTATAAAAAATACTTGTTATCAGTATATATTTGTGACAAAATTTAACTGTGGACGATTTATCATGACTGATTACAATTTAGTATACATACTTGACGGTAAAGTTTATATTAATTTGACAAACAGTTGCACTAACGACTGCATATTTTGTATTCGTTCCATTAAAGATGATGTAGTAGGTGCAAACCTGTTTTTAAACTCTGAAAATGTCAGTGCGGATGACGTTATCAAACAGTTGGAAGCAATAAAAGATAAGCTTTCAAGTGAAATAATATTTTGCGGATACGGTGAACCTATGCTGAAACTTGACGTTTTAAAAGAGGTTGCAAAATATATAAAAGAAAAATATCCGAATACGAAATTACGTGTTAACACAAACGGGCACGCTAATTATGTATATAAAAGGAATGTAGTTCCCGAATTTAAGGGCTTGATAGATGAATTTTCCGTAAGCTTAAACGGAGAAAACGAACGGGAATATAATGAATTATCCAAGCCTAATTTTGAAAACGCTTATGAAGAGGTAAAAAAATTTATAAAAGCCTGCGCTGATGAACATATTGCCGTTACGGCAACAGTTGTTGAAGGCTACAAAGGCAGACATCTGAATTTAAAGAATTGCGAAAAAATAGCAGATGATTTAGGCGCTAAATTCAGAGTCAGAGAATGGATTGAAAACGGTTACTAATAAAGGAAAGGACAAAATAAATGAACACTTTAGACAAAATTATGAAACCAAAGTCTATTGCAGTTATCGGGGCTTCAACGAAACCCAAAACAATAGGTTCGGAGCTTATGCAAAGACTTAGAGATTATAAATTTAACGGGAAAATCTATCCTGTTAACCCCAAAGGAGGTATAATCGAGGGATTTCAAGCATATACTTCTATTGAAGAAGTACCGGGAGAAGTTGATTTAGCCGTAATAGTTGTTAACGCTAAGTTTGTACTTGATACAATTGACCAATGTCACAGAAAAGGTGTACAAGGCTTATGTATTATAACGGCAGGATTTAAAGAAACAGGTGCGGAAGGCGCCGAAATGGAAAAACAACTCTTAGCTAAGGTTCAAGAGTACGGTATGAGATGTGTAGGGCCTAACTGTTTAGGTGTTTTAAATACTCACCCTGATGTTATGATGGATGCTACATTTGCTGAATCTCTTCCGATAAGAGGGGATATCGGTTTTGTATCTCAATCTGGCGCATTGGGCGGCGGTATTTTAAATATATTAAAAGATTTAAATCTTGGTTTTTCTCAATTTGTTTCAATCGGTAATCAAGCCGATATTAATGCTGAAACAATGCTTGAATACTGGGAAAATGATGAAGATGTTAAACAAATTCTTTTATACATGGAATCAATTAAAAACCCCGCTAACTTTAGAAAATTAGCATCAAGAATAACAAAGAAAAAACCGATTTTAGCATTAAAATCAGGCAGAAGCGCAGCAGGCGCATCGGCAGCTTCATCACATACAGGTTCATTAGCAGGTGCCGATAAAGCCGCAGCAGCATTATTAAAACAATCAGGTGTTATAAGAGAATTTTCTTTAAAGAACTTATTTGCCAACGCAAAAGCATTCTCTAACTGCCCTATACCGAAAGGCAACAGAGTTGCTATTATTACGAACTCAGGCGGCCCGGGAATTATGGCAACCGATGCTATCTGTGAATCAGGCATGAAAATGGCTCCTATCACTGATGAAACAAAAGCAAAATTAAGAAGCTTCCTGCCTTCAGCTGCATCAGTTAAAAACCCGATTGATATGATTGCATCAGCTCCTATTGAACACTATATGCAAACATTAGAAACGGTTATTGCGGATGAAAACGTTGATATGATTATGGTAATTTACTTACCGTTCTTAGGTTTAAAAGATATAGATGTTGCACATGCTTTAATGGAAATCAAAGCAAAGAACCCGTCTAAACCTATATTGGGCGTATTTATGACAACAAACGACTTCTTTGAAAAAATTTCAAATATGGAAGTTAATATGCCGTTCTATATGTACGCTGAAGAAGCTGCCGAAGCTTTAGCAAGACTCGACCAACAAAGACAATGGATGGAAAAACCGATGGGTAAAATCCCTTGTTATGATGTAGACAGAGCAAAAGCAGCAGATATCATTAAAAAATCCATATCAGAAGGTCGTGACCAATTAACAACTTTAGAAAGTATAGATGTACTTCAAGCATACGGAATAAGAGCATGCAAATACGGTTTAGCTACTAATATTGAAGAAGTTGTAAACCTTGGAAATTCAATCGGCTACCCTGTTGTTATGAAGATGACATCCAAAACAACCTCTCACAAAACGGATGTAGGCGGTGTTGTTGTCAACATCAGAAGCGAAGAACAATTAAGAAATGAATACAATGCACTTCTGAAACGTCTTGAAGAAAAAGGCTTGCTTGAAGGATTAGAAGGCGTAATTATTCAAGAGATGGTAAAAGGTTCAAGAGAAATGGTCTGCGGTATTGCAACAGACCCTCAATACGGCCCGATGATGATGTTCGGCTTAGGCGGTGTATTCGTTGAAGTTATGAAGGATGTTACATTCAGGATTGCGCCTTTAACTGATGAAGATGCTATGGATATGATAACATCAGTCAAAGCATATAAGCTTCTTCAAGGTGCAAGAGGCACAACACCTGCAAATATCAATCAAATTCAGGAAACTTTATTAAGACTTTCACAATTAGTCAATGACTTCAAATTTATTGATGAACTGGATATCAATCCGTTGTTAATATCTGAAAAAACAGGAGAAGGTATTGCGGTTGACGGTCGTATTAAAGTAAGAATTGCTGAAGCTCAAGAGGCTTTAAAAGATTGCTGCAGCTGCGGTTGCTGTCAATTATAAAAAGCAATTTTTGATTTAAAAAAAGGGGGCTCTTAAATTAAGAGTCCCTTTTTGAGTTAGAATTTTTGTAATAATAATTTATATAATATAAAGATACTGAGTCATGTAGAGGAATAAGGATATATAGAGGTAAAAGAGGAATAAATCAAGTAAGTTGTCAAAGTTGAAAAAAAACGAATTTTGTGGTTAAATAGGTTAGATTGATTAGGTTGGAGATATTATGTCAGAAAGAACTTTTATAGCTATAAAGCCTGACGGTGTTAAAAGAAATCTTGTGGGCAGGATTATAACAAAATTTGAAGATAAGGGATACAAAATAATAGGTTTAAAATTGCTTATTCCGACAATGGAACATGCTGAGAAACATTACTTTGAGCATAAGGGCAAGCCGTTTTATCCGAGGTTAATAAAGTATATTACATCAGGCCCGATAGTTGCCATGGTATTAGAAGGAGATAATGTCATAGCGGAATCAAGAAGGCTTATGGGAGCAACGAAGCCTGAGGAAGCGGAAGCAGGAACTATAAGGTTTGAATATGCCATAGCGAAAGAATACAATATAATTCATGGTTCTGACAGTCCTGAAAGTGCCGAAAGAGAAATAGCCATATATTTTAAAGAAGAAGAGTTATGTTCTGATTGGACGACCATGTTAGAATCGATTATGTCTGATGGCTAATAAATATTTTTCATTTGAGCTGATAAAAGAAGATAAAAAAACACATGCCAGAGCAGGGATATTTCATACACCGCACGGAGATATAGAAACACCGATATTTATGCCGGTGGGAACGAATTCTGCCGTAAAGATGCTGACTAAACATCATCTTGAAGAAACAAAGGCTCAAATAATTTTATCAAATTCATATCATTTGTTTTTGCATCCGGGGAATAAACTTATAAAAGAGTTTGGGGGGCTGCATAAGTGGATGAACTGGGATAAGCCGATTTTAACGGATTCGGGCGGGTTTCAGGTATTTAGTCTTGCGCATCTTAATAATATAAAAGAGGACGGGGTAAAATTTAAGGAGCCTAAAACAGGGAGTGAATACTATATTAATCCCGAGATATCAATGGAGATACAACAGGATTTAGGTGCGGATATTATAATGGCATTTGACCAGTGTGCGCCGTATCCGTGTTCATATGATGATGCCGTAGCCGCAATGGAAAGGACTCACAGATGGCTTGAAAGATGTTTTAAAGCGCATACAAAAGAGAATCAGGCATTATTTCCCATTGTTCAAGGTGCATTTTATGATGACCTCCGAAAAGAGAGTGCAAAAGTTATTTCATCATATGAAGCGCAAGGGTATGCAATAGGCGGAGTAAGCGTGGGAGAGCCTGCGGACTTAAAAAATCATCTGGTGGAATTAACAGCACCCTTATTGCCCGAAAATAAACCGAGATATTTAATGGGGGTCGGTACTCCCATTGATTTGTTAGAAGGTGTTAAACACGGAGTCGACATGTTTGATTGCGTGCTTCCGACAAGAAATGCACGTCACGGTTCTTTCTTTACTTATCAGGGTAAAAAAATAATAAAAAATAAAGAGTTTGAAACGGATTCTTCTCCGCTTGATGTAAACTGTGATTGCTATGCTTGCCAAAATCATTCAAAAGCTTATATAAGACATCTTTACAGAATGGGTGAAGCAAATGCCGCAATTCTCTTATCTATTCATAATATCAGATTTCTTATTAAGTTTATTCATGAAATGAGAAATGCTATTCTTCAAGACAGCTTTGAAGAGTTTTATAATAAATATCACAATATTTAATTATTTTCGTTGTTAATTTCTTCCTGAGGATTTTTAAAATTCTTTATATCCAAAACTTCAATTACATAAAGCAGATTTAAAATATCTTTTAAAACAGGCAGGTATGTTTTTGGATTCTTTGCAGATTTAAATATTGAAACTTCAAATAAATCTCTAAACGAGAAAAAGCTCATATTTATATAAGTTTTATTAGAATTGTCATTTTCTATTGATATTATCAAATTTTTATTTAATCCTTGTTTTGCTAAAAACATAAGTCTGTTCGCAAAATCTTGGGTCATGATATCTAAAGTAAATTTTTTGTCCGTAGAATATACGTCATAACATTTTTCAAATTCTTTGTAAGGGAAATCTATTTTTTTATCGGTATTACGTAAAGAATCAAAACTGAATCCCTGTTTTTTTATTACCATATATCCGTTAATATTTTTTTCAATAGGGATAGCACAAAATAAGCCGTTAAAAACCGTATTATAATATCTTTGTCCCGATGTTAGCTCTATTTCAGCTATATTTAAGTCTAAATTACGGAATTTACCTTTAATAACATCTCTTGAAAAATTATGATAAAATTTTGACGTAAAACAATGTAAGCCGAATATGTAATCCCAAGAAATGTCAAGTTCTTCAAATTTCACGGGTTTTAAATCCCCTGTATATTCCAGTATTAAGGGGAAAACTTTTTCTTTTGCCATTTGTAAGTAATCTCTGAAAGAATACATGGGGATTAAAAACAAAAATAAATTAATAAATACAATTGTACCAATTAATAAAAGGGAAAATTCCCTTATATCATTATTAAAATTTCTTATTCCCGAATCATAAATATATTTAATTACAATATCAATAATTCCGACAATAATAAATGTAGTAAAAGAGTATACATAAGCTTTAATTCTCTGTTTTTCGGTTTTATTAGTTACGGAATATAATTGACTGTAAAAAAAGTCATAGAATGCTTTACCCGCCTTATATTTTATTGATGTCGTTTCCTGTTCCATTAAAATATATCCTTTAATTATTATTATTTAATGATAACATTTTTTTGAATAAATTAGAATAAAAAAAGAGTTCATCCTTTGAACTCTTTTTATTATTTATAGGATTTAATAATTATTGTCTTGTAACAAGCTCCATTTCTTCAGAAGAAGCATAAACGCAGTGGCATCCGCAATCAACATGTATAACTTCACCGGTTACACCTGATGAGAGGTCTGATAATAAGTAAAGAGCGGTTTTTCCGTCATCTTCAAGAGTAACATTTCTTTTTAAAGGAGCTTTAACAACGGCAGCCTTAAGCATTTTACCGAATCCGTCGATACCTGATGCTGCAAGGGTTTTTACTGCTCCTGATGATAAACAGTTAACTCTTATACCGTATTTGCCTAAATTTTCAGCTAAATATCTTGCGCTGGCTTCTAAAGCAGCTTTTGCAACTCCCATAATATTATAATTTGCAACAACTTTTTCGCCGCCCAAGTATGTTAAAGCCAAGATTGAACCGCCGTCCTTCATAAGGGGTTGTGCATTTCTTGCTAATGATACCAAAGAATATGCGCTGACACCCATAGCTAAATCCCAGCCTGCTTTTGATGTATTAACAAATTCTCCGGTTAAATCTTCTTTGTTTGCGTAAGCAACGGCATGAACAACAAAATCTATTTTACCGTAAACTTTTTCCAGTTCTTGGAATACAGCTTTTACTTCATCTTCTTTTGTAACATCGCAGGACATAATAACTTTAGCATCCATTGATTCCGCAATCGGGCGGACTCTTTTTTCCATTACTTCACCTGCGTATGTGAATGCGATTTGCGCTCCCGCATCATAAAGCTGTTTTGCTATACCGTAGGCAATACCGTGAGTATTGGAAACTCCGAATATAACGCCTTTTTTGCCTTCCATTAATTTCATATAAAAATCCCTCTTCTTTTCTATAGATTAATTTTACACTTAAATACATTCTTTTTCAATTTATTTTTTTTATTAGCAAAAAATTATATTTTTAATTTTTACAATAAACGAAAAAAAGGAAAGAAATATATGAAAATCAGCTGTATAAACAATTATTATAATAAACCGATTAATATAAAGCCAAAAACCGCATCATTTAAAGGCAGAGATAATGATATACGGGATGAGTTATGGGAAGATAATTACAGTATGAGTATGTTAAGAGCTCACGCACTGTTTGAAGCCGGAGCGCATGAGTGTTTTAATATTAAAGTTCACAGTATTCCCACGGAAAATATCTCGGATGAAGAAGCTAAAAAACTTGATTTTGATTACAATTCGCTTAAAAAACTGCCTGTTAACAATCTTACAATTACAACAAACAGAAAAGGAGTCAGGGGTAGTTGTTTATTAGAAAAGAATAAAAAATATTTAAATGATTTGAAAAAGGCAGGTATAAATCAAGTTATTGACTTAAGAGAAACAAATAATCCCGCTGCTTATAGTGAACTTTGTAAAGAAAACGGCTTAAAATACGTATATTTCCCTATTAACGGTAATAACGAAATGACACAATATAATAAGGCGCATTTAGCTGATTTAATAAAAGCTATTAATGACGGAAACTTTTATATAGCTTGTGCAGAGGGGATAAACAGAACTGATATAACATTGGCTCTTAACTACCTTGTAAACCCGAATGAGAAAATTGTGCCTCATCTTAAGTCACGCTCACCGTTACAGGCAATAAAATATGCACAAAAAAATATGAAGATTTTTACGGATAACTTTGAAACTCCCGAAGAAAAAGAAGCTTATTTCGAAAATCTCGGCTGGAGAGCTGATGATAAAAGCGCTTTTGAAGCTTTTAATCAGGAATATAAAAACCGCAATATTCATTTAACTTCCGTTAACAGAAAACATTAAATATCGGAGTAAAGGCTTTCTGATTTAATAAGACGTTCTCTAAGCTTCAATTTTATATTTATTTATACGGGAAAAGAACGGACAAGAGGAGGTTATCCAAACTGCCCGTTCAGTCCCATTGCTCTTGTTTCTAACAGAAAGGGGGAAACAAGGAAGCAATAAACAAAAAGGAGAAGGCTTTTTTTGCCTTCTCCTCCTTAAAATTAACTTTTTTCTTGATTTGATTATTTAGTTTCAACTTGTTTATCGAACATAACTTCCTGAGCTGCTGCTCCCCAAGGTAATACCTTTTGAGAGAATATCATAGCGCTGTAAACGTCTTTAGGTCTTGTAGAAGCTGTAGTTAAAGTATTCGGTTTTCTGTCCCCGTTAACATCGATAAAAAGATTTGGTTTTCCTGTAAGATCTCCGCTAGTACTATTTCCGCTTATACAAGGATAAGTATTGTATGTATTACAAAGTACATTTTGTCCGTCTGATGCAGTTCCTACGAATTCTGAAGTAATACAGAACTTCATACCGTCAGCAGTTGTCCAGATGTTATCCCCTGCTTTTCCTGAACAATCAGTAGCAAGTTTACCTGCAGTACCACTTACCACCGGAAAAGATGAACTGTCAATTATACTCATTCTTTTTTTGAATACATTAGTTACTATTGCTTCATTTGCTGAACTGTCTAAAAAATCAGAAGCTGTTTCGCCTTCGAGAGCATAATGAAGAGTAAGGGCTTGATTAAGACCTGAAATAGCCTTTTTGAGAGCGGATCTAAATTCTTGAGCATTAGTGTTGTTCATGAGGGTAGGAACCGTCATAGCTGCGATTACGCCGATAATAACCAATGTTATAAGGACTTCGGCGAGAGTGAAACCTAATTTTTTCATAATAATTTTTTTACCTTTCATTAGTTAGAAACCAATACATAATACAGAAGTTATTATATTATTTTATAAGCGAACACGCGCAACGTCATAAATAACAAGCTTAGCAAACTATATATAGTAATTAAAAGTGAGCAGTAGTGAGCTTAAGGTTTCACGGTATATAAAAAATCGAGGCGGTAAAAAGCTAATATAATGCGGTTATGTGCGTCATTCTTAGGCGCAGTGAGTAAAAGATGATTCAAAAAAACTCCTCATTAAAAAAGTTTTAACTGAGTTTCAGCCGGCTGTTCAGAATGTTACGATTTTGTTGAAAATTCGGCGCACTCACTGCGTTCGTGCGCATTTTTATTTTTTTACTTTTTCTTATTATTTTATGTTTAATTTTGATTTGAAGCGGGAATTATTTTAATATAAGAAACATGGAAATAAATTAAGACAGGAATAAGTTCAAAATAAATTATTTTTAACAAAAAAGCAAAAACAATGTGAAATAGGCTCGTCAGTTGAAATCGGGGCAAGAAAGTAAAAAAGGGATTTGTGGATTTGTTATAGACTTAATTTATAACTTATTCGAGTTTTGGTATTACTTTCATGTTAAAAAAAATAAAATAAAAAAATAATAAATATAAACAATAAGAAACTTATATATATAAATACAGCAAAATACAAACTATAACAGGTTGTTTGCCGAAAGGCGATACAATCGGCTTCGCCGCCGGTATCGTGTCGGCAATAAAACTTGTATAGTAAAATTATGCGAGAAGTTTCAATATGTTACAGTATTGACTTCAAACTTATAAAATAATATAATAACTTCTGTATTATGTATTGGTTTCTAACTAATGAAAGGTAAAAAAATTATTATGAAAAAATTAGGTTTCACTCTCGCCGAAGTCCTTATAACATTGGTTATTATCGGCGTAATCGCAGCTATGACGGTTCCTACCCTCATGAACAACACTAATGCTCAAGAATTTAGATCCGCTCTCAAAAAGGCTATTTCAGGTCTTAATCAAGCCCTTACTCTTCATTATGCCTTAGAAAGTATGACGGCTTCGGATTATCCAACAGCTAAAAAACTTGTTGATAATGTTTTTAGACAAAGAATGAGTGTTGTTGACTCTAAAGCATTCAGCCCCGTAGCAGATATGACCACCAAGGTTACAGCTAATGGAACAGAAGTATCCATATCTGATACATTTCAAAATCCTAGCCAAGAACATGATGATGATTCTTCGGCCGTATTTACAACCGCAGATGGTATGAAATTCTGGGTCGCAAATTACACTTCTTCAAATTCGGATTCACAAAGTACTTTATGTAATACATATAATACGGTTCCTTGTATTCCTGGTGCATCTGCTGATAGTAATGGGGTTTCAAGTACAATATCAAAACCGAATTTGTTGATAGACGTAAACGGCGACAGAAAACCGAATGTTATTACAACAAGCTCACAAAGACCGAAAGATATCTATATGGCTTTAATTTATTCACAAAAAGTTGTACCGTTCGGAGATCCTACCCAAGAAGTTATGTTTGACAAAGAAGTTAAAACAACAGGTGCTGCTGCAGGGGGCTAATTAACAATATTTCTTAAAAAATTAAAAGGGGAGAAGGCAAAAAAGCCTTCTCCTTTTTGTTTATTGCTTCCTTGTTTCCCCCTTTCTGTTAGAAACAAGAGCAATGGGACTGAACGGGCAGTTTGGATAACCTCCTCTTGTCCGTTCTTTTCCCGTATTCCTATCGGGAGAAAATTGAATTATTTTAGAGGATATTACCTTATCACTCTAAAATTTTGTTGTTCTTTAATTAGGATTTGATATAATAATGATTATGAACAAACACAAAATAACGGAATTAATAACAAGCAGGGAATATAAAGAAGCAAGAAAGCTTATTTCCGATGAATTGGACAAAAAGCCTGACGATGTGGAATTAAACAAATTAATGGGTTTATGCTGCATTAATTTAAATAAACTGCCTGAGGCTTTAAAATATTTTTTAAAAGTGTTGGAGTATGATGCTGATAATACTGTGGCATTATATTACGTATCGGTTATAAATCTTGACTGCGGTCAATTTGAAAAGGCGGAAAAATTCTTAACCCGTTTGATTGAGTTAAGAGAAGATTATCTTGATGCATATAAAAGTTTATGTATAGCTTATATTAAACAAAAAAAATACGATAAGGTTTTTGAGCTTGAACAAAGAATGATAAAAATTAATCCTGAGGATGTTCAGATTTTTGATATCCTTTCATCTGCGGCACTTGAATCGGGGCGGGATGAAGAAGCCGTTACTAATTTAGTGAGAGCGGTTGTTCTGGCGCCTGAAAATCCTAAATATTATAATAAATTGGGGTTAGCTTATTTTAAAACCGGTAAAACAAAAAAAGCCGTTGAAATGTATAAAAAATCCTTGAAATTGAATCCTGATTCAACTTCGGCTTTATATAACATCGGGGTGGCATATTTTCAGGTAGAAGATTTTGAGAAGTCATATAAAAATTTAAAAAAAGCTTACGATATAGAGCCAAAACTCCAATATATACAGGCATATTCCTTATCGGCACTAAAAGCGGGCATGTTTGAAGAAGCTCAAGAAGGCTATAAAAAACTTTCTGAACTTGAGCCTGATAATGATAATAATCTGTATAACTTGGCAGTTGCTTATAAAGGATGTTCTAAGTATGCCGAGGCTATTGAAATTATTGAACAACTGCTGAGTTTTAATATGAATTCCGTTCAATTAAAATTGACTTTAGCCGGTTTATATTCAATGGTTAACAATTTGGAAGCCGCAAAAATATTGTATTCAGAACTCGTTTCTAAAGGGATTATGAATATAGATATGCTGTACGATTATTCCGTGGTTTGTGCTAAATCCGGCGAAACAGACCGGGGCGAAGAAATATTGAAAAAAATTATTACGGTAAATCCTAATTATTTTATGGCTTATAAAGATTTAGCAATAATTTATCTTTCAAGAAGAATTTTTGACAGAGCTTTGGAATTTTTTGAAAAAGCTTATGCTATTGCCCCTGACAATATGTATGTTATTTTTGAATTTGCTAATTATTATCATTTAATGTCAGAATTAGAACAGGCGGAAAAAATGTATTCCAAACTGTTAAAATTTGATGATGTCCCCGTTTATATGCTCGTCAGAATAGCCGTAAATTATATTTCATTGAAAAATATGAAAAAGGCAAAGGAATTATTATTGGATGCTTTAAATATTGATGCTCGTGATGTACAGGTATTATTTCACTTGGCGCAGGTATATATTTCGGAAAATAATTTTGAAAATGCCAAGCAGTTATTGGAAGATGCTTATACAATAGTTCCTGATGAAGAGATAGCTAACTTACTTGCACGTGTTTATACGGAACTGAAAATGTATAAAGAAGCATTTATGCTTTATAATGTACTTAGAATGGCAAATAATAAAAATACGTACATTTTGTATTGTTTAGCGAATTGTAAGTATGAGATGAAAGAGTATGAAGAAGCTAAGTCATACTTAGAACAAATATTGGAGATTTTCCCCGAACATGAAGATGCTCAGCTCCTTTTGGAAAAAATCAACGGGGAAGTTAAAAAATAATCGGGTTTTCGTATAAGAAAAATAAATAAGCTAAAATATTTAAAAATTAGGGATAAATTATGCAGGAAAAAAATTTTATATTAATAGACGGTCACGCATTGGCATATCGTTATTATTTTGCACTGGAGCGCACTGCTATGAAAACATCGGATAATCAGCCTACGTGGGCGGTTTTCGGCTTTTTTAAAGCTCTGTTTGATTTACTGAAAAATAATGACGTTAAGCCTGATGCAATAGCCGTAGCATTTGATGTTTCAAGACATACCTACAGAACTGAAATGTATTCGGAATATAAAGCTAACCGTGAATCTATGCCTGATACTTTAAGAAGCCAGATTGGTTTAATAGTCGAAGGCTTAAATGCTTTAAATATCCCTATTCTTACGAAAGAAGGGTATGAAGCTGATGATGTAATCGGCACCATAGCTTCAAAAGCAAAGCAAAAACAACATAAAACATACATACTAACAGGGGACAGAGATTCTTTTCAACTTGTGGATCGTGAAGGACTGATTAGTGTTATTATGCCTTCTAAAGGTGAATTAGTCGAATTTAATTGGTATAAAGTATATGAAAAAATGGGAGTATATCCGTATCAAATCGTAGATTATAAAGCATTAAGCGGCGACAGCTCGGATAATATACCGGGAATTAAAGGCGTAGGCGAAAAAACGGCATGTAAACTCCTGTCTAAATATGATAAATTGGACGTAATCTATGAAAAAATAGATGAAATGACCGAAAAGGCTTTAAAGAAAAAACTGGCAGAAGGTAAAGAAATCGCATATTTAAGCAAAGAATTGGCAACTATTCAAAGAAATTTAGATATAGATTTCGATTTTGATTGCGCAAAACTTGAAATGCCTAATTATGACAGAGTTGTAGAATTTTTCAAAAAAAATCAGTTTTATAACTTTTTGAAAAATTCAGACAGTATATTACAGCCCTTCAAGGTTGCATCTTTAGAGGCTAAAATTCCGGAAGGTTGTAAAGATGAAAATAACAATATAACTTCAACTCAAATGCAGCTTGGCTTAGGAATAGGAGATATGCTCCTTCAAACCTCCCATAAGGAATACAACCATAAAAAAAATATTGTTGATACAAGCGAAAAACTTATTCTTTTAAAAGAAGAATTAAAAAAACAAACACTTTTTTCAATAGACGTAGAAACTACCGGAATAAATCCTTTAGAGTGTGATTTGGTAGGGATTTCCATTGCATTTTCTGAACAAATTCAATCTAAAAATAAAAGAGTAAAACTCGATTTAAGCAAGAGTGATTTAGTAAAATCATATTACATACCGATATTTCATCAAGTGGGTCAACAGCTTGATTTAGATGAAGTTGTGAGGGAATTAAAAGATGTTATATCCGATGAAAATATTGCAAAAACCTTGCAGAATGCGAAATTTGATTATCATGTCCTGACCCGTCACGGGTTAAATATAAAAAATATAATATTTGATACCATGCTTGCAAGTTATATAAAAGATTCCTCAAGAAAACACGGTCTAAAACAGCAGGCAAGCGACTATCTGGATTATATGATGGTGGAATTTGAACAGCTTTTAAAAAACGGAAACGGTTCATACAGTATAGAATCCGTTCCCATAGAAAATGCGGCTTCTTATGCATGTGATGATGCTTTTGCCACTTTACTTCTCACTAAATATTGGTCGGAAAAACTTGACGAAAAAGAACTGGATTTATTATATGATATTGAAGTCCCCTTAACCTTGGTGCTTGCTAAAATGGAGGATAACGGCGCTTGTATCGATGTTAATTATTTGAAGGTTATTGAAGAAGAAATTAACGAAAAATTAAATATTATTGAAAATAAAATTTATGAACAAGCCGGTGAAAAATTTAATATAAATTCGCCAAAACAAGTTGCTGATATATTATTCGGTAAAATGAATTTAAAAGCAAAGGGAATGAAATCAAAAACCGGATATTCGACAAGCGCAAAAGTTTTGGAGGAGCTTGCACAAGAAAACCAAATAGCAAAAGATATTTTGGAACAAAGACATTTGGCAAAGTTAAAAAGCACTTATGTTGAATCTTTGCCTGAATTAAGAAGCCCTACAGACAACAGAATCCATACGAGTTTTAATCAAACAATAACAACTACGGGAAGATTGTCATCTTCAAACCCGAATTTACAGAATATACCCATAAGAACAAAATTGGGAAACCGAATAAGAGGTGCATTTACGGCAGAAAATGAAGAAAATTTTATACTTTCCGCTGACTATTCTCAGGTTGAATTAAGGCTTTTGGCACATATCTCTCGTGATGATAATTTGATAGAGGCGTTTTGTGAAGATGAAGATATCCATAGTGCAACGGCAAGTAAAATCTTTGGGGTTCCAACCGAAGAAGTTACAAAAGAAATGCGCTCAAAGGCTAAGGCTGTAAATTTCGGGATAGTATACGGACAGTCAAAATACGGACTTGCCTCCGCTCTCGGAATATCCCCGTTTGAAGCTCAGAATTTTATTGACAGATATTTTAATACTTATCCCGATATTAAAAAATATATGGATGAAACAATAAAATTTGCTTACGAACACGGCTATGTCGAAACAATATACGGCAGAAAACGTTATCTGATGTCGGGTTTATTAAGTACAAATTCAAAACTTCAAGAGGCAGCTCAGCGTGCCGCTATTAATGCCCCGATTCAAGGCAGTGCCGCTGATATTATGAAACTCGCCATGGTTAGGTTAAATGACTACTTTACAAAAAATAACATAAAATCTAAAATAATCATTCAAGTGCATGATGAACTTGTTATTGAAACAGTTAATACTGAAATAGAAGAAGTAAAATTATTGGTTCAAAAAGCAATGGAGCTTGACCAGCCTTTTTTGGTTCCTTTAAAAGTTGATACTTACATAGGTAAGTCTTGGATGGAGATATAATGAAAAAAATTGCCGTAATATTAGGATTTCTAACTCTTATATTTATTCAGCAAACCGCATTGGCGGAAAATGTTATTCCCGTTAGTAATCAGATAAAAAATGCAGCTTGGCAGAAGGGTGAATTTTCTAAATCCTATAAGATATCTTGCGAAAACTTAATGTATCTTCTTTTATCCGCAATAAACGACCAAAATTACTCAATAGAAGAAATACAATTTAAAACGGGCAGTGTACTTTTTAAAGCTTATTCAAAAGAATTTCTTGCAAATGTATCCTCTCAAGACGGTTATAATTCTTTCATTAAAATTATTCCGGTTGATAATATTTATAATTTTTCCCCGGCTTTAATACAAAAAATTCATAACTATATTGATAATAATACTGCTATTAACTTCCAAAAGATTTTGTAATCTCAATTAAGTAAAATCTTTGATTTTGCGAAAATTATACCCTTTTAGGAGATGCAATATAATTTATTTACTGTGCTTCTTGTTATATTTAACTATGAATTTTTCAAGCTCATCTTTAAATTCTTTCGGACCTCTGAATTTTTTGTCTTGAATCATTTCATCTTTAATAGTCTGCCAGAATTTTTCAATACCTCCGTTTTGTCCGGGACGGTAAGTATTAGTATATTTATGTTTTATCCCCATTTCAACAAAAAATCTTTCAACGGGATGAGTGCATTTATTTAATGCATATTCTCCGGAACAAAATTCTCCGGCATTATCCGTTTCTATAATATTCGGTTCTAATCCGTATTTATCTTTAAGATTCTTTAGTGCTTTTAAAACCGAGAACATTACGGTTAATGAGGTTTTATCCTCCATAAATTCTACCCAGCATGTTTTTTCATTATCATCCAAAACTCCTAAAAGATAATATCTTTGATTAGGCTTTACGGTAAGTGTTTTTCTTGACAATTTAAGGCAGTCAATATGCACCAACTCTCTTTTCTTCACCATTATTTTTTCCCTCACGTTTATTTTATGTCTTTATTTTATATTGATAATTTTAATCTCGCAATAGATTATAATTTATTTTTACAATGTAAAGGTATATTATAAAAGTCGTTTCATAAAAATAATTGTTTAAATATAAGTGATATTAATACAAAAGCTCAAATTGATTTTTATTAAACCTTATCATTCCTTCATCTCTCATTTTGCACAGTTCTCTTGAAAGAGCACTTCTGTCAGTGCATAAAAATTTTGCCATATCTTTTCTGTTGTAGGGAATTTGTGCCTTATTTCCGCTGTCTTTATATCCTTCTAATAATGTTAAAACCTTTTCTCTGATTGTTTTCTGCCCTATTATGTCTATTTTGTTATTTAATTGAGTATTCCTTTTTGATATCATTTTCATTATATTTTTAATTAATTTTAAATGCGCTTTGCATAATTTTTGACATGGCGTAACAACCTTTTCATAAGGAAGGAATAATACTTCACATCTGTTTTTCGCCGTTATATCAACAGGACTTTTATATATTTGTGTGCAGACTATATTATGTCCGAATATATCATTAACTTTTAAATTCTCAATAATAACGGTGTTATTAAATGCATCTTTCTTTGTAATAACCGCTTCTCCGTCTAAAATTACCCCTAAATAATCAATTTTAGAACCTGTCTTTAAAATAATACCATCTTTTTTATATTTTTTTGTTTTTATTCCGATACATTTCAAAAGTTCTATGACAGAGTTATTATCAATATTTTCAAATAAATCTACATTTAACATAAAACCTCTATACTTTTTTTCTTTTTTTCTTCTTCTTGGTTAAATCTGTGATATTAAGGTCTTTTTTTGCATTATCAACCGAAATTTTCGCTAAAGGTTTGTGAAATCTTTTGTCATAGAATACAAGCCAGTGTTCTCTGTTTGGGTTATCAACCGAAAAAGATAAAACCCCTGAAACGCTTTCACCTCTTTTTATTGTTCTCATGGCAAGCGAGTTTTTATAATCGGTAAAAATTGAAGGTTTATAACTGTTATTCAAATCGTTTACCATAGCTATATCGAACGATGAAAAATCAGTGTTGGAATTATTTTTTATTATTAAATCTAAAGTTATTGTATTTAGGTTATCAAAAGGGTCTTTTTCAAGGAAAATATCCGTAATTTGAACATCAAGCCCTTCATATTTAATTTCTTTTTGTCTTACGGCTTCATGTGTCATAACGGGTATTTTCTCCGAGCTTTTAATCCTAATTTTAATTTCATCTCCCGGAGAAATTAAAACATCTTTCCCTTTTCTGAAAAGACTTAACCCTAAAGCAACGACCCCGCCGATTGCCGCACCGCCTAATAAACTGTAACCTTGAGTTAAAATTGCACCTTCCAATCCCAAAACTTCAATAGCGGCAGCTGCTCCGTATACTCCGCCGATTGCAGTATTGGCTATGTTTGTTCCGACAGCCTTTGCCGCAGATTTCGCAGGATGTAATTTTGACGACATTCCGCCTTCTATGGGTATTTCTCTCCCGTCAGGAGTGATTAAATAATCAAAGTCTAATTCAATATAACCGTCCCTGCCTAAACGCTTCGGATCAACTATATTCCTGATATTCCCATGAGCTACTGTCCCTTTTGGCAATAATACCCCTGAGCCTGCCAATACATCTTCCGATACCTCGGCAAAAAACTCATCCCCTTCACTTGATGTTTCTCCCGCCAGTACTTGAGATACAATCAGTTCTATTTCTTTTGTTTCATCAAGTTTTGTTACTTCATTTGTAAACAGTTTTTCGTTTTCTTTTTCTTTTGTATTTGTTTCTTCTATATACCCTTTATAAGGACTGTCAGCTGCCATACTTCCGATTATCGTATTTGGAAATACAAAACTTATTATTATTAAATATGTTATTATCTTTTTTTTCATATCCCACCAATCACTATTATATACATTTTACTACATTGTATTAGTTTTTCAAATTATTTTATTCATGTTATTATTTCATATGAAATTAAAAATAATGAGGTTTTGAATATGACTACCGGAACAATGGAAGAATTGAGAAAAAAATATGAAGTAGTAATCGGATTGGAAGTTCATGCTCAATTAAAAACTAAATCTAAAATTTTTGCATGTGATTCGACAGAATTCGGTTCCGAACAAAATACACATGTAAGCCCGATAACTCTTGGAATGCCGGGTGTACTCCCCGTATTAAATAAAGAAGTTGTTAATATGGGCATTTTAACAGGTTTGGCGCTTAATTGTACAATACCTGAATATTGCAAATTTGACAGAAAACAATATTTTTATCCCGATTTACCTAAAGGTTATCAAATCTC
Organism: Candidatus Gastranaerophilales bacterium; assembly: GCA_947589115.1. Lineage (GTDB taxonomy): Bacteria > Cyanobacteriota > Vampirovibrionia > Gastranaerophilales > Gastranaerophilaceae > Avigastranaerophilus. The sequence goes on along the minus strand of CANPZP010000005.1, from coordinate 21,921 downwards.
TCAATATGATAAACCTATATGTGTTAACGGATATATAGAAATAGAAGGAAAAAGAATAGGAATAACAAGAGCACACCTTGAAGAAGATGCCGGAAAATTGGTACATATGGGTTCTTCAGGTATAGCCGGTTCGAGTTATTCATTGGTTGACCTTAACAGAGCCGGTACTCCTTTATTGGAAATAGTATCCGAACCTGATATGCGCTCTTCCGATGAAGCAAGAGCATATATGGAAGAACTCAGAACAATTCTTGTATATATCGGAGTCTGTGACGGGAACCTTGAAGAAGGTTCGATGAGATGTGATGCCAATATTTCCGTAAGGCCCGTAGGACAAAAAGAATTTGGTACAAGAGCCGAAATAAAAAATGTTAACAGCTTTAGAGCGCTTCAAAGAGCTATTGAATACGAAATAGACAGACAAATTGATATAGTTGAATCCGGTGAAGAAGTCGTTCAGGAAACAAGATTATGGGATGATAATCAGGGAATAACAAAGTCTATGAGAGGAAAAGAAGATGCGCATGATTATCGTTACTTCCCGGAACCTGACTTAATGCCGCTTCATATCTCAAAAGAATGGGTGGATGAAATAGCCGCAAAAATGCCCGAATTGCCTCAGGCAAGACGTCAACGTTACGTGTCATACGGACTCTCGCCTTATGATGCTAACGTTCTTGTGGAACAAAAAGATATTGCACTTTTCTATGATAAAACGGTTAGTCTGGGTGCTGATGCAAAAATTGCTAATAATTTCTTAATGAAAGAAATCGCAGCGTTCTTAAAAGAAGAAAAAGTTCTGATTGAAGATACAAAATTAACCCCTGAATCCTTTGCGGAATTAATAAATCTTGTAACTTCAGGCGCTATTTCCAATAACATCGGAAAACAAATAGTAATAACTCTTCTGAAAGAAGGCGGAAGTCCGAAAGAAATTGTTGAAAAACAAGGTCTTAGCGTTATTTCTGATGAAGGTGCGCTTAAATCCGCAGTTGATAAAGTTATTAGCTCTAATCCCGAGCAGGTACAGCTTTATAAAGGCGGAAAAGATAAATTGTTCGGGTTCTTTGTCGGACAGGTCATGAAAGAAACCAAAGGAAGAGCAAATCCGCAGCTTTTAAATAAATTGCTTAAAGATGCACTTGATAATTAAAAAAAATACCTCACTTTTTGTGAGGTACTTTTTTATTTGAACGGATTCTCCATAATTATTGTTTGCTCCCTGTCAGCTCCGACACTGACTATTTTTATAGGGATGCCGACAAGCTCTTCGAGCCTTTTTAAATATATTTTTGCATTCTCGGGAAGCTCATTTATTGATTTAGCACCTGAAATATCGGTTTTCCATCCTTTAAATGTTTCATAAACGGGTTCTAAATATTTATGTAAATTAATATTTGTCGGGTAATCTTTATATACTTTCCCGTCACGCTTATCTTTGTATGCAACACAAACTTTAAGTTCATCAAAATCATTAAATACATCAATTTTAGTGATAGCCATTTGTGTTAATCCGCCGACTAAAACACAATACCTTGAAAGAACGGCATCAAACCAGCCGCATCTCCTTGGTCTGCCTGTTGTTGTGCCAAATTCGGCTCCTATTTCCCTTATTTTCTTTCCTGTTTCATCTGTTAATTCGGTAACAAACGGCCCTTCACCTACTCTTGTTATGTATGCTTTTGTTACTCCTATTACGTTTTGAATATGCGTAGGCCCTATTCCGCTGCCGGTTGCGGCACCTCCTCCTATCGGATTTGATGCCGTAACATAAGGATATGTTCCGTAGTCTATATCCAGCATTATGCCTTGCGCCCCTTCAAATAATATTTTTTTATCTTCTTTTATTGCTGCTGAAAGCTCTTTTACCCATTCTTCACATACGTATGGTCTGAATATCTCAGAATATTTTTTGCAATATTCTTTCATCTCTTCTTTTGTATAGGTTTTTGCTCCGTATACTTTATCTAAAATCTTGTTTTTTAAAGGCAAAATTGCATCTAATCTTGTATTTAAAAGTTCTTCATCATACAAATCTTGAATCTTTAATCCGTATCTGCCTATTTTATCCGAGTACGTCGGGCCTATGCCTTTTTTTGTTGTTCCTATTTTATTCTTGCCTGATGAATCTTCACTTATTCCGTCTATATCTATATGGTACGGTAATGTTATTGATGCTAAAGGACTTATTTTTAGGTTAGATAAATCAACTCCTCTTTCTTTTAATTCTTGGGTTTCTTTTAAAAATGTTTCGGGATGTATTACCGTTCCCGCTCCGATAAAACAAAATTTATTCTTATATAATACTCCTGACGGTATTAAGTGAAATTTGTATGTTTCATTGTTTACAACAACCGTATGACCTGCGTTGCATCCGCCTTGATACCTGATTATTACATCGGCATATTCCGCTAATAAATCCGTTATTTTGGCTTTACCTTCATCGCCCCATTGCGCTCCGACTACTACCGTATTCTTCATTTATATCCCTCTTTTTTCTCTGTCTTTTTTTATTATAAACTAATCTTTCATTTTTTATACTTTTTATTTTACATCCTTATCCCCCTTTTTATCAATATTTTAAGCATTTTTCTTTCTTATTCTTTTGTTTATTTTTTAAGAAATGTTACAAAAAAATAAAAAATTTGAATTAAAAACTAAAGTTAAATTTTAAATTGCCGATAAGTAAATCAGTAAGGATTTTAAAAAATCAAAAGTTAGATAGTTGTTCAAAGGATTCCCTGTTATGAAATTTATAAAGAATTTTCTCGCGCTTTTTAGTGCATTAATTTTGTTGAGTTTATCAAATGCAGCATTTGCCGCTGATTTCACAGCTAATACTAAACATCCGGTATTGACTGCAGCTTTAAATAAGTTAGAAGCTATGAATAACAGAAAAGTTATTGATGTAATTCAAGGCAACAATGCTACCAACAGACCTATAAGAATTATGTTCAGAAACTTGGAAGCTTTAGGATTTGGTACTTGTGAAGCTGTTACCGCAAAAACTTCCGACGGCAGTTTAGCTATCTTAATCAGTGCAAATTATAAAGAAGCTCCGGTTGAAGCTATTGCTTGCTTAATCGCTCATGAATCAGTTCATCACGAAAATACAAAAACTTATGAAGAAGAAGTAAGAGCTTGGACTTGCGAAGTTCAAACATGGGTTGCTTTCACTTCTTATAATCCTTCTTTAAAAATTTCTGATTCTAAATTAGTTAAAAGATTAAATTACTTATCTAAGTTATATACTAAAGACGGTAATCAAATGACTTCAATAGCTAACTTAATAGCTAATAACCCCGCATATTCCTCTTTAAAAAGATCTTAAATTTTACTCCTTATTTTCATAACGCAATCCTTGCAATTGAATTCAACAAGATACTCCTTGTTGAATTCGTCTTTTAATACGTATGGCTCTTTGTATTTCTTTATTCCGCTTTGTTTGGGACATAAGCCTAATTGATTCTTTATACAGTATTTTGATACCATTAATTCACGGTTTTTAGTATCGGAATTGCTCTCAGGTGCATATTCTTTTATTTCGCATCCTCTTTTTTCGTAAAATAATTTTGATTTTTCATTTAATACATTGGCTTTATAATCAATTTCTTTATAAGGATATTGTACTTTGTTTATTTTGTTTCCACGCTCTTTTTTATAATTCTTTTTTCTTATTTCACTTAATTTATTTGTTAAATTCCTTCGTATTTCATTTATTTGCGAAACTTTTATAAATGATATTGTTTGAATTTTAATATCTGTTGAAATAACTTTAAATTCGGTATTACCTGATTTAGATAATTGTATTTCAAGTGTATTTATTGCTTTTTCTTTGTTTATTGCAGGTTCATATCTTTTACTTACCATTTTTATTGCGCAATTATTTTCTTCGTCATACATAAAAAATAAATAATCGTTTTTTGTTTCCCGAACTTTTATTTTAACGGGTATTTTCCTTATTATATTTGTATTCTTTAATTTATCATCAAATTCTTTATTATAATTTCTGTATATCTTAGTTCCTTGTTTTATTCCTTTTATTGAAGCGGGATATACTTTATAGCCTTCTGTACGGTTGATATTTGTTCCTATTAGTTCTTTTTCTTCATTGAAGAAGCAAATGCCGTCCGAATTATTTAAAATATTAGTATTTAAGCAGAAATAATCTTTTTTTGTTTCTTTTACAACTCCGATATATTCACCTAAAGATGAAGTATAATTCATTGTTGCCCAATCTTTTTTTATTCCGTCTATATTAAATTCACAATACCCTCGATTGAATGTTTTATTTAAATCGGGTTCAAAATCAATATAAGATATACCTTCGGAAGAACGTTTTAAATTATTTGATTGCAGTATTTTGTCAATAATTTCTCTGTAGTATGCGGTTGTGTTTACTACGTAGGCTTCATTTTTTAATCTGCCTTCTATTTTGAATGATGTAATTCCGCTTTCAATTAATTCTTCCAATCTTTGTGATAAATTTAAATCCTTTAAACTCAATATATACTTGTTTCTTACAATATATTTACCATCTGCATCAATTAAAGAATATTTTTTCCGGCATGGCTGGGCGCATTCTCCACGGTTAGCACTTCGTTTACCTATGGCATAACTTAAATAACACTGTCCGCTGTACGATACGCATAATGCACCATGTATAAAACATTCCAGTTCTACTCCGACGGATTTTCTTATGGTTTTAATCTCATCTAATGTTATTTCCCGGGGTAATATTACTCTTGAAATACCTGTTTCTTCAAGAAATTTGATTTTTTCAACCGTGTTATTATGACATTGTGTACTTGCTATAAGTTTAATCGGAGGCAGATTACACTCTAATATCCCCATATCCTGAATTATTATTCCGTCAGCATTAATATTGTATAGCCGCCATAATAATGATTCTATTTCTTTTATTTCTTCATCTTTCAGTATTGTATTGACTGTTATATATACTTTAACCCGATACTTATGGGCATATTCTATAACTTCAATTAAATCTTCAACGGAATTACCTGCCTGAACTCTTGCTCCGTACTTTGAATAACCTATATATACGGCATCCGCTCCCGCATCTATTGCTTTTAGTGCAGTTGTTTTATTATTTGCCGGTACTAACAGCTCATATTGCGTAGTTTTCCAGTCTGTTTTTAATCCCTTGTCTGATTTCAAGAACATCTACCCCTAGTCTGCTTAAAGCTTTCATTGCTACGGAATCGGGTTGATTGCATATTGCCAAAAGTAAATCGTCTGCTGTTGTTTTGGTTTTATTCTGTGCCTTGGCTATGTTCCAAGCATCTTCTAATATTAATTTTGCACGCTGGCTAAAGGTTATTTCAGTGCTTGCATAATCATCATTTACTCCGATTAATTCTTCAATTACATCACGTGCATCTTTTACGATTACGCCTAAATCTCTTAATACTTCCGCTGCTATGCTGTTTGATTCCAATACTATCCCCAGTAATATTAATTCACTGCCTACTACACTGTTTCCTATTCTTCTTGCTTCCTGCTTCGCAAGCCGCATTATGTACAATGTTTCGTTTACTTCTTTCTCTATCGGCTGCAGTATTCTTTCTTCCAATAAATAATCATTTACATTAAGTTCTTTTAATATATTATAAGCTATACCTTTTTTGGATTTTAACAGACCTAATACAATATGCTCCGGTAATATGGATGCATTTCCTTCTTCTTTTACTATATCTAATGCAATCATTAAGGTTTTTAACGCATTGGGAGTGAATATTATTTGTCTGTCACCAAATTCCGCTTGTCTTGTGGATACTTCTTTTAATTTGGACGAAAAACTTTCCGCTGTTATCCCGAATTCTCTAAGAGTTTTTGTTAACTCGGATTCGGTATCTTCTAATATAGACTGCATTATTTGTTCCGTTCCGAGTATTTCATAATTTGATGCTGATAACTTTGCAATCGCTCTGTCAAATATCTTAGAACTGTCTGAACTCTCTATTATTGAAATTATTCCGTCTGCTTTGTCGTTTCTTCTTCTCTTTTCTATAATTTCGGGATGTTTTACCTTCTTGGTTTTATTATTTGAAAGTATGTTGTAAAACATTTCTTTTATTTTTTCTATATTTATTCCCTTTTCTTTGAGTACGGACATTAATTCCAACTGAGGATAATCCCATATTGCAAGAAATATGTGTTCGGGTTTTACGTATGAATTGCCCAGAATCTTTGCTATTTCTAATGTTCTTTGAAATATTTCTTTTGTAGAATCACTAAATACTACAAACTCTACGGGATTTACAACTGCTTTTTTATTTAAGTATGACTCTATTTCTTTCTTTAAAGATTCTATATCTATCTTATATATTGTCAGAGTCTTAACTATTATACTGTTTGTATCACTTAATAGTGCCAAGATAAGGTGTTCCGGATATATTTTTTCATGATTTAATTTTATGGCACGTATTTGTGCTGCTTTTACTATATCTACCGCTTTTTCCGTGAATTTCTCAAACAATATATTATCCTCTAAAAACTTTTATGTAAATTCTACCATATATTAACTTTATTTGTAATATTATTTTTACTATACTTCTAATGAATTTTCATTTAACGGCTGAGTAATCATTATTCCTTCGCCGCCTATAAAATTAACCTGTTTTCCGTCTAAATATAAGTATATTTTCTTATTATTTGTATTGGCAAGTGATGTTTTTATTAACTGCATCATTCTTGAATATATGCTGTCTGTTCCGCCTCCGTACTGAAAATCGGAGCTGAAATCTATTATAATTTTATTTCCTTTTTGATTTATTTTTAACAGCTTTGTATCAGCAGGAATCTCACTGTATGCACCAAAGGATTTTTCCAATATATTCGGGCCTTTTAATAATTCTTTTAGGGCATATTCCAATTTATTTTCTCCTTCGGGAATTTCACGTTGTACTTTTTTATATATGCCGTTATCATGCGAATCTAATGCAAGAAAGTATATTTGTACATATTCTTTTTCTTTTACTTCCGTTTTCTCTTTTTCCCCCGGAGCTTTCACCGGTTCAAGCACCTGCTCTGTTTCTTTCGGTATATTTTTTAGAGGATTCTCTATTTGGGTTATATTTGCGCCTTTTGATATTATGTTTTCTATATTGTTTCCATATTTTTCTTTTATAAAGAAAAATATTAATATAACCAAAATTATTATTACTATTTTTGAAAACTTACTCATTTTTTAAGTTCCTGTTTATTATAAAAAGTCCGTTTAGTACTATTGTATCGCCTTTTATTTTCGCTTCCGTTATATTTATTTTACAATATTTTCCGTTTATTGCATCCGTTTGGTAGGATATCGGATTAATTTTATTTAATATTTCAGGTGCCGTATCACTTATTATATTACTTTTTGTATGGCATGTAATGTCTTTTAAAACTATTTTATTATTTTCAACTTCTATATCCGAACTGAATTTTATTTTTATACTTCCCAACAGTGTTTTTATATTGATTATAAAATGTATTTTATTATCTCTTAACTCCGAATTGACTGATTTTATTTCAAAGATATTTATTCCGTTTAAACTAATTGGCAGTTTCTTCAGCTTATTTTGAAATTCTTTTGAATTTATTATATTTGTTATGTCCTGATTTGTTATTTTTGCATTATATTTAAATGTTAAGTCGTAAGGGTAGTATAGTTTTTTATTTTTATATATTACCTTATTATAAGGACATATTGTTTGAGCATAAAAGTCCGTTAAACTTATTAGTTTATATCTTAAATTATTACTTTTAAGTGTTAACTTTTTGAATTCACCTTCTTTTATTCTTTTTACGTTAAATATTTCTATTTGAGCCGTAATTTCGGAGTTTAATTCTTTTGATAACTCATTTTGTATTATTGTTTGTATGAGTTTAGAAGATAATAAATTTATTCCTGTATATATATTAAAAGGATTTTCTTTCTCATTATAATCGTATCCCCCATTAGGGCATACTATATTCAAATTTTCAGCATATGCATTTAAACCGATTATTAAAGTTAATAATATAATTAAAAATTTTTTCATATGAGTAATTTCCCGGGACTTATTGTTTCTTTGCCGCTGTTTGCAATTGCAAGGAGTATATTATTATATTTTAATAAAATATTCCCCTGCTCTCCTGTTTTATTTTTTATGAAATTTCCGTTCTTTATTTTATTATATTCTTCTTCATTTACGGTTAGTGTTTTTAACGGAATAAGTATTTCGGGATTTATTATATTTTTTTCAATATCTGATTTGGTAAGTGTTTCTAATCCTCTTACTGAATCTTTTATATCCATGCCTGAGGATTTTGTTCTTTCAAGTTTTGTCATTATTGCACCGGTTTTTAATATTTTACCGATATCATTTACTATTGTTCTTATATAAGTTCCTTTTGAACAATCTATTTCAAGCTTTAATATTTGATTTTCATAATCAAATGATATTATTTGATTTTTATATATATTAATTGTTCTTATCGGAATATCATTTGGAATTTTACCTTCTCTTGCCAATTCATACAACCTTTTCCCTTTATAATGAACGGCAGAAAATGCAGGCGGTATTTGATTTATTTCCCCCTTCGTTTCCGTTACTATTTTTTCAATTTCTTCTAATCGGGCTTTTTTTGCATCTGTTTTTTCGATTTTCCCCGTAATATCAAAACTGTCGGAAATAAAACCCAGTTTCATTTCCACTGTATATGATTTATTCTCGGGCAGATAATCTATTAACTTTGAAGCTTTACCGATTGCTACGGGTAATACCCCTTGTGCCATAGGATCCAAAGTCCCGGCATGCCCTATTCTATGTATTCCGGTGATTTTTCTTAAAATTGATATAACTTTATGAGAACTGATTTGAGGCGGTTTATATATATTAATAAATCCGAACATTAATTTATATTTCGCCCCGTGATATTTTGTTTATTATTTGCGTTACATTAGACCCTCTTTCAAGGGAATTATCCGGTATGAATCTTAATTCCGGTGTAACTCTTAATCTGATTTTCTTTCCCACTTCATATCTTATTTTTGACGTATTATCCGTAATAGCTTGAATTGTTGTTTGCTTTTCGGATTCAGGCGCAAATACGGAATAATATACTTTCGCATATGAGTTGTCGTGTGATATTTCAATATCGGTTATTGATATTATTCCTTGAATCCTTGAATCTTTCAATTGCTTTTGTATAATATTGGCAATTTCTTTCATTAAAGTTTTTCTGACTCGTTCGTTCCTTAAAGACATAATTATCTCCGAATTAAACTAATATCTGGCGTTCAACTTCTTCTGTCGTTGTGACTTTTATAATGTCACCTTCTTTTATGTCATTGAATTTATCAAAAGAAATACCGCACTCAAAGCCTTGGGCTACTTCTTTTACATCATCTTTGAATCGTTTTAATTGGTCAATTTGACCTTTGAAAATTTCTATTCCGTTTCTTTCAACAATTGCGGTCTTATTTCTTATTACTTTTCCGTCAGTAACATAACATCCTGCAATTTTAGTTGTTTTACCTACCGTAAATATTTGTCTGACTTCTGCTTGACCTAAGAAAATTTCTTTAATTTCAGGTTTGAGCAGATTTAACATTGTCTGTTCCAAATCTTCCAATACTTGATATATTATATTGTATTTTTTTATAACTACACCTTCTTTTTCGGCTGCAATTTGAGCGTTTGCATCTTCTTTTACGGTAAATCCGAGAATAATGGCGTTACTTGCACTTGCAAGCATTACATCGGCTTCTGAGATGTCACCCACTCCAACATGAACTATTTTGGTTATAATTTCTTTTGACTCAAGTTGAGAAACTCCTTGCGATACCGCTTCGGCACTTCCGTGGGTATTAGCTTTGATAATTAAATTTAAATGTTTAATATTATCATCCGCATTCCCCACTTGTTCATTTCTTATATGGGCAGGTTTCATGCTGTCAAGTTTTGAATTTCTTTCCTTTTCTTTTCTTTCTTGAGTGATTGTTCTCATTACTTTTTCGTTTTCAACAGCTTCGAAGAAATCTCCGGCTTGCGGTACTTCGGTTAATCCCAATATCTCAACGGGAGTTGACGGGCCGGCTTCTTTGATTCTTTCTCCTGAATCAGATAATAATGCTCTTACTTTCCCTGATACACTTCCTACTACAAAACAATCACCCGTATGAAGTGTTCCGTTTTGAACCAATAATGTTGCAACAGGGCCTTTTCCTTTATCTAATTTAGCTTCTATAATTACCCCTGTAGCCATTGCAGTTTTATTGGCTCTTAAGTTTTGTACCTCCGCCAACAGAAGAATATATTCAAGTAAATCATCAATACCTTTTCCCTGAAGTGCGCTGACTTTACAGCATATGGTATCTCCGCCCCATTCTTCAGGTACAAGCCCGTATTCCGTTAATTGCTGCATTATTTTATCGGGATCGGCTCCCGCTTTATCGATTTTATTTATTGCTACTATAATAGGAACTTCAGCAGCTCTCGCATGGTTTATTGCCTCGATTGTCTGCGGCATTATACCGTCATCGGCAGCTACAACAAGAATTGCTATGTCTGTTGCTTTTGCACCTCTGGCTCTCATTTCCGTAAACGCTTCGTGCCCGGGTGTATCTATAAATACTATTTTCTTATTCTTATCATCACCTAAATATACTGTATATGCACCTATTGATTGCGTTATTCCGCCTACTTCGGTAGCTACGATTTTGTGCTTTGATGCTCTTATAGAATCTAACAGGGTTGTTTTTCCATGGTCTACATGTCCCATAATACTTATTACGGGGGCTCTTTGCTCCAGTAATGATTCATCTGTTTCTTTTATTGCTTTTTCTTGTTCTTCTTTTTGTAATTCTTGTTCTATATATTCGTCTAAATCTTCTTCAAGTGTTTCAAGTTCAAAATTTTCACATATTTTCTTTTGTGTTTCCACTGATATTATTTCATTAACAGTAGTTAAAATCCCCTGCATCATTAAGTATTTTACTATATCGGCAGGTGATTTTTTTATTTTTTCCGCTAATTCTCCAACCGTTAACGGTTTATTTATTACTACTTGTTTTACTGTTTCTTCTTCGTTTATATCTTTTGATTTTTTCTTATGTTTTTGAGAAATAGCTTTTTCTAAACTGATAAGTTCTTGTTCTTCTTCCTTATTTTTATATTGTTTTTTCTTATCTTTAGGCCCTTTTTTCTTAAACGGCCCGTTATTTGACGATTTACCTTCATAAATATCCTGAGAAATTATATGATGTTGTCTTATAGGTTTTTTGTTTAAACCTGTTTTTTCATTTTTTTCTCTGTTTATTTCAGGTTTTTGGTCTTGTTTATTTCTGTCAAAAAACGGTTTTTTATCGGTTTTGTCTTTTTGTTCGAATTTTGGTTTTGCTTCATTTGGTGTTTTTGTTTTTAAATTTTGATTTTGTTTAAAATCTTTCTTTAAATTGCGGTTTTGAAATTCTTGTTGTTGTTTTTGTTTTAATTCCTGAGCTTCCTGACGTCTTTTTTGATTATTCTTGTTATTATATTCTAACAGTGAACGAATTTGTGAAACAGGTTCTTCTTTAGGTTCCGATTTTGTTTCTTTTTCTTTTTTTATTTGTACTTCTTGGTTTGCTTCTTTATTTTCAGGTTTTGTTTCGGAGGTCTTTTCTTCCGATTGTTCAGGCTGGGTTTTTACTTTTTTTATTATAAATGCCTTTGGTTTTTTTGCGGAATCGGTACCTTTTTTATCTGAAAATGATTTTTTTATCTTTTCTACTTGTATTGGCGTAAGAGTACTGGAATGTGATTTTACTTTTATATCCAGTTTGCTGTCCAGATATTCTATAAAATCTTTATTTGCCATTGAATATTCTTTTGCTAATTCGTATACTCTTTTATTTTCAACCGTCATTACTTTTTCCTATTTTTATCAGTCATATAATATTTGTAACACAATTTAGTTTTTAAGTAAAATATATAAGGTCTCTTTCAAATTATCATCCGATTCAGATTTAAGCAAAATATCAATTTTCTTTTTCTTAAAAGCGTTTTCGACACATTCCGAATTTTTACATATGTATACAGAACGACCTTCTATTGATGAATTATTATTTAATTTTATTTCTCCTGTTGTATATTCTTTTGTTATTCTTATTAAATCGGATTTATCTTTGAAGGTTTTACAACTTATACATTGTCTTAAAAATTTTTTATTTTGTTTCAATATCTGTATTCCTTTTCGGATTCATTTTTCTTTATATTTTTTAGTATATTATCGGAGAAAATATTTTCAAGCTCTTTATATAACTTTTCTTTTGCACTGTTCATCGTCGGAGCGCAGGATGTTATTATGTAATTATTTTCATCTTCGCTTACACTTAAGTTATCATAAATGTCCTCTGAAACTTTTGTTAATTCTTTTTTATTTATTGCAACAGTATAAGAATACATACCTGACGGTTCAATATAATTTTCTTTTAATTCTCCTTTTGCAGCATTTATCATTAGCTGAGTTAAATCATCGTTGAACAGAGATAAAAATGCCTGCATATCGTAACTTTGAAAACTGTTATAAAACTCCAAAATATAAAAATTATTTCTGTATAGTTTGATTTTTAAACCTATAATTCCAGTATAACTTCCCGAATAGGCTTTTATATCATCTAACAGAGGGTATATTACTTTATTCAAAATATTAATTAAAAGTCCTTCCGAAATTTTTTCACATGGTGATTTTATTACGGTAAAATCTTTATTTTCATTTCTTTGAAGATTTATTAAAGGCAAGGCATTATAACCGTCAGTTATAAAATATAAATATACAGGTTCCGAATCAATGTAATTTTCAATAATAATTTTTTCATTTCCGTTTTCAAATATTTTTTGGATTCCCTCTTTTGCTTTTGAAAAACTTTTATAGGTGTTATTCGGATTTTGTACGAATGCCAAATCATTTAGTATTGTTAGGGGAAATCTTGAATTTCTGACGTAATCAACGGCAAGATTTTCCCGGTCGAAAATACCGAATTTCGGAGTGTTAATTTTTAATTTGTATAAGATTTTTTTTGCGACACTGTTTAAATAGGTAATTCTTGCGGATTCTGCAAGAGGAGCAAAAACAAGGAATCCTTCTTTTCTTAATTCATCCGAAATACCGTTTATTATAGGAAGCGGGGATGCGGCTATTGTAAATTCTATTTGATTGTACTTTACAAAATCCGATATTGATTTTGTATCGTTTTCTTTGATGTTTATGCTTATGACTCCCGAATCTTCATAAACTTTATCATCCGTTATATATATATCGTTTTGTGCTTCGCTCTGTTTCAGATATTGTGCCAGTAAAGATGCATTATATCCCGAGCCTGCTACCAGTATATTCATATCTTATATTATGTCTTTTCTTAAAACTTCTGCACCTTTTAAATATACATGTTTTATTTTATCCTGACTAAGCGTTGTATTTATAACTATTAGTGTTCTCATACATTTGGGAAGTGAATTTTCTATTTTCATTTCCTGTACGCACATCATAGGTACTTTATCCCAATTTTTAAATTCTTCTCTGGCTATTTTTGCGGGGTATATACATTTAATATCGTCGGTTAATGTAAATAAAACCGAAGATATGTCTGAATCATCAAATTCATTTTTTTTCTTAATTTCAGATATTAATTCGATTACCGCTTTTCTTACATCGTTTTCATTATCAGAATCTATGGTAATAGCGCCTCTTATACCTCTTTGATACATATTTTATCTCCAAATTTCATACCGGGATGTATTTTTGCACCGTTTGCAAAATCATAAGCACCCATTATTCCTTTGTTCTCGGGTTTTACTTTAGTTATTATTATACTGCCTTCTTTTGCTCCGACTTCTATTCCTTCTTTAGTAATTTTGATTATTTCAGAATAATTTTCCGGATTTGACGGAAAAGAGCCGATTTTTGTTTCTAATATTTTAATCATTTTATTATTTACGTATGTAAAAGCATTGGGAAAACTAACCATTGCTCTTACTTGATTATGTATATTAATTGCGGAATTATTCCAGTCAATTAGTCCGTCTTGTTTAGTAAATTTTGAGGCGACCGAAATATTCTTTTTATCTTGTTTTTTCGGTTTTATTGTATTGTTTATAAGCCCTTTTAATGTAGATATTATTATATTGCCTGATTCTTTTTTTATAATATTTCGAAGTTCGATATCCGTCATATTGTCAGAGATGTTAATTTCTTTTGTTTCGCATATATCTCCGGCATCAAGTTCTAAAACAGTTAACATTGTTGTTATTCCGGTTTTTTTATCTCCGTTAAATATGCATCTTTGTATCGGATTTGCGCCTCTATATTTCGGAAGTAAAGATGCGTGTAAGTTTACGGTTGAATATTTGGGAATATTTAATACCTCCTGCGACAGTATTTGTCCGAAAGCAAAAGTAACAAAGAAATCAGGCTTTAATTCTTTTAATTTTTTTATTAATTCTTCATCATTGCTTATTTTTGCCGTTTGGAAACATAAAATGTTATTTTCGTTTGCGCAAACCTTTACGGGGGGCGGAGTTAATTTATTTCCTCTTCCTTTTGGTCTGTCAGGCTGTGTTATAACTGCTTTTATATTTATTTCCGGACATTCGTTTAAAATATTTAAGCTGTCAACGGCTATATCAGGAGTACCCATAAAAATAACGTTAATCAACAGGCTTCTCCTCTTGTTGAGGATTTTTTAATATTTCCTCTTCCATATCTTTTTCTTCCAGTAAATATTTTGCATCAACGGGATTCAGACCTTTTTCCGTTAATATTTTATCTGCTTCAAATCTGTTTCTGCAATGGTCAATAAATAATATTCCGTCTAAATGGTCAAATTCATGCTGAATCGCTCTTGCCAATAGTGTACCTTCATCTGCCTCCAAAATAAACGGACGTCCCTTTATATCAAGAGCTTTTACTTTCACATATTTATGCCGTCTTACGTTTGTATAGGCGTCGGGGAAACTCAAGCACCCTTCATACGAATTTATTGCTCCTTCTGTTTTTAATATTTTAGGATTAATAAATGTAATAGGATTCATAGTTTTTGGATTTGTTCCTATATCAATTACAAATACTCTAAGATTTTCGCCGATTTGAGGAGCGGCAAGCCCCACACCGTTTAATGCATATAAAGTGTCATACAAATCTTCAACCAACAGTTGAACTTTTTTTGATATTTTATGAACTTCTTTTGATTTTTCTCTTAATGAAGCCGTTCCGTATTTTACTATTTTTCTTACCGTCATTAGTTTATTTTCCTTCGCCAGTTTTTGCATATCTGTTTAAAATAATCATTACTATTGATATTATAACAGCATAAAAGAAATATTTTGTAGTATCGGAAGCTGCTATATTCGTTGCGAGCCATCCCATAAATATAGAAAATATTACCATAACCAAAACTGCTTTATTTTGTGATAATCCCAGTTTTAAAAGTTTATGATGAATATGTTCCGAATCTGCAACAAAAGGAGATATTCCTTTTATAATACGTCTTAAGGAAGAAAAGGATATATCCATTATTGGTACTGCCAATATTAATAAAGGGACGTACATTTTAGCATCAAATGTTTTCATTTGATACATTATGGAAAGAGTTGCCAATAAAAATCCGGCAAATAATGCACCTGAATCCCCCATAAATATTTTTGCGGGATGGAAATTATATGTCAGAAACCCGAGCATTGAACCTGCGAGTATAAATGCAATTAAACTGCTTACCCCGTCTGATGGTACTAATGAAATTGCCATTAAGCCTAAAGAAACAGAACTTACCGTGATTACAGAGCCTGCTAAACCGTCGACTCCGTCAATAAAATTAACCGCATTACTTATTCCGGTTATCCATGCTATTGTGCCTAAATATGACAGTATCGGATTTATATGTATAATTCCCGCAAACGGAAGGTACACATTTGTAATTTTAACTCCCAGAAAAAATACGATAGAAGCGATTGTAATTTGTATTATAAATTTAAATTTTGCTTCCAAACAGTAAATATCATCAATCAGTCCGAGAAGAAACATTAAAGTGCTTCCGAGTAAAAGACCTGACAGTAATGACCTGTACGGATAGTAGCTTAAAATAATTAAAGCCAGAAATGATAAAATGGTGCAAACCCAAATCGAAACTCCGCCGAGTCTTGGAATGGGGTGTGAGTGAATTTTTCTGGCATTCGGTAAGTCCATTAATCCTTTTTTTTCTGAAAATGAAATTACATAAGGAACTATAAACAGCCCTAAAATAAAAGCTATAATAGTTCCTATGATATTCGCTTCCGATAGTTGTACAAGAGTCATAATTAATCCTTATATAAGGGATACTTTTTACAAAGGTTTAAAGAACGCTGTCTTAATTCTTTAATTTTGTTTTCGTCTTTTGTGTCGGAGATTTTAACTGCTTCAGCTATAATTTTACCGACTTCTGTCATATCCTCTTCTTTAAATCCTCTTGTAGTTGCGGCAGGAGAACCCAATCTTACTCCGCTTGTTACAAAAGGACTTTCCGGGTCATTCGGAACTGTATTTTTATTGGCTGTTATTCCCGTTAGCTCAAGAATATTGGCAATATCTTTTCCGGTTTTTTTAAGTTTTCTTAAGTCAAGAGTCATAACGTGATTGTCAGTACCGTTGCCTACAATGTCTAAACCTTCATCCATAAGTGATTTTGCCAATGCTTTTGCATTTAATACAACTTGTTTTGCGTACTGTTTAAATTCATCAGATAATGCTTCTTTTAGTGCTACGGCTTTTGCTGCAATTATGTGTTCCAAAGGCCCGCCTTGAATCCCAGGGAATACCGCTTTATCTATACCTTGAGCATGCTCCTTTTTACACATAATTATTCCGCCTCTTGGCCCTCTTAATGTTTTATGAGTTGTTGTTGTTACAAAATCTGCGTACGGGAACGGGCTGGGATGCTCACCTGCTGCAACTAATGCGGCAATATGTGCTATATCGGCAAGCAGATATGCCCCTATTTCGTCCGCAATTTCTTTAAATTTCTTAAAATCAATTATTTTTGAATAATTACTTGCTCCGCAAATTATTAATTTTGGTTTATGTTTTAGGGCAAGTTCTCTGACGTTATCATAATCTATTTCTCCGTTATCATTAACTCCGTAAGAAATAATATTAAAATACAAGCCTGAGAAGTTTACGGGTGAACCGTGAGAAAGATGTCCGCCGTTTGATAAATCCATACCCATAACCGTATCTCCGGGTTTAACCGCATATAAAAATACTGCCATATTTGCTTGTGCACCGCTGTGAGGTTGTACATTGGCATGCTCTGCATTAAATAATTTTTTTGCTCTTTCCTGAGCCAATTCTTCAATTTTATCAACATTTTCACATCCGTTATAGAACCTTTTATAGGGTTTTCCTTCCGCATATTTATTGGTCAGAACCGTTCCTGCTGCTGCCATTACTGCTTTTGATGTGAAATTTTCACTGGCTATTAATTCTATTGTTGTCTGCTGTCTTTCAAGTTCTTTCTCAATTAATTCAGCTACCTCCGGGTCTGTATTCCTAATTGTTTCTATTTCCATGCATGGCCCCTCCCTAATCTAATTAACAAATTATATTTTAATACGTTTTGCTTGTAAAAAAAAGTAAAAATGTTTGAATTTTTTTTAATATCTCTTAAAATGATAAAAGGAGAAGGGCTTTGACCAATTATTACAATAAAGACTTATATAAAATTTTAGAAATAAATTATGATGCAACGGAAGAAGATATTAAGCATGCGTATAGAACGCTTGTAAGAAAATATCATCCTGACGTAGCAAAGAATGTTGACTCTCTGATTTTTAAGGAAATTCAAGAAGCTTATGAGATTCTTTCAAATGAAGAATCGAGGAAAAAGTACGATGTTTTGCACAGATTTTACAAAGAAAAAATAAAAAATGAATTTCAAAAAAAATCAGAAAAGAGTAAATATGATGAATTTATGAAAAAGAGGAAGCAGCCTCAAAATCAGGAATCGTTTTCTAAATCCATAAATGAAGCATTAGACAGTCTTTTTCATTCTAAAAAGCAGGAATTTAAATCAAAAGAAGATAATATTATTATTAACGGAGAAGATATAAATCTGGATATAACGTTATCGTGTTTTGAAGCGGCAAACGGCACTAACAGAAAAGTCAATATACTTCACACTCAGCCTTGTCCCAATTGTAAAGGCAGAAAATTTATTAACGGAGCTGAATGCTCTATGTGTAAAGGCACGGGTGTTATATCTTTACAAAAGAAAATTAACGTTAAAATACC
The DNA here is from genome assembly GCA_947589115.1 of Candidatus Gastranaerophilales bacterium. Taxonomy (GTDB): domain Bacteria; phylum Cyanobacteriota; class Vampirovibrionia; order Gastranaerophilales; family Gastranaerophilaceae; genus Avigastranaerophilus. The sequence continues at coordinate 3,630 of CANPZP010000005.1, read as the reverse complement.
TAAAGGGGTTATGCAAGGCTCGAAAATAAGAGTAAAAAAAGAGGGTAATAAAGGATTAAACGGCGGAAGGGACGGCGACTTATTTCTTATTGTAAAAATTGAAAAAAATCCTTATTTTGATACCGAAGGTATGAATATATTGGTAAATTTGCCCATTACCCCTTGTGAAGCCGTTCTTGGCTGCGAAATTCCTATAAATATTACGGATGAAGTTATTCGTGTAAAGATTCCTCCTTTAACTTCTTCGGGGCAAAAACTTAAGCTTGCGGGAATGGGAATTTTTAACAAGTCTAAAACCAAAAGAGGAGATATGATTATTACGATTTATATAAAACTCCCCGCTTCTCTTTCGGAGAGGGAAAAAGAATTGTATACTGAACTTTCAAAATATCCCGATAAAAATATAAGGAAAGATTTTAATAATGCAAAATAAAGTCTTAATTAAAGAAATATTTGAATCTATTCAGGGGGAAGGTCCTTATATCGGAGTTAATCAGCTTTTTATAAGATTTTCAAAATGTAATTTAAACTGCGCCTATTGTGATACGGATTTTAAAACCGATTTAAAAGAATATTCACTTGAAGAACTTTTAACAACAATAAGATTGTATAAAAATATTCATTCTATAAGTTTAACTGGCGCCGAACCGCTATTGGAGGTTGATTTTCTTTATGAATTTTTAAAGCGGGTTAATCATAAAATTTATTTGGAAACTAACGGTACTTTATATAAAAATCTTGAAAAAATTATTGATTATTTAGACATTATATCAATGGATATAAAACTTCCTTCTTCTTCGAAAATGCAAGAATTATATAATGAACATGCCAAATTTATTCAAATTGCAGCCGAAAAAAACAAAGAAATATTTTTAAAAGTTGTATTTGATAATAACATTACAAACAGTGAGATTGAAAAAACAATCGAGTTGGCAAAGCCTTATAATTTGCTAATTGTGCTTCAACCAAAAAGCGAAATGAATAAATTAAGCGTAGATTCTAATTTTATAAACGAAATTTTTCAAAAATATTGTAAATTATATAATAATGTAAGGTTAATCCCTCAGGTGCATAAATTTATAAATGTAAGATAAGTTTACGAAGTAAATATATTTGTTATAATATCATATCGGAGAAAATAAATGACAGTATCAATAGCTATTACAGGAAAAAGCGGAAGCGGAAAAACAACAATAACAAAAGCATTGTGGCATGTTATAAGAAAAAAACATCCGGATAAATCGGTATTACTTTTTGATAATGATTTAACCTCCGAATTAGCACACAGTTTCGGTAAAGATATAAGACAAACAATATACGGAATAAGAAGCGGTAAGCATGAATATAAAACCGGGATACCGGATAACATGACAAAACAAGAATACATAGAATGGGCACTTGAAGATATACTTGTTCCTCTGGATGATAATACGGATATTATCGTATCTTGGCTTATAGGGTCAAAAGATTGCAGATGTCCCATAACTAAACAAATAAATGATGCATTGGTTAAATTAATAAACAGATATGATTATGTAATTTTTGATTGTGAATTTGATTTAAAATACCTGCATCAATTGGTGGATATTCCTGTAAATGTAACTTTAGTAATAGCAAGACCCAATGAAGCATCAATACATCTTGCAAAAAGAATAGAGGAATACAGTGCTAAATATGCGGCAGGCGAGCAGTTGGGAGTTATACTGAATAAAGTTAATAAACAAGAAATTGAGCCTCTGTTGGAATTATTAAATAAATATGATTTAACTACGTTAGGAACGATTCCTAAGGATGACAGCTTAAAGACAAACAGAATTTCAAAAGAATCCGACATTATTCAAAATGCCTTGGAGCAATTATATTACAGGTTAAATGTACCGCAAAGCGAGGAACTTGCATGACAGTTATAATGGACGGTAAATTATTATCGGAAATAATAATAAATCAGCTTAAAATAAAAACCGGTAAGTTAGAAAAAAAACCTCATTTGGTTGTATTTCTGGCGGGAAATAATTCGGCAAGCAGAATATATGTTAATAATAAGAAAAAAAAGGCGGAATATATAGGTTTTACATTATCTGTAGTTGAACTTCCTTCCGATATTTCCGAAAAAGATTTTCTTGAACAAATTTATATTATGAATGACGATTCAAATATAAACGCTATGTTAATTCAATTACCGTTACCAAATAACCTAAACAGTCAAAAAATAATAGAGTCAGTAGACCCCATAAAAGATGCCGACGGATTTACATCATATAATTTCGGCTGGATGGCGCTCGGATATAATCCGTATGCCGTTCCTTGCACTCCAAAAGGAATAATAAGACTTTTAGATGAATATAAAGTAAATCCGGAAGGTAAAAATGTTATAGTTATAGGACGTTCAAATATAGTCGGTAAACCTCTTTCTTTAATGCTTCAACAGCGTAATGCCACAGTAACAATGGCTCACAGTAAAACCGAAAATTTGGCGGAAATTGCTTCAAGTCAGGATATAGTTATTAGTGCCATAGGTATACCTAATTTTATTAATTCAAAGTTTATAAAGAAAGGTGCCGTGGTTATAGATGTGGGTATAAACAGAACAGAAAAAGGCATAACGGGAGATGTTGATTTTAATGATGTAAAAGATAAAGTTTCCATGATTACACCCGTTCCCGGCGGTGTCGGGCCTATGACTATTGCTATGCTTCTTGAAAATACTTTTGAACTTTTTCAAATACAACAAAACTTTGTTTTATAATTTCTTAATATTTCTTAATAAAAAAATTGTTTTGTATATCTTGTTTCCTGTTAATTAAGTAAGATTTTCACAATTTTATATAAAAATTACTTAATGATTTTTTAAATAAAGAAAGAAAAAATGTTTAAAAAAAGGAAAAAACAGGAATTATACATGGTAGTTGTGCGAGAAGCAAATAAAGTCAGGAAAGGTATGATACTAGAGTATAAAGTAAATGATATACAAGTACAAGCAGCTTGGCTAAAAACTCTTTATGATTTGGTTGAAGAGCTGAATTGCAAGTGTCAGACTTATATTGATGAAGCTTACAATCGCAGCAGTAAAAACTTTGACAGAATGAGGACAATAAAGATTTACGGCTCGGATACAATGCTGGTTTGGTTTAAATTGAGAATGGAAAGATATTCGCATTTTATTTTCAATTTTAACGAACTGCCTGATATCAAGAGCGAATTTTCAGAATAGTTAGGATTTATTTTCCAGTTTTAGACTAATGCCGCATTTGCGGTGTTTTTTTTATGATTCTTTGATTGCTTCAAATGCAATAATATTGTTATCACAGATGCATAAACTATCTCTGTGTTCAGTTTGTTTGCAGCCGTCTGAAAACTTAATTTCTACATTTTCAAGACAGACAATATCATCATCGTCAAAATCTTCTACAAGACAACCTGTTGCACAAAATTTTATGGTGCATATTCTTACTTTTTTTGTACATTTTCTGTTTAGTTCGTTTAATAATGATTTTTTAGGATTCCGCATATATAACTCCTGTTTTTATCATTCTCAGATAAAAATCATAAAAAATCATTCCCTTAGAGGGTTAGAAATCTTGATTAAATTCTGTGCGGATAATCGCTTTTTATTTCCCATCCGTCGGATTG
>CANPZP010000004.1 GCA_947589115.1 Candidatus Gastranaerophilales bacterium | reverse complement strand
CAGGATGCTTGCAAGAGTAGAACTTCCTAATTTTTGACCTGCGGGAAAAAATTACGAGTTCGAGGCTCGAAAAAAAAGAGCCTTAATGGCTCTCTTTAATTTGGGCGTTAAGAGACTTTACTGAATCGTTAGCGAGTATCACGAGCGCTACGAGTCAGGATGCTTGCAAGAGTAGAACTTCCTAATTTTTGACCTGCGGGAAAAAATTACGAGTTCGAGGCTCGAAAAAAAAAAGAGCCTTAATGGCTCTCTTTAATTTGGGCGTTAAGAGACTTGAACTCCTGACATCCTCCTTGTAAGGGAGGCGCTCTACCAACTGAGCTAAACGCCCTTATTTTCTTGCTTCAGACTTTCACTCACCCTGCCCTTTTATTTTACCCCCCCCCGCGCCTCCCACGGTCGGCGGTAATTTGTTGTTTTGAGAGGCTCCGCCTCTCAGGGCAACTGAGCTAAACGCCCTTAGCATTTATTATATTACTTGCTAAATTTTTTTAGTCAAGAGTTAAATCTCATTATTTAAATTATGATATTATAAATAAAGGAGGTTGTTGTATGGTTGAAATGAATTTTAAAGTTGACGAATCAAAATGCATTAAATGCGGATTATGTGTTAAGGATTGTATAAAGGGCGTTTTAACTTCAGAAAACAATATACCTAAAGTACAAGACGAATCAAAGTGCATATCATGCCAGCATTGTTTTAGTGTTTGCCCTGTGGGAGCAATAAGTATTTTCGAAAAAGAGCCTGATAAATCTGATCCCATATACTCTCAAAATCCTGATATGATACTAAATTTAATAAAATCAAGAAGGAGTATAAGGCACTACAAACAGGAAAATATAGATACGGAAATAATGAATAAGTTAAAAGACATGTTAAAGTGGGTTCCTACGGGATGCAATTATCATTCTTTAAACTTTTCAATAATTGAAGATATAGAGGTAATGAATGAATTTAGAGAACATGTCAACAATAAGATATTAACAGCCTTAACGAACAAGAATATAAAACCGATAACCGAAAAATTTTCGAGATATACAAAAGCATTTACTGAAGGAGAGGACATAATATTCAGGGGGGCACCTCACTTAATAGCCGTTTCAAATGATATAAAGGCTCCATGTGCAAAAGAAGATGCAATAATTGCATTAAGCTACTTTGAATTATATGCGCAAAGTTTAGGGGTTGGAACGTGTTGGTGCGGATATGCACAAATGTGCATGAAAATATTCCCCGAATTAAGCGAGTATTTAAAAATTCCCGAGGGATATCAATGTGAATACTTAATGCTGTTTGGCCCGAAGCTTAATAACTATCCAAGGGCAACACAACCAAAAGAAGTGAAAATAGTAAGTGCGCAAAAAAACGGTTTTGAAAAATTATCGGCAGGAAAAATAGTTAAAAGATATTTTTGGAATTTTATCAGATAAATTAAAATCGGAGAAAATATAATGAGAGATGAATTACTGACAATTATAGAGAAAAATAGCAGAATAGGCTTAAATGAGCTTGCAGTATTACTTGGGGCAAGTGAGGAAGAAGTCTTAAAAGAGTTGGAAACCCTTGAGAAAGAAGAAATAATATGCGGGTATCATACATTAATTAATTGGGAAAAGACATCCATAGAGAAAGTAACAGCCTTAATAGAAGTGAGGGTAACTCCGCAGCGTGGTCAAGGTTTCGACAGAATTGCAGAAAGATTATACAATTATCCTGAAGTGCATGCAGTATACTTAATATCCGGCGGATATGATTTACTTGTAATACTTGAGGAGAAGTCGTTAAGAGAAATATCAAACTTTGTTTCAGATAAGTTAGCGCCGTTAGAAGCCATATTGAGTACGGCAACCCATTTTATATTAAAGAAATATAAAGACCACGGTACAATACTTTCTAAGAAAAATGAAGATGAAAGAGAGAAAATAACTCCATGACAAAAGAACTTTCAAAAAAAGTTATAAATATAAAACCGTCCGGAATAAGAAAATTTTTTGATTTAGTGAGTGAAATGGATGATGTAATATCTCTCGGGGTCGGTGAGCCTGACTTTGATACTCCGTGGCACATTAGAGATGAAGGTATATATGCCCTTGAAAAAGGTAAAACTTTTTATACTTCAAACTCCGGATTGAAAGAATTACGTCAGGAAATCGTAAATTATATAAAAAGAACACAAAATATTAATTACAATCCGAGTGATGAAATAATCATTACGGTAGGAGGCTCGGAAGCAATAGACATAGGAATGCGTTCCCTTATAAATGAAGGTGATGAAGTAATAATTCCGCAGCCGTCATATGTATCTTATGAACCGTGTTGTATTCTGGCTGATGCAAAACCGGTTATTATAAATTTGAAAGCAGAAAATGAGTTCAGGTTAAGAAAAGAGGAATTATTAAATGCAATAACTCCGAAAACCAAATTACTTGTACTTCCATATCCCAATAATCCTACAGGAGCGGTTATGGATAGAAAAGATTTGGAAGAGATAGCTGAAGTAATTAAAGAAAAAGATATATATGTAATGTCGGATGAGATATATTCAGAACTAACATATAAAGGCACACATGTTTCAATCGCATCAATAGATGGGATGAAAGAAAGAACAATATTAATAAACGGATTTTCGAAATCATATGCAATGACAGGCTGGAGGCTTGGTTATGCATTAGCACCCCAGGAAATTATAAAGCAGATGACAAAGATTCATCAATATGCAATAATGTGTGCCCCGACGACCTCACAATATTCAGCAATTGAAGCATTAAAGAACGGTAATGAGGATGTGGTAAGAATGCGCCAAGCATACAATCAAAGACGAAGATTTCTCTTAAACTCGTTTAAAGAAATGGGTTTGGACTGTTTTGAACCGTACGGTGCATTTTATGTTTTCCCTTGTATTAAAAAGTTTGGACTATCGTCAGAAGAGTTTGCGACAAAATTACTGGAGGAAGAAAAAGTAGCCGTAATCCCCGGTAATGCTTTCGGAGAAAGCGGTGAAGGCTATTTAAGAATCTCATATGCATACTCGCTTGATAACCTGAAAAAGGCACTTGAGCGTATAAATAAATTTGTTAAAAGACTCAAAAATAATTAATTTATTCGTTGAAAAGCCAATTACAACATATATCAACAAATTTATTCCTGTCTTGAATAAATAAATCCTCTGCATGACAGCAGTTTTTAAATAGTTCATATTTTTTATTGCAAACAGCCTTTTTAAAAAGCGCTTCGGTATGCCAAGAGTATACCGTCGGGTCTTTTTCTCCCGCAAGAAAAAGGGTGGGACAGGTTATTGAATCAACAATATCAATAGGTTTAATCTTTTCTCCTATTATAAGTGAAGGTCTTATTGAAAACCATCTGTTTAATTCGCATTTTTGCAGTGTAGGAATCCATGCCTCTTTTTTCCACATTTTATTTTCTATTTTTTCAAAACAAGAGGGCGCACTTACAGCTATTATTTTATTAATCTGTTCAAGATATTTTGCGCCTGCTATTAAAACTATTGCAGCTCCAAGTGAGAAGCCTACAAGATTTATTTTTTTATATCTTAATTTTGCAAACTCAATTACACTTGATATATCATTGACTTCTTTACTCGTAAAAGTATAAAATCCGCTGCTTTTGCCGTGTCCTCGAAAATCCATTGCCAATACATCGGAATATTTTGAAAATATATCACTCATAAGTCTGAATGATTTACTGTCTTTAGTCATAAACCATCCGGGCGCTAATATTGTTACACTCTCCATCCCGCTATCATAATGATTTACGGCTATTTCAACTTTATCAGTTGTTTTTAGTTTTATTTCTTTCATGTATTTACTCCGGTAAATTATTATTTATCATAAAAATTTAAATTTTTCATTACAAAATGTTTACAATCCAAAAGAATAACTAAAGTTATTTGAAAAAAAACCGAATATAAGAATATAAGATAAAAGGAAACATTTTACATGAGAAATAAGATAATAATCCCGACAAGTAATATGTCGGACGGAGTTGAGTTTTTTTTAAGAGGGGCAAAGAAAAGACGTTCCATGGCTATTGCAAACATGCGACAAGTAAACACGGAAATTTGCGTTAACTTAAAGTTAGTTTCTGCAAGATAGTTGTTTAAGAGAGATTTAAAAAAACGGAACTGTTTTATTCAACGGTTCTGTTTTTTTTGAAAAATTTTTTATGATTAACTTTTACGGATTTGTCATCCGGTTCTTCAGGTTTATTAATTATAATTAAAATTTCATCCTGTCCTGCCATTTTTAAATTGTTTCTTGCAATGGATTCAAGAGTTGTGGCTGAATCAAAATTTTCTATCTCCGATTTTAATTGCTTATTTTTGTCTAATTCTTCATTACGTTTATTTTCTAAATCTTTTATTTTAGAGGTGTAGTGAATATTCTTATTAATATTTTTAACGGCTGAAAATACAAGTTCTATAAAGCAAATAACCAAAACAACCGTTAAGAGGGAATATCTTACCAAACCCTTTTTATTTTTGGAATTATTTGTATCTGTCGGTTTATATGCTTTCATAATAAAATTATACTCTATAAAATGAATCAATGTATAAAAAAAACTCCCGCTCAAGGATTCGAACCTCGATAGCAACATCCAGAGTGTTGCGTCCTGCCATTAGACGAAACGGGAATACACATATATTTTAATACAAAAAAATTTATTTTGGTACTATATTAAAAAAAACCTTAAACCGTTAAATTGTTTAAGGTGTGCAAACTATTATGTATCTTTGTTTTAGAACAATTTAATAATACAATCAGCATACCCGAGTGTCTATTATCCTGTTGTCTATATTTTTTCAACTTATAGGATTACTTAATTTTTTTTAACTCAATTTTAAGATTATTGTTATTTAAATCACCGTTAACTTTAACTCTGAAATATACATTGTCTTTGGGGGCTGAAACAATTTCGGGTATTTTTTCAAGTTTATCTTTGTATAAATCAAAAGTATGTTCCGGTCTTAAAACTATATTAATTATCCAAGAAATAGGAATAAATAAAATCCTTATACCTCGTTGCGCTTTTTTATTATATTTACCCCATAATTTCAAATCAGCATTCTGTTCGTTTATATTGTATTCACCTTCAATTAGCATGGCTAAATACTTTTGTTTTGAAGTTATAACAACATTTTTTAAAACATTATTATCATAATCAAAAGAGCCGTCTATATCCGAACTTAATGCTTTTGTATGGCTCATATCAATATTAACAATATCTTGCAGTCTTATTTTAAAAGAACGCTTTGTTTTTTTTGATGTTTTAACCAGAAATTTAAAGTCGCCGAGTTTTAATAAATATCCTTCTTTGATACAAAAATCAGCGTGTGCTTTAATATCATCAAAATTATTTTTTGTGTCGGCATATAGACTCGCCGATGCAAACCCGTGTATTTGATTTGGCAGATTAAATACAGTGTCTGCTACTATATTTGAATCAATATTATCCGCAAAAAAGTTAACTTTGGAAGATTTATTCAGAAAATTATACTCTCCTTGAGCTTTTAATATCCCGTTGGCAAATCCGGCATGCGGCATTGTAAATTTAAAAATATTATTAACTAAACTTCCCGTTAAATTTATACTTTTTAACACAATTTTATTTCGGCGTATTTCATTAACTTTTATATTCCATTTCTTTATTGTTACATCAAAATCTTTGGCGGTTTTAACAATGTCTATTTTATTAACGGGCGCCTTTTTAATATTGTTATTAACTATATACTTATCCAAGAATAAATCCATACTGTTAATAACAATATTATTATCAAACTTATTAACCATATTAATATCACATTGATATAAAGAATTATTATAAGTACCTTGCGTTTTTACGGAAAGATTTTCTTCTTTTGCATTAATGACAGCTTCTTTAATATAAAAATTTTTGTAACTTGCATCTGCAATTTTAAAATTGCCCGTAATTTTATTATCCAAGTAATCATATTTTAAATCGCCGTCAAAGTAGCCTCCGCTCAAGAATTTACTTATATATCCCGTTGCCGAAAAAGGGGCATATCCGTTTGTTTTGAAGGTTAAGTATTTTAAATTCAGATGCCCGTTTATTTTTTCAAACAGTCCGCCGCCTAAAACTATTTTCTTATAGTTATCATTATATTTAACGGAATAATCATAAGAATTAATCGTTAGCTTATCACCGTTTTTATGTGTATAAACATATAATCTTCTTGAAAAATTTTCCAAACCCAGAAAAGCGTTTTTAAAAATTATATCTGAACCCGGCTCAAGCAATGCAAGATATTCAACATCTATTTTCCTGTTTTTTATTTTGTATTTAATACCTGCATCAACCGATTTCTTAATACTTAACAACGGAACGTATTTTGATGCAAATTTTTCGGTTAAAGAAGATTTTACTTCACCGGTAACAATTTGTTCATCTGTTAAAAGCTTATCCATTATAAATGAAGTATATACTTTTTCGGAGCCAAAAGTGCCGAATTGCTCGGATTTGATAGTTCTGTTATTAAAATTAAATACGGCTTTTGGAAATTTTATCGGGACGTCAAACAGTACGCTTTTTGCCTCAAGTTCTTTTGCCGTACATTGACCGTAAATTCCTTTATCTTTGAACTCTAAATCAACATCAATTTGACCGTTAAAATCTTTAAAATTTTCAAGAAACTGTTTGCCCGGCTTTTTAAGCTTCAGAAAATATAATAAAGACTGTTCTATATCATTAACGGGCAAATTATTACCTTTTACGCTGAAATTAAAATCTTTGTCATCATCAAATAACTTACCGTTAACGTACAGCGAATTTATCCCCATAAGAATCTCTATATTTTGGGCATATAAAGCTTTGTCTTTAATATATAAAAAGCCTTCTCTGCCTATATTTAAAGTATTTTTTAAAGTATTTGAAACAATTTCGGCATCAAAATGGCATTGTGTTTTTTTATTTTTTTCATTAGTAAGTTTAATATTTGAAGCCAATATGAAAACTTTGCCTTTTTCTCCGTTATCTGCCCATATTTCAGCTTTATTTATATTTACGGAAGGAAGGTTTTTTATCTTATAGTCAGAAGTTTTCTTATTCTTTTCATGTTTTATTATATTTTTTAGCCCTGATTCATTGACAAAAATATAATCAATATTTAAATCCTTTAACATGAATTTTAATAATGAAAATTTAATAACAACCGAATCGGCATCAAGTAAATCTTCATCTTCTTTATTCTGCATATGCACATGTTTTGCACTAAAAAAATAAACAAGTTTGGGATTAGCTTTAACACTAAAATCAGTTAACTTAAAATGAGCTCCGGTTTTTTCATTTATAATATTTTCTATTTCATTTTGAACTCTTTGAGTATTTAAAAGTTTAGGTAATGCGGAATATAAAAAATAATATATACCTATAACAGCAATAATAACTAATGTCGATAAAAATATAATTGTAAACTTAAATATTTTCATTATAGTAAATGATACAATCGAAAAAACTTTATTGTCAATTAATTTCCGTCGAATAATTGTTCACTGTTTTATAATCTTATGGGGTAATCGTCTTTTATCTCCCATCCGTCATTTTGGATTAATTTGGAACAATTGTCAAAATACCCTTGTTTACAGTACTTTATTGAATTGTTTCTATCATAAGTCGAGGTTAATGAGTAAGAACAAAACCCAAAACACACTTTTACAAAGTGTATGTTATCATTACTATTATCATATTGTTGAATGCGAAATCTAAAAACATCTCTTCCCGGATAATTAGGGCCTTTTTCCCCGTTAATATCAAATAATATATCCATAAAATTCCCGCTATAAAAAGTGTTATACGGATAAATAATGGTACCGTCATTTAAAGTATAAATATAATTAGGTGTATAACCATTTTCAATAGTCCGGTCAAGTATTTTATATGTTGTATTCTCATGTTTTGTAACAGGTAAACTGCTTAAATATTTATTCCACCATGTATCAATACTATAAAAATTACGTTCAGAGCCGGAATCTTTTATAAAATCATGGTTATCAACTTGTGCTAATCTTACTGCTTGAGATAGTGCCGAATAAAATTTCTTTAATTTTGCGGTAGTTTCCTGCCTTTTGTGGACTGCCGAAACAATGGGAACAGTTATTGCTGCAATAATTCCGATAACTACAAGAGTAATTAAAACCTCAGCAAGAGTAAACGATTTGGTTTTTCCGCCACGGGGGGGGGTAGATTTGATGCATATTTTCCATATTCTCTCTCCTTATTTCCTTCATGACTTCTTATTTTAACACTTATTTTAATTTCATGCAAGAATGATTAAAATAATGATACTTTATATTTAAAGCTGATTAAATACAAAGTATCATTTTAGAAAAAACAGATAGAATAGGGACTATATATTATGTATTATAATTTGAACGGATAATCGTCTTTATACTCCCATCCGTCTGCTTCAAGTAAATATGCACAAGCTAGACCTCTATTTACTGAGTATGTATTACACATTTTAAGAATATCTTCTCTGGTTTCTGAGCTTACAGACCATACCCATAATGGGGAAAAACTTTTTTCCCCGCATTTAAAGATGGAATCACATCCCATTGAAAAATAATATAAATCTCTCCCAAATTCGTTAGGACCTTTGTCTCCGTTTACATCATACGTGTATGCAACACCTGCTGATTGTTTAGGGCTTTTTGAATACATTTTTGTCCCGTCATCAAAAGTAATTGCTAAATCATAACTCTCGTTTCCGAATTTATAATTTCCCTCTGTTATTGAAGAAACTTTTAGATATGGAGCTAAGTATGTATTAAAAAAATCTTTAGAACTCATATTGGCATCTTTTGCGGAATTAGCAATATTTCTTGCTGATAAATCAAAATCGCTTTCAGCCATTTCGACTGCGCTAGTCATTGTAGAAAAAAATTTCTTTAATTTTGCGCTGTATTCGCTTTTTTTATGATTAGCCGTTAATAACGGTACCGTTAAAGCAGCTACAACACCAATAATAGTCAGGGTAACAAGAACTTCTGCAAGTGTAAAAGACCGCTTTTTATCGGAATTTAAACTCCAATTACCCCCCCATGACGGATTTTAGTATACTTTTCATATGATTAACTCCTTCATACTTATGCTTTCCTTTATATTATACTATTTTAATTAAAAGTGCAAACAGTTTAAACTAGCATATATTAAGTGAAAAAACAGGCATATTTATAAGTTTTTCTTTTTGTTTTCTTGATAATTTTTTTATTCTGCATTCTTCTTTCATTGCATCATTTTTTGTATTAAATTCCTTTGAATATACCAGCATAAATGGCTTGTTTGCTTTTGTAAACTTTGCGGCTTTACCTTCTTTGTGGAGTTTATATCTTCTTTCAACGTTATCGGTGTATCCGCAATAAAGTTTATTATTAACGGTTAAAATAATATATACGTAATATTTTTTATTTTGTTGTTTCATTTAATAAAATCTCATTGAGTACATTTAATATTTTATTATAATTTAATTCGGTAACGAGTCTGTACCTGTATTCGGCACCGCCTCTTATATTTCTGATATAGTAAGGATAAAATTTTCTGAAAAATTTTATACCGTTTTCTTCTCCTCTGAAAGATATTTGCATATCCAAGTGTTTTTTTAGCATATTTATTTTTTGATTTAAATCAGGTTCGGAAAGCAGTATTCCTTCTTTAATGTATTTGTCTGTTCTGCCGATTAATGATAAATCACCCATAGCGCCTCTTCCTATAGCTATTGCATTGGCTTTTGATATTTCCAGACATTCTTTTGCTTTTTCGGGTGATGTTATATCACCGTTTGCGAAATAGGGGATATCAATTTCACCTTTAAGCTTTGATAATTCAGCCCAATCCGCAGTTCCGGAATACATTTGAGAACGTGTGCGAGCGTGGACTGTTATTGCATCTGCGCCTGATTCTTGCATTAACTGCGCAAATTCTACAAAGTTTTTTGTGTCTTGCCCCCATCCCAGTCTGAATTTACAGGTAACAGGAATTTTTACTGCTTCTTTTACAGCTTTTACTATTTCTTGAGCTAAAGACGGATTTCTCATAAGCGAGCAGCCGTCATTCCCTTTTACAATTTTATTTATGGGACAGCCCATATTAATATCTATAATTGTTGCTCTATCTTCCAGAATTTTTGCGCTTTTTGCCATTAATTCAGGTTTATGTCCTTCGATTTGAAATGAAACAGGTTTATCATTCTCAAAAGTTGAGCTTATATTTGAGTCAGGTTTTTGTACTAATGCTTCGGAACTTATCATTTCTGTTGTTAAAAGGCTGTCGGGTGAATATTCTCTTATAAGTTTTCTCATTACTAAATCCGTTATACCTGCGAGCGGAGCAAGTGAAACTTGCGATTTTAGTGTTACATTTCCGATTTTTAAGGTTTTTTTGTTTAATTGAGCAGGCATTAATTCAATTCTTCCAATCTTGATTTTGAGTATTTTAAGTATTCATCATTTTCTGTTGCATTTTCAATAAATTTTTTATAATAAATTTTTGCCAAATCGTAATTTTCTAAAGAATCATAATCTACGGCAATTGAATAATTTGCCATATTAAAATCAGGGGTGTATTTTAATGCTGATTTGTAGTCATTTATAGCTTTTTGATAATTTTTTAATGCATCATAGCACAAAGCCCTGTAATAATATACATTAGCATCATTCGGCGTTGTTGAGATTATTTTTGTTAATTCCGTTTCCGCTTGTGAATATTTTTGTGAATTGTATAAATTTACCGCATTATTAAAGTTTTCTTCCGAATTTTTTGCGGAAATGTAATCTTTTAATTCTTTTGCTTGTTTATTGTTAGGATTATTAGATAAAGCAATATCATTATATTTTTTTGCATTTACCAAATCATCGGAGTTAGCATACAAAGATGCTATGTAATATGGAATATCCGGATTTTTAGGTGCTAATTCCATAGCTTTTTTATAATAGATAATTGCATTATTATTATCGGATAATGATTGATATGCTGCCGCAATAGCTATAAGAGAATCTTGTGTCGGCGGGTTTATTTTCATATATTCCGAAATTGCTTTTTTGTAATCACCGCTTTGAAATGCATCTGATGCCGTATTATAACTGTTCTGCGCCATTTCCTGCGATATTAAATTGTATTGATTTTTAACTTGAAGATTATCGGGGGCTATTTCACGTGCTTTCTTTATAATTTCATATGCACTATTGTAATCTTTTTTTTGTCTGTATGCTTGTGATAGATTAATATATGCATCAGTATTCTTACTGTCCATATTGATTGTTTGTCTGTAGTATGTAATTGCATCATCTATTTTATTTGCTTTATGTAGTTCATAAGCAAATTCATAGTATGCGTTTGCATCCATCGGACTGTTTTGTACATTTTTATAAAGATATGAAAGCAAATCTTCCGTTGGCATTGTATTTTTTAATAACTCAAATAACTCAGCTTTTACGGCTGCATTTTTAGGGTCAATTGAAAGTACCGCTTTATAAAGTGATACCGCATCTTCATTTCTGTTTAAGGCTTTCATGCATTCCGCTTTATAGGTTAATACGTTTACATTCTGAGGCTGTAATTGCAGAATTGAATTATATGTATTTATTGCTTCATTGTAGTTTTTTTGTTCCTGATACAAAGTGCCGATGTTTATTTTTGTATTAAGGTTGGAAGGATTGTATTGCTCCGCCTTTTTATATTCACTCATTGCTTCCGAGTATCTTTTTTCTTTTTGATAAACAACACCTAAGTTTGAATGAGCTTCGGCATCTTGAGGTGATTCATCAACCTTTTTCTGCCATATTCTTTCAAGCGAGCTTAATATATCTTCTCTTTCCGCAGAGGTTTCAAGCGCATAATTATATTCCTTTAATGAGGAGGTATAATCATTTAATTGCTCGTATGTCCTTGCCAGTTTTAAGTGTATTTCCGTATTATTTGAGTCTGTTTTCAGCGCATTTTGGTACATATTTAAAGCTTTTTTCGGATTATTCAATATGGTATAGATATCTCCCAGCGCTAAATATGATTGAGAAGAGTATTTATTATTATTTATAAGCTGATAATAGTCATATCCCGCTGCGGCGAACTCCCCTGAAACTCTTAATGCTTTGGCATTACTAAATCTTTTTTCGGGAGTTATTGCCGATTGTAATGAGTTTTCTATTGTGGATAGATTTTTTTCCATTGAGGTTATTGACTGCTGGCTTGCAAAACCTGATGAATCGGGAAAGTATTTTACAAAAAATAATGCCGATTTAATGTCGCTTATTGCTTTTAAGGGGGCTTTAACCGTATTGTTATAATATACGGCCCGCATATTATATGCATTTGATAATCCTATTAATGAGGATGTATCATAAGGGTTTACCCTTATTGCCTTTTTAAATTCGTTTATTGCGCTTGAATATTGAGAATTTTCTAAATACTTGTTCCCCTGAATATAATTCGGGTTTTCTTTATAATTATCGTCGTATACGGTTTGCTGTGCATTTACACTTGTTTGAGTAAATAGTACTAATATAAAAAAGAAAATTATTTTTTTCATAAAACATAACTCCTTGGTTATAATTAATATATTAATTTTATATCAATTCAGATAATATTAATATAGTGAATCGTATATTTTTATGTATATTAATTATTATTCAATTTTTTGTCTGAAATTAGATGAACAGATTTACTCATTTAGTCGGAGAACATGCTAAATTCGCATCCGCAGTAATTCTGCCGGTAAAATCCTTCTTCTTTAGCTATTTTCATTGTTTTTAAGAAGCCGTCTTGTTTCTTAAAATCTATGTCCAGAAAGGTTAATTCATATTTAGCCGCTAACTCTTGAGCTATCTCAAATATTACTTTGGAGTCTTTATGAGGGCTGACGGTTAAAGTTGTCGTAAAATATTTATATTCTAATTGAAATGCTTTTAATACAGTAAATAACAGCCGGTATTCAAAACATCTCCTGCATCTTTTTCCTCTCTCAGGCTCATTCTCCAAACCTGATATCGCATTATACCAGTTTTCCGAAGGATGATTGTCAATAATTAATTCTATTCCTTTTTTATCGGAATATTTTATTAACTCATTCAGTCTTTTTTCATATTCTTCCGGCGGAAATATATTAGGATTAAAGAAGTATAAAACCGGATTGTATCCCGCCTCTTTGAGTTTTTCAATCGGATAAGCGCTGCAAGTGGCGCAGCAGGCATGCATAAGTACATTATTATTCAATAATATCCTTTTCCTTCCCGCCCTGTTGGATTACTATATCTTTTAAGTCGGGATATGAACCAATTCCTACAAGCTTTCTTATTCCGATGAACATTGTAGGCGTTCCTACAACTTCTTTTGCATTTGCATCCTCTATTGATTTTAAAATTTCTTCTTTTATTTTTTCCGAATTAGCGTCCTCTTGGAGTTTTGTTATATCAAAATTGGCTTGCCCTGCTTCTCTTAATATATCTTGTTCCGTTTCAGGATTATTCATAAATAATATTTCGGACATTGCCCAATATTTATTTTGTTTTTCCGCAGCCATTGCATACCTTGATTTTAAGCAGGAATTTTTATGCCCGTCATGCTGCATATTTGGGTTGCAAACCTTTTCTAACGGCAAGTTATGCTGTATTACTTTTACATTATTAAATTCATTGACTATTCTGTGGAGGTATACATTTGCCAAAAAACATCCGCCGCAGTTAAAATCTATGTATTCATGGATAACAACCTGCGCATCTTTAGGCCCTAACTCGTATCCGTTTGACAGGTTATTAAATTTCTTTAGTTCATTTTTCATTTCTTTTTGCTTTATTAATTGCGGAGCAAAAATATTTGTTATTGATGTGTATGTTAATATTCCCGCAGCAATTAAGAATACTATTATTAACGATATTAAATATCTTTTTACTCTTACGGCATCAAGAAAATCATTGAAACTTATTTTAATTTCCTCTAATATGGATATCCCTTTTGTTTTTGAGGTTATAGCTATTATTAAATCAAGAAAATATGTCATAAAACAGAAAATACAGATTGAATGAATTTTAAATATGGATATTGAACCTAAAATTATTGACAGAATGAAGGATAGAAGTCCTATACAAAATATGTATGATGAAGGGTTTTTAAAAATTTTCAAAAATCCTAAGAATTTAATATTTTGTATTTTGTCAACATAAGTCATAAACAGGAAGAATAAGTATAAAATAACTCCCCAATAAGACAAAGGGATGCCGAATACTTGAGAATATGTAGTTTTAGCTACTCCGTCACAGTTCATTAAATCGTTTATTGCGCAAATGCTGGGTTTCGCATCTATTGCAAAATTGGCATTATAATATACAAAACATAATTCCGTTGATAATGCGAGTCCTATTAAACACAGTATTGTGAGTATTATTCTTTTATTTTTTGTCATATTTATCCCCTATTGAAATTGTTTAATTACATCTTTTATTGAATAGTTATCCGGTAAATTCTTTTGAGCGGTTGATATTACCTCTTTGTATCTTTCTTCATATGTTGGACGTTCAACCTTATAAAATACTCCCGTATAAAGACCGTCGGAAGAAAATGCATATTTCATTGCATTTACTTTATCCGTAACATCGTGGTCATTCGGAAGATTTCTTGCTATTTCTTTTATTTTTTCAAAAGAAGATACTTTATTATATTGAACACAAGGAGAGATTATGTGGATGAAAGAAAAGCCTTTGTGCTTTAATCCTTCAAGTATTAATTGCTCCAATTGTTTTATATCACCCGAATAGCCTCTTGCCACGTATGAAGCGTTAAAAGATAATGCCATAAGTACGGGATTAATTCTGTCTGCCGTCCAAGCATAAGGATTGCATTTTGTTATTGTTCCTATTCTTGATGTCGGAGAACATTGTCCTTTTGTTAATGCATATATTTCATTATCCATCATTATATAAGTTATGTTCGGATTTTTTCTTCCCGCATGAATAAAGTGATTACCGCCTATACTTAATCCGTCGCCGTCACCTCCTACAGCTATTACGTTTATTTCGGGTTTGGCTTCTTTTAGTCCGATTGCGACAGGGAGCGCACGCCCATGGATGGAGTGAAATCCGTATGTTGACATAAAAAACGGAAATCTGCTTGAACATCCGATGCCTGATACTATGGCTGTTTCATGTGTTTTATAGTCAAGTTCTGCCATTGCTTGTCTTAGTGCGCTTAACACTGCATGGTTTCCGCATCCCGGACACCATGACGGCTTAACTTTCCCTTTATAATCCATTGTTTGCATTTAGTTATTTTCCTTTTCTTAGAAATGAGTATGTTTGTTTGTTGTCAGTGAATATTTTGATTCTTGCAGTTTTGATACTTTTTGTATTTCTTCGTATATTTCTTCAGGTGTGAATGGTGTTCCGTCATATTTCAAAAACTCTAATACTTCAGTTTTAGTACATCTTTCAACAATTGTTGATTTAAATTGTGCATTATAGTTTGCTTCTATAACGATAACAACATCTTTATTCTTTATGAAGCCTTTAATCCAATCAGTCGGAAGCGGATATAAAGTTCTGGGATAAAGAGCCTGTACTTTTATTCCGTTTTCTTTTGCTTTGTCAATTGCTTCAAAAACGGGGCCTGAAGTAGAACCCCAGCTTATAATACCGATTGAAGCATTTTCATCTCCGTAAGTTTTTGCTTTTGAAAATTGACCTGCAGCCGTTTCAAGTTTTCTGAATCTTTTTTCAGTCATCATCCTGTGAACATGAGGTTCCGGAGTAGGTGCATTCTGAGGAGTATGTTCAAGCCCGGTTACTACATGTTCTCCGTATAAATCTCCGGGACAGCTTATAGGTGATATCCCCGAAGGGGTATCTTCATATCTGTTATATGTATCTCCCTCTTTTAAAACTGGTTTTTGTCTGTTTATGATGTTTAATTTATCTAAATCAATTAAATCCACGCATTCTCTTCTCGGACCTAATGAAGCATCCGAAAGTACTATAACAGGTACTTGATATTGTTCGGCAAAATTAAATGCGTTAATTGTTTGATAAAAACAGTCGGCAACATTCATTGGTGCTAATACTATTTTGGGACAGTCGCCATGTGTTCCGTACATTGCGGCAAATAAATCGCTTTGTTCTGTTTTAGTCGGAACTCCCGTGCTTGGCCCGCATCTTTGAACATCGGCTATAACTATGGGTATTTCAGCCATAGAAGCCAATCCGAGGGCTTCTTGCATAAGTGAAAATCCCGGCCCTGAGGTTGCCGTCATTGCTTTTACGCCTGAATATGATGCCCCGAGTGCATAGTTAATTGCGGCAATTTCATCTTCGCACTGCACCATTTTGCCTCCGAACTTCGGAAGCTCTTTTGCCAGCCATTCCATTATTTCAGTTGCGGGGGTTATAGGGTAGCCCGCAAAGAATCTGCATCCTGATACCAATGCCGCAAGCCCTATTGCTTCATTACCCGACATTATTAACTTAGCACCCGTTGATGCCATTTGAACTTTGTCGTAATCGTCAATTCTTTTCAGAGTGCTTTTTACATATTCAAACCCTGCATTAAGCGCTTTTTTATTGGCATCTATTACTTCTTGAGATTTACTTTTGTATCTTAATTCTATATCTTTTAATATTTGCTCTTCTAAATGTAAATTTTGGATAAGACCTACAACAATACCCAAAGCCACCATATTCCTTGAGCGTTCGGAACCGATATTCTTTGCTATGGTTTTTAGAGGTATTGCATATTTTATTATGTCATCCCTTGTTTCTTTTAATTCGCTTACTAAATCAGAATCATATATTAGTATTGAATTTTGCTTTAATTCACTTAAACACTCATATATAGTATCTTCATCAAGACAAACTAAAACGTCAGTTTCTCCGGTAGCGGTAAGTGCTTTATGTTCACTGATTCTAAGCGTATAATAACATTTTCCGTCACCTCTAATTTCTGAGGGGAACGCTCTATAAGTGGTTACGTAATATCCTTTTCTTGCAGTCGCATATGATAATATATCACCTGAGCTTATTATCCCCTGCCCGGATGTTCCGGATATTTTTATTCTTAAATCTTTCATGTAATTGTATACCTCTCTTAGTAATATATTTTATTACTAAAAGAAGAAAAGGAATAATAGTTTAATAATTTGTAATAGTATTTAATCTTCAGTTTCATCTTCAAGCTCTTCAATGTATTGAGCTATTTTGTTAAATTCTTCATCGTCTTCAATGACTTCAAAAGTATACTCATCACCGTCTTTTTTAAGCCGCATTACAAGTATTTCACCTTCTTCGATATCTTCATCTTTTTCCTGCGGGATTAAAAGAGCATATTCAATGTCATCGACAGTTACTATATCAATAAGTTCAAAGGATACTTTATTTCCTTCTTCATCAAAAGTTTCAATAATTTCTTCTTTCTCTGCCATGTATTTCTCACTTTCTGTCTAAATATTGCTGCAGTATGATGCAGGCACTTTTTAAATCTACCAGTTGTTTATTTTTTGTATATTTTCTTCCTGTTTGTGCAAGTATATATTCAGCTTGACGGCTTGTAAGCCTTTCATCTTCATATATTATTTCATATTCATTTTTTAATTTTTCCGTAAATTTTATGCAGTCTTGCGCCTGTTCTCCTATCGTATTATTCATATTTTTAGGCAGTCCGGCTACAATCTTTTTTACTCCGTTATCTTTACAAAGTTGTTTGATTTTTTCAATCGCTGACTCTTCAGGCTCTCTGGATATAGTTTCTACGGGATGTGCTATTAATCCCATAATGTCGCTTATTGCTATTCCTATTCTTTTTTTCCCTATATCTAATCCTATAACTTTATCCATTTATCCAGTTTCTTGTTAATGTGTCAATTATTTCCCGTATTATATTTGAATCATATTTACTTTCGTTTGAATTTCTTCTTGTAAATATGTTTGTGCTTTTTTTCATATCTTTTATATTCTCATTTATTTTTACAAAATGGCAGAATATACTTTTTTGTATAATTATTGTCTTAAATAAATTGAATAAATTTTCGCTCTGTACTATTGAAAGGAATTTATCCGCTTCATTGTCATACGAATTGATTTTTAATATATAAATTAAATTATATAATTTTTCTTTCCATTTTAAAACTTCATCATGACTAAAAACGTCGTTTATATGAGATAATATGATATTATTAATATCTTTTATATCACTTGCGGGGTTTTCATAAATTTGAGATGTTATATATTTAATGCCTTCATTATCTTCAGGAGTTATAAACCATCTTAGGGTGTATTTTTCCGTTAATAGTTCCGCCGCATCATTATCAGAGATATTTTTTATTTCACAATTATTATTAACGTATTCTTTTAATGTATAATCTAACTCTTTTATGTCATGCAGCATTGTAGACCAGCATATAAATTCATACGGGAATACGGATTTATTACTGATTGTTTTATTTATTGCTTCCGTAATTTTAGATTTCGCATAGTTTTGAGGTATATTATAATTCCCTTCCGATTTATAGAATTTTGTTATTACTTTCATTACTTCACTTTGCGAAATATTGTAAAATCCGAAACAATCGGTAATTCCCGTTTTGTCATTAATAACAATTGCTAAGAGAAGATATCTTTCTTCTTTATTAACCCTTGTAATTAATATTGCCTGACTGCCTGACCCGTCGGGGATTGTAGTATAAAATCCCGAAGGCTCGTAGTCTTTTATTATGTTATTAAAATACAGATTAGCCTTATCTTCCGATGCTCCCGCAAATTTTAATTTCTTTAATCCGATTTCGCACAAATTTTTTATTTCGTCATTATCTGTTGTTTTTAAAAGGTATTCTAAAGGCTTTAAACCTAATGATGATTTAGATTCTGAAATGATTTTTATTACTTCTTTTTTTATCTTGGTATTAAAATCCGAATATAAAATCGGATAGATTATGTTTACAAGGTTATCCCCAAAATAGTCTTTGCTTAATGAGTCTAACAAAAGATATGCATCGTTATCCGAAACATTTGAAATAAAATCAAGAAAATCAAGCATTGTTTCAGGATTAAATGTTGCTCTCTCCAATAGCTTCTTTGTTTCAATATCTATTATTTCTTCGGGATTATTAAAATAAACCGGAAGGTCTTTCATACTTTCTTTTAAATCAAGAAGCTTCAGGATTTCGGCATATTTATACTTTAATTCATCACTTAGTATTGGTGATTTTATATATTCCATTAACTTTTCATTAACATAATTGAGCGGAACTAACTGCTTTAAAATAAAAGCACAGTATGTATATTCCGTTTCTGTTAATCTGGGATGTTCTTTAAGTATAACATCCGCTATTGTATTTCTGTCATCTATTTCAGACAGCTCGTTAATTATATCGTTAATTTGTGATTTATCCGATATACTACTAAGCATTGAAATACAATTCAATACTTTTGCCCGTATTTGGAGTTTGGAAAATATTGTCATTTATTAAGTTTACTCCAGAATATATCCAATATTCGCTGAGCTTCACCTGAAGGAAGTTTATCTTCTAATATAAGATACTGGACAGCAATCATAGTGCATTCGGAACAAATATTTACTCCGGGACCTTGAACCATTTTAGCAACTTGCGTATTCGGTCTGCCGCAAAAACTGCATATAACCGGTTCGGGGGATTTTGTTTCCTCCGGCTTAGTTTCTTTATTCTTTTTTCTGGCACTTTTTAGTGATACTATTTTTTCTGATTCTGTCATGTTTGTCTCTTTTTTTCTTATCCTCCAAATATTGTATACTATTTTAAAAATATTGCAAAATTTTTAAATTCCGTTTATAGTATTTACATCAAAGATGGGGATGCATTAATTATTCATCAGAGTGCATTAATGCTTCAAACAAGTTAAGTAAGTTCTTAATTTGAACTCAGGGAGTCTGTTTAAAAATAATCTTAGGGACCTTTTTATGAAAAAAATTTTATTACTGTTAACCATATTATTTATTTCGGTCATGTCTACGGCATGTATAAATAATCTGGCAATACAAGAGTTAAATAATAAAGCTGTTAATTATATGGACAAAGGGGATGCTCAAACTGCAATATGCAGATTAAAATCAAGTCTTGATTTAGACAATGATATTTATCAAACCCATTATAATTTAGCCGTTGCTTATAACAGTATAGGTGAATATCAGAATGCAATAGATGAACTTGATAAAGTTATTACTTTAAACCCCGAATTTATTGATTCTTATTATACCATTGCGGTGGCTAAGGAGTCTTTGGCTTACAAAGTACTTGAAGATGAAGATGCTGATTATAATGAAAATACGCCATCAAAAGAACTAATGATGGAATTTAATGATAAGGCATTAGAAGCAGTTGAAGCATATAATCAATACCTTGCTAAAAATCCTAATTCAAAAGAAGAAGAAAGTATTAACAGTAAAATCAATGAGTTGAATACCAAAATTAAGGAATTTACTGAAAGCATTGAAAATGCTGAAAATACTTCATCTGAGGATGCACTGAATAAGGATTCAGCGCAGAGTTAATTATGTTTAAATCTCCGGGTGCAATAGCTTTTAGTATAGGTTCTTTAGATATACATTTCTACGGAATCATTATGGCTTTGGCTATTCTCATTTCTATTGTTGTTATTTGTTTTGTTAAAAATAAATACTTTAAAGATATTCCAATGGATTCTGTCTTTGATATATCTTTTATATTGATTGTTTTCGGAATAATTTTTGCAAGATTGTATTATGTTATACTGGATTTTAGTTATTTTTCAAAAAATCCGTTAGAAATACCAGCAATATGGAACGGGGGGATATCAATACAGGGTGCTGTTCTTGGGGGTATAATTGCAGGATATTTTTATACAAAAGCTAATAATCTTAACTTTCTCAGATATGCTGATTTATTTTCTTTCGGGCTTATTATAGGTCAGGCTGTGGGCAGATGGGGGAATTTCTTTAACTCGGAAGCCTTCGGATTGCCTGCTTATATACCATGGAAACTCTATATCCCCTATGCTTCAAGACCTGTTGATTATAAATCGTTTGAATACTTTCATCCTGCATTTTTGTATGAATCTTTATTAAATATTCTTGTTTTTATTATTTTGTATTTGATTTTGACAAAATATAGTAAAAGAAAAGACGGGTTTATATTTTTTAGTTATATGATTTTATATTCTGTAGTAAGAATTATTGTTGAATCCGTAAGGTTAGACAGTGTTTTAAATATTTATAATCTTCATATTGCTCATGTTACCGCTTGCCTTTTCATTATATTTGGTATTTTAGGTTTAATATTTACGGATAAGTTAAATAATAATCAAAGTTTGTAAACTTGCTAATTTGTTTTATAATATTAGAATGAAAAGAAAATATATTTGGCTTATTGAAATAATTGTTTGGACTCTCATTGTATTAGGTTCGTTATTCTTTTTTATCTATAAAACAAAAATAGAGAGTGAAACACAAAACATGTACTATATTTTTGTGAATGATGCCGGAGGACTTATAAACGGTTCGCCTGTTCGGCTTATGGGCATTAATATAGGCTATATTAAAGATGTTAAAATATTTGATAATAAAGTATTTGTTTCATTTATAGTAAATAAAAAAGGGGTTAAACTTCCGAAGAAAACTTCCGCAATAATTGAATTTTACGGGCTGGGCGGTTCAACATCTTTAGAATTGATGCAGGATGATACCATTATTTCTCAAGACAGAGATGTTATTCTTCCCGTTAATTCATACAGGGTTAAAGATTTATGGGATGGTCAGACTCTTGTCGCTAATGTTTTAATTGATATATACGGCGGTATCGGAAGGACTATAAAATCTGCCGATTTACTTAATAAAAAAGAGTATTTAAAACAAAGTGCTCTTGTTAAGGATTTTTCTTCAAAAACAGGTGAAATAAATACTTTTCAAACGGTTATTATTGAAAAACTTACAAAAGATACAAAATTCCGGCTTGAAAATAATGGAATTATGAAAAAAGATAAGGAAAAAACAAATGAATAATTATAAAAATGTGTTTGTTGTAAATCATCCTTTGTGTTGTCACAACTTAAGCATTATAAGAGATAAAAATACTACTGCGGAAGTATTCAGAAGCGCTGTTAAGCGTATAACTTATTTATTGTTTTACAAGGCAACCGAAGATTTGGAACTTGAAGAAAAAGATGTTAATACTCCCTTGGAATCCTGCAAATGCAATGTTCTTAAATCTGATAATGAAGTTATTATTGCTCCGATACTTAGAGCAGGGCTTATATTCTCAGATATAGCAAATGATATTATGCCTTTTGCTACAGTAAGGCACATCGGCATGTATAGAGATGAAGATACTCTGACTCCTATATGGTATTATAATAAAATTCCTGTTGAATTTGATAACCCCGAGAAAAAAATTATTCTGATTCTTGATCCTATGCTTGCAACAGGTAATTCCGCCATTGATGCCATTAAACTTTTTGTGAATAAAAAAGTTCCTCAAAAAAATATAAGATTTGTCAGCTTAATCAGTGCGCCTGAAGGGCTGAAAAAACTCTATGATATATATCCTGATGTTAAAATAATCACGGCAAGTATTGATAATTGTTTGAATGATTCCGGATATATCAGACCGGGACTTGGTGATGCGGGTGACAGAATATTTAACACGGTTGAAAATTAATGTTTTATTTTGATAATTTTTACGGAAAAAAAATACTTAAATCTTCTTTATTAAGTGATTATGATTGCTTCTTCACAACAAGAGAGTTTGTTCTTACTTGTGCTGACAGAATGGATTTAAAAGAGGAAGCAAACACAAACAGACAATTCTTACTTGATAAATTATCAGCCAAGGGCTTTATTACCGCTAAACAGATTCATTCTGATAATATTGAAACAGTAAAAGAAGATAAAAGTTTTTATGATAATACTGATGCATTAATATCTTCAAATCCTGATAGTATTATGGTTTTAAATTATGCAGACTGCACTCCTGTAATTCTTTATAGTAAAAAAGATAATATAGCAGCCGTAATACATGCCGGCTGGCGTGGTACCGCTAAAAATATTGCAAAGAAAACATCCCTAAAAATGCAGAAAGATTTCAATATTAAACCTGAAAATATTATTGCATTGATTGGCCCGGCTATAGGTAAATGTTGTTTTGAAACAAATGAAGATGTTTTTTCTCAGCTTGTTAACTCAGATTCTTATGACGTTTATACAAAAAAAGGTGATAAGTATTATATTGATTTAAAATTATTGAACAAATACCAATTGGAGAATACGGGGATAAAAAATATAGATATTTGTGACTATTGCACATTCTGCATGTCTGATATATTTTTTTCATATAGAAAAGAAAAAGGTGTTACGGCAAGACATAGTGCTGTCGTTAAAATAAAAAGGGGATAGAAATGTCAGTTATTGAAAAATTAGCTTTTATTTCAGATACAGTTACCAAAATTATGAATTTTGTATTATCGGATGATGAAATCAAACAGGATTTTAATGAATATTTAAGTGCATTATCCGTTAAAAATCCGGATAGTAACAGGGTTAATGCTCTGCTCATACCGTATATTTTCGAAAGAAGGCTCACTCCGGAGAGAAAATCCATTATTCAACTGTATAAAGAAAAAAATACTGACTTACAAGATAGTGAAATCGAAATTTTATCCGCACTCTCCAAATCATTTTCTTCCGTCTTTGAAGTAAAACGGGTATTAAGTAACGGATTTGAACTGTATAATATAATTAATGAGAGGATGTATAAAATATTATCTCTCGTTAAAATGAATAATTTTAGGGGTATTACTCCGGCCCAATTTTTAATATGCAGAATTTTCCCGATGAAGGATGAATATTATCTGCTTGAAATATCTAATGTTGTTTCAAGTATTAATAAAGACGAAATATATAAATATGCGATAGCAAAAATTATTGAAAAACCTGAAGTTGTTTATGAGCAAAATCCTCGTAAAAAGGCTCAAATTGAAAAATTAGTTGCGGATTTAGGCAATAAATTCATCGAATGCTTTAACGGAGATGAAATTATTACCACAAATCAATATGCCGATAATTTAATAAATTTATTTAATGCCTATTGTGAGGACGGTATTTTGCCTGATAAATCCGAAATAGAAAAAAATATTCATCAGGTTGAAAATAACAGATTCTTTACTGTGTCGGATTTCCAAAATTCGTATAGCGATTTTATGGAAAAATCCATGGAAGGATTTTCTTCCCATTCTTCAACCTATGATATTGGTATAATCTATGATAAAGAACTTGGATTATTTGTTCTTCCTTTCTATCAAACACTTTGTAAAATTTTTGAAACCGCCGATTATAAAACGGTGCAAGGGTATAAAGATTGTATTAAAAACTTTCTCGAAAATGATAAAGTCCCCGCAAATATTATTAAAAGATTAGCTTCAAAATATCCTGACTTCCTTGACAGAGTAAATGAAATTCTTTCAACGTCTTACACTTTAGATGAATTATTAAAGTTTTATAAGTCGGATTTCTTGGAGAAAAAAATATTTTCATCTTCCAGCGTTCTTTATTCTTCGAAAATTTTTGAACAAATGATGAATAAAGTTCAGCAAAATGAAGAACTGAAAGAAAAAACCAATATTGATTATTCAAAAGTGGGTAGAAATGACCCTTGTCCGTGCGGCAGCGGTAAAAAATATAAAAAATGCTGTATGCTTAAAAATTAGTTTTTTCTTTTGGTATAAATTTTATTTCATATCCTAATATATCGGCTATTATCAGCATATCTTTGTATGTTATTGTTTCATGTCTTAATTTATTTGATAAATTCTGCATTGAATATGGTTTATTTAATCGTTTGGATAATGCCTGCGCAAGTTCGGTTAAACTTATATTTACATCCAACAGTACTTTCTTTAAGTCATTTATAATCATTTTTTACTCCGATAATTTATTTAAAATTATATTTATTAATTAAATAATTAATAAATGACTTTATTTTTAAATTGACAAGTATACTAATTAATGTATAATTAAACTATATCATTTAAATATATTAAAGAAAGTGAAGAAGAGTATGAAAAAGGGGTTTACTTTATCAGAAGTATTAATAACACTTGTCATTATAGGAATTATAGCGGGACTAACCGTTCCTGTCTTAATCCAATATCATAAAAGAGTAGAAACGGCAGCTAAATTAAAGAAAGCATATTCCGCAATATCTCAAGCTATAAAGCTCGCCGAGGTTGAAGAAGGTATCCCTTCACTACAATGGAAAAATAAAAATAATAGGTTTTATAATTCTGATAATATTTGGTTTAATTATATATCAAAATACCTGCCGACAACGGAAGTAACATATGATGCAGGTTTTGATTCAAAAGGTATATTATATACATTTAATGACGGTACTGCAATATCATATTTGGGAACTTGTGGTTATGCCAGCGGGTTTGAGGTAGATATTAACGGATTAAAAGGTCCGAATGAAGCTGGAAGAGATAGATTTAAATTTTGTCTGAACAGGGGTATTCATGTACCAAAAGACTTTCCAAATGCCAAACCGTTTGAGCCTGCAAAAAGTGAAAACCTTTTAAGGCAGCTTACGCCTCCGACAAGAGAAGAACTTTTATCTGATTGTAAAAAATACGCAAATTATTGTGCAGCTTTAATAATGAATGACGGGTGGGAGATTAAAAGTGATTATCCGCATAAATTATGAATCTTCACCATTCCATCCCATTTCTCCATAGCATTCATGTCTAACAAAATAATATAATGAAGGGGTAGAAATTCTATCTCCTTTTTTATTAGCACTTATGCATAAAAACACACATATCAAATAATATAATTACAATAAATAATTGACACAAAAAACGGAGAAGGTGGGATTCGAACCCACGGTGCAGATTACTCCACACAACACCTTAGCAGGGTGCCGCCTTAAACCTACTCGGCCACTTCTCCTTTTATTTATTACAATACTAACATAAATATGTATCTTTCTACAAGTAAATTTATTTTTTACAAAAAATTTTTGGCAAAAAAATTTTTATTTGTATTTAATATTTATGTAAAAAGGAGAATATTGTGAGAATTTCAAATAATTATACAAATAAAGTGAGTTTTGGATATGACAAAAAATTAGATAGAGAATTAAAAACTGAGCTATTCAAAATCAAGGATAAAGATTTTGCAAAAGCAATGTTAAAACTTAATTCCCAATGTAACACAATTGAAGATTCTTTAAGGAAGATGGAAAATAACGGAAAAGAGGTAAGTAATCCGTCAACTTTTGCTGATTTATCCGATATATTCGTGGCTTTAAAATCTATGCTTTGTGAGTATGTATCAATAATGTTTGTGGATAATAAAAAATTAGATTATGCAAACAGAATTCATGATTATTATTCAGATGATTTTGCGGATGAAACAATCAGAAGATTGGACGATAAAGACAAACCCACTTTAAATAGTTATAATTGGCGCAATTTATTATTAGACGGAATAATGATGCATACGAGTTACGTTGAGCCGTTGGAAAAAACCGGAGGTGCGGATAATTATGCTTATTATAATGACCCGGATGATGAAAAAGATTACAAAGATTACAACAAAAAGAGTAATGCAGATGATGAAGATATAGATGAAGATGAATTGGATGAAGATGATAACTCAGTTCATAGGACATCAAATACAAAAGCCGGAAGTAAAACTACAAAAGGAAGTCTGCTTCAAAAATATGAACCGACACCAAATTCACCAAAAGGATTTGAAGATGTTGTCGGGCTTGATGATGTTAAAGAAGTTTTAAATGACGGAATATTAAAAGCTATAAAATCTCCTGAAACTGTGAAAGAGGATTTGAATGAATATGGAATAACAACACCGAGAGGTATTCTTTTATATGGGCCTCCGGGATGCGGAAAAACGTATATTTCAAAAGCATTAGCTCAAGAGGCGGGTGTTCCGTTGTATTTATTGGATGTTTCAAAATTCGGCTCGGCTTATATTAACAGGACATCAAAAAATTTATCTAAAGCATTTGATGAGGCAATAAAGATTGCTAAAGATACAAATAAACCTATTTTATTATTTATGGATGAAATAGATACTGTGGCTTTTAACAGGAAAGACAATGTAAACAGTGAAGATTTAAAAATGATAGGTACACTGCTTCAATGTCTGGATAAAGCGGAAGAATCAAATGTATTTGTTATTGGCGCAACAAATAAGTATAATATGCTTGATCCTGCAGTTGTAAGAAGAATTACGGCAAAAAAGGCAATCGGAGTTCCGAATCAAGAATTAATTGAAAGTCTTATTAAGAAAAATTTAGGCAGAATCACAAAGGGTAAAACTTTACTGGAAGATGAAGAAGCTTTAAAAAGGATATCTAAAGAACTAAGAGGATATTCTAATGATTCGGTATGTAAGATTACTCAAGATGCGGCAAATATTGCAAGAAAAAGAAACCGTTCAATGATTGAAGAAAATGATTTTCTTCAGGCTATTAAAAAGACGGGTGAAGTAAAACCGAATCCTAAAGATTTTCTTCCCTCGGAAGATATAAAACATTCTAAAATCGGTTTTTTCCCGAGTGAAAATTAAAAAAGACCCGAGATAAATATTTCTCGGGTCTTTTTTATACTTGAAGATGTTTTTTTATGGATAGCATACTTCCGCCTGCACTAAAGAATATTGCCATAATAAATAAGCAGAATACAACGATATGCATAGCAAATTCAGAGGGCGGAACATTAAAGAAGTCATGCAGCTTATATAATCCGTTTTGAACCGTGTTTAAAGGCAAGAGTGAAATAATTGCGCCTAAAAATCCGTATATTGCTCCTTGAAGTATTAACGGAATTTTTATATACCAGTTGCTTACTCCCATTAATCTCATTATTTCTATTTCTTCTTTTCTTGATTGAATTACAAGCTGAATTGTACAATTAATAATGATTATAGTTAACATTGCAACAGCAAAGAGTACAATTATCGTTACTGTATTAAAAACATTTGTTAATGTTTGCAGTTTTTTTGCAATTTCCTGTGCATATGAAATATTTTCAATTCCCGAAACTTTTTTAATGCTTTCACAAACTTCCGAAATATTTGAAGGGTCGTCAATCGTAACATGCAAAGTATCGGGAAGCGGGTTTTCAAGTCCCGAAACATCTATATCTTTATTCATTTCTTCCCATGCCTGCTGTTTAGTTATTATTGTTATTTTTTTGACATGGTCAATTTCTTTCAGTCTTGCCGAAATATAATCTGGTTCGGCTGTAGGTTTTAAATATACTGATATTTCAAATGCATCACCTAATTTATCAACAAATGATGTAAGAGAAAAACTTGTTCTGAATAAAGCTCCGAAAATGGATAAAATAGCCGCCATAGCCGCAACTATCGCTATATTTATTAATCCTGTACGCTTTATCCCGTATATTGTTTCCATACATATTCTGTACATTATTCTTATTGAAGATAAATGTCTTTGCGGGATGTGTTTTTTTACCGTATCTTTTATTATTCGTTTTCTATTCATAAGTACCTGCTTGTACGTCTCTGATAATTTGTCCTTGTTCCATTGATATTACACGTTTTCTGAAATAATCGACAATATCTTTGTCATGAGTTGAAACTATTACGGTAATACCTTTGTTGTTTATCTGTTCAAGTATTTGCATAATTTCCATTGAAGTTTTAGGGTCAAGATTACCTGTAGGTTCATCAGCTATTAAAAGCGGAGGGCCGTTAACTATTGCACGGGCTATACTTACTCTTTGCTGCTCGCCTCCTGACAGTTCCGACGGTTTAGCGTTCATTCTGTTTAATAACCCTACTACTTTTAATGCTCCCGTTACTCTGTCTTGAATGTCTTTTGTTCTCATTCCAAGTGTTCTTATTACGTATGCAATATTATCGTATACGCTGATATTCGGAAGTAATTTATAATCCTGAAATACTATTCCCATACATCTTCTTATATTAGGTACTCTGTCGTTAGGTAATTTTGCTATATTTATGTTGCCTATCATAACAGTTCCCGATGTGGGAGTTTCTTCTCTGTATAACAGTTTCATTAATGTTGATTTACCAGCGCCTGACGGGCCGGTTAAAAATACAAATTCACTTGACATTATATCTAAATTTATATTTTGGAGCGCATAATTATCTTTATATTTTTTATATACATTTCTTAATTGTATCATTTTAAAATCCCTATTATTTTATCTGCAAGTTTATTTGATGTTAAACCGTAGAACTCCATTAATTCTTTTGCGGAACCGGATTGCCCGAATTCATCATTTGTTCCTATTCTTGTAACTTTTACCGGATAGTTTTCGCTCAATACCTCGCATACTGCGCTGCCCAAACCTCCGATAATTGAATGATTTTCAACTGTTACAACTCTTTTTGTCTTTTTTGCCGATGCTATAACGGTATCTTTATCCAAAGGTTTTACGACCGGAATATTAACCACTTCGGCATTAATACCTTTATCTTCTAACATTTTAACACAATCGAGCACTTCAATTAAAGTTTCACCGTTAGTTAGTATCGAAATATCTTTTCCTTCTTTTATTACGGTTGCTTTTGACGGAGTAAATTTATATGAAGCATCAAAAATATCGGGAAGGCTTGTTCTTGCGATTCTTATGTACACAGGCCCGTAATGTGATGCCGCATATTCAATGGCTTGCTTTGTTTCGGTTGAATCTGCGGGTACAATTACAGTCATATTAGGAATACTTCTCATTAAAGAAATATCTTCAAGTGCCTGATGACTTGCGCCGTCCTCTCCTACCGTAATTCCTCCGTGGGTTGCAGCTATTTTTACATTTAAGTTTGAATAGCATATTGTATTTCTTATCTGCTCCCATGCTCTTCCCGAAGCAAACATTGCAAATGTAGAAACAAAAGGTATTTTCCCCGTGCATGCCAGACCTGCAGCCGTTGTCATTAAATCCTGTTCGGCTATACCGACATTAAAGAATCTTTCGGGAAACTCTTTAGCAAAAATTTTTGTTTGGGTAGAGCAGGATAAATCCGCATCCAATACAACTATATTTTTATTGGCTTTTCCAAGTTCAGCCAATGTATTTCCGTATACGCTTCTTACTGATTTACATACTCTTTCCATTATTTGCCGCCTATTTTAACTCTTCTAACGCTTGCTCCAATTCTTCTTTATTTGGGGCTTTACCGTGCCAATTCGGGTTGTTTTCCATAAAGGAAACGCCCTTGCCCTTTATTGTATCCGCAATTATTACTGTCGGTTTTTCACTGTTTTGTGCCGATTCTATAGCTTTATATATTTCTTTAAAATTGTGACCGTCTATTTCAATAGTATTCCAGCCGAATGCTTCAAATTTTAATTTTATATTCCCTATGGATTTTACGGATTCGGTTGAACCGTCTATTTGAAGTCTATTTCTGTCTACAAATGCAATAATATTGTTAAGTTTATTATGGGCTGCATTCATTACAGCTTCCCAAACACTGCCTTCTTCTGTTTCACCGTCACCCATAAATACATATACTTTACTTTTTAATCCGTCAAGTCTTAACCCTAATGCAACTCCGCAGCCTATTGAAAGCCCCTGTCCTAATGAACCGGTAGATACTTCTATTTCTTCCATCTTCACGCTGCTGGGATGTCCTTGAAGTCTTGAACCCAGTTTTCTGAAGGTTAATAATTCTTCTTCCCTAAAGTATCCGCAGTGTGCCATTACTGCATATAATGCCGCACTTGCATGTCCTTTTGATAAAATGAATCTGTCCCTTTTATTATAATCGGGATTCTTTTTCCCTTCCGGATATTTTTTTAAAAATTTGTTGAAAAGTACGTTTAATATGTCTATCGAGGAAAGTGAACCGCCCGGATGTCCGGAGTTTGCATTATGAATCATTATCAAAACTTCTCTTCTTAGTTTCTTTGAGATTGTTTCAAGTTCTTTTATGTCAGATTCGGAAATTTGATTAATCATTTTTTCCCCTTTTTCTGAAAATACTGTTAGTCCTTATTGAGTCTATTATAGCCCTAATTAAAAACACTGGCAAAGTATTATATATTCTTTTTAATCTTTCGGGTTGTTTAAACGTTCTGAACAGCCATTCACATCCCATTATCCTGAAAAATTCCGGCGCTCTTTGCACAGCTCCTGCCCATACGTCGAAAGAACCGCCGACACCTATAAAAGCTGCATTGTTTATTACATTTTTACATTTATTTATAAATATTTCCTGTTTCGGTATACCCATTGCGACCAAAACAAAATCAGGCTCTGCTTCTTTTAGAGCGTATATTATTTCTTCCTCCTTATCGGGCATAAAATAACCGTTTCTCATATAGCAAATATTTATACCTCTAAATTCATTTTTTAGTCTTTTTGCTGTTGTTTGAAGAATTTCTTCTTTAGCGCCTATTAATGCTATTGAATATTTCATTTCGGAACAGGAGCGAATTACCTCCAGTGCTAAATCAATACCCGGAATTTGTTCCTGCTCAATACCTTTTAATTTTAATGCTAATTTTATTCCCGAACCGTCAGGTATAACAAAATCCGCATGCCTTAATATTCTTGAATATGTTGAATTTTTTGATGCAAGTTGAATTATTTCCGGATTTATTGTTACTATCTGCATCCCTTCTTTATTCATTATCTTGCCCATTATATAATCAACCGCACCGGAGAGTGTAGTTAAATCAACATCATATCCCAAGACTTTTTCCGTTTTTCTTTCCATTCTTTTATTTTATCATATGGAAATTAAAAAGTTAAATAATTATTGTATCCGAAAGTTTTTGCTTTAATTCGTTTGCGGAATCTTCATATCCCACACGTCCCATCAGAGCATATGTATAATTTTTGGATTGTTCAACTCCGGGCTGGTCATATGCATCGATATTGTATAATGCGCCTGTAATTGCCGTTTGAACCTCAAACATATATAATAACTGCCCCATATAATACGGAGTAATTTTCGGAATGCTTATTGTTACATTAGGACGTTTATAGTCTATTAATGATGCCATTGTTGATTCAGCTTCCGCATTTAAAAGTTTGTTTATTGTTTTTCCGCCAAGATAGCTT
Source organism: Candidatus Gastranaerophilales bacterium (assembly GCA_947589115.1). Taxonomy (GTDB): domain Bacteria; phylum Cyanobacteriota; class Vampirovibrionia; order Gastranaerophilales; family Gastranaerophilaceae; genus Avigastranaerophilus. The sequence continues at coordinate 22,895 of CANPZP010000004.1, read as the reverse complement.
ATGCCCGTATATTCAAATATATTAGGAATTTCAAGGTTTGTATCAAATTCTTTTACTCTTAAGAAGTTAATTATTTTGTCATTCGGGCCTTCGTTATAAAGCTGTATTTGTGAGTGCTGGTCTGTAACTCCTATTGCTTTTATGGGGGTTTGTCCCGTATTCACGGTGTTATTGTTTTTATCTTTTTGTTTACCTAATGATTCTGCCCATAATTGGCAATACCAGTCTGCAATATACCTTAATCTGCTTGAGTATGGCATCATTACAGATATATTTTTACCTTTTTTAGTATTCATAAGATAATGAATTAATGCATTTTGCGCCGCTATATTATAGTTAATATCGGTATTTTTTAATGCTAAATCCATATCTTTTATGCCTTGGGTTATTTCGTCAATATTAATTCCAACCAAACTGAAAGGTAATAACCCTACTGCGGAAAATACCGAAAATCTGCCTGCAACATCATCGGGAATAAAAAATGTTTTATATCCCTCTTGGTCTGAAAGCTGTTTTAAAATCCCTACGTTTTTATCTGTTGTAGCTATTACGTTTTTTCTGTAATCATCACAAAGTTCTTTTTCCATCCTGTCTTTTAGTATCATATATTGAGCCATAACCTCTGCGGTTGAACCTGATTTTGTGATAACATTTACAAGTGTTTTCTTTAAATCAAGAATATTCAATAATGAATTCATTTGGTCAGGGTCTATATTATCAAGGAAAAATATTCTGGGGTAATTGTTTCTTTGCTCTTTTGATAAAAAATTCCAGTAAGGAGGCAAAAGAGCTTCACATACTGCTTGACCGCCTAATTCCGAGCCTCCAAGCCCTAATATTAGTACGTTATCAAAACGATTCTCGACCATGGCTGCATATTCTTTTACATACCATATTGTTTCCTCGTTATATCCCAGATTCATCCATTGTAGATTTTGTCCGGGCTTATCTTTATTTGAATTTAAATCGGCTATTATTTGATGTATCGTATCTTTATAATTATTAAATTCTTCTTCAATATTTAATCCGTTTTCTTCTCCGATAATTTCGCTTTTAACGTTTCGATAGTTTAATTCTATCATTTGTTCCTCGCTTTGATACTTTATTAGTTTGCGTTGCCTTCCCTTATTTATTGTACATGCTCATTAATTATTTAAAAGTAATTTTAAACAGATTTTACATTATTAAATTTTTTTATTTTAGTGATAAAATTTTTTTATGAGAGAACTTGAATTTTTAAGTATAATTAAAAATCAGCTTGATGATATTTCATTACTGGGTGATGATTGTGCTTATCTCGAAGATTTGGGAGTGTTTATTACTCAGGATACTTTAGTTGAAGATGTTCATTTCTCTATGTATACCATTGATGCTTATACACTTGCAACAAAAGCATTAAAGGTTAACCTTTCGGATTTGGCTGCTAATTTGGCTAAGCCTTTATATGTCAGTATCTCTCTTTCGCTTCCTTATTATGTTAAAGATGATTTTATCAGAGAATTTTATAAGGGCGTTAATGATATATGCAAGGAATATAATATTAAGGTTTCCGGAGGTGATATTACGGGTTCTCCGGATAAAATTATGATTTCCGTTTGCGCTGTAGGCAAGAAAATAAGTAAATATTTTGCATCAAGAGGTTATGCAAAAAAAGGCGATTTAATATATGTAACAGGCAATTTCGGTTCAAGCGGCGCCGCATTTTATGCACTAAAAAATTATTTATTTATTAATGATAAACTCAAAAAATCACACTTAAATCCGTCAATAAAAGTTAATGAAGCTCTGTATCTCGCTGAAAATATTACTGAAAATATTACAATGATAGATGCTTCTGACGGGTTAGCCGATGCTCTTTTCAGAATTTCTCAGGAATCCTTGCACAGTCTTGAAATTGATATTAATAAAGTTCCTGTTGATAATGAGTTAATATCTTTTTGTAAATATAACAATTTGGATTACAAGAATTTTGTTAAATGGGGTGCAGAGGATTATGAACTTGTTATGTGTATAAGTGAAAATAATATACAAAATCTTGATTTGACAGGATTTACGTGCATCGGAAAAGTCTTAAATAAAGATAATAATCCTTCCGTTATTATTAAAGACTCGGATAAAACGGAAATAATAACAAAACATATATTTGAAGAAAACTCATTCGACCATTTTAAGGAAAGTAAATAATGATAAGTACAATAATCACGGCAGGCGGGACATCATCAAGATTCGGAGGACAAAATAAATTATTATATAAACTCGAGGGGAAACCTATTATAATGTATAGCGTTTCTCTTTTTGATTCTTTGGATTTTGTTGATGAAATTATTGTTTCGGTTAATAGTAAATACATTGCTCAATTCAAAGAACTGTTTAAAGGTATGAAAAAGGTAAGGATTGTTGAAGGCGGAAGTGTAAGGCAAGAATCCGTATACAATGCCTTAAAAGAGTGTAAAAATTGTTCGTACGTTATCATTCATGACGGGGCAAGACCGTTTATCAAAAAAGAAATAATAATTAAATGTCTTGAAAAAGCAAAAGAAAAATCCGCCGCAATTGTTGCTGTTAAGACAATTGATACGATTAAAATTGCTGATAGTGACGGAAAAATATTATCCACTCCCCAAAGAAGTATGTTATGGAACGCTCAAACCCCTCAAATTTTTGAGTATTCAAAAATACTGATGCTTCATGAAAAATACAAAGACCGCAATTTTACGGATGATGCTTTACTTTTTGAACAGGAAGGGTTAGAGGTTTATATTCAGGAAGGTGATTATTCAAATATAAAAATAACGACATTGGAGGATATAAAAAAATGTAAATAAAAATAAAGTTTTTTTATAAATTCGGCAAAAAAATAATTTTTGTTTTTTGGAATTAGTAAAGAGTAAACTGGAATAAGCTATGAATATTTTGAATAATTATACAACGAATTATAATTCCGCAGGGCAAAATCCCAATGTGAGTCAAACTCAGGGGTTTAAGACACCAAACGGCAAATCCAAAGCAAGTATATTTTATGTAAATGACATTCACGGTCAGGTGCCGAAGATGCAAAGATTAGTTTCGGCATCACTTCATGCGGGAGTGGATGCTCAAAATAAAGGAGCTGATATTTTAAGATTATGTTCCGGAGATACTTTTATCGGTTCTGACGAAAAACGAAACAACGTAGCTGCAACGTTTTTGAACGTTGCGGGATTTGATGCCCATGCTCTTGGTAATCATGAATTTGATATAACGGCATCGAAATGTGCTGATTTATTAAAAAATTCAAAAACAAAAATTTTGGCAACAAATTTAAATTTCCCCGATAATCAGACACAATTGTCAAAGGAAGTATTGCGTTCAATGACCGTAAAAGCTCAAAGCGGTGAAATGTACGGGTTAATCGGTATTCAGCCTATTGACTTGGAAGAGAGAATTAAAGATAAAGATGAAAAACTTCAAGGTATTACAGTTGATAATTTGGAACAAACAAAACAAGAGCTAAGGGATGAAATACAAAAATTAAAATCTCAAGGGATTAATAAAATAATACTTTTATCTCATTCGGGGCTTAAAACGGAAAAGGATATTGCTCAAAGTGTTGATGGTATAGATGTTATTCTTGGCGGACACTCGCATGATTTGGTTGAAGGTGTTCAGCAAAATGAAAATCTATTCTACTCTCCATCGGGAGAACCCGTTGTTATCACTCAGGCGGGAAGGGACGGAAACTATTTCGGACTGCTTAATTTAGAGTTTGATGAGCTTGGCAGAATTACTTATATTCAAAATAATGTTAATGATACAAATATATATTCCTCTAATACAATGATGGAAAAAGAAGCGGATAAGGTTTTGGGAGAATCGCCTCAAATAGGAGTTTTGAATTATTCTGATCCTACTCCGAAAAATTATATGATAGAAGAAAATCCTTGGGCTGATTTTGTTGCGGATGCATTAAGGACAAGGCTTGATGCTGATATAGCAATTGTTAATTCCGCTAATTTTAGAGGAAGCGTTGATAAAGGCCCTATCACGGCTCGTGATATAACAAGTATTTTCCCGTTTAATAATAAAATGCTTAAAGTTAAAATCAGTGAAAAAGATATTGTAGATGCCATTAGAATATGCGCAAAAACCATTACAAACGAAAACCACAAACCCGGTTTTATGCAGGTATCAGGTTTAACATATACCGTTGATTCTCAAGGTAATCTTAAAGATATGTATTTTGTTGATAAGCAAAATAATAAACATAAAATAGATGTTAATAATCCTGATGCAAATAAAATGTATACTGCCGTATACGATGAATTTCTATTCCAAGGCGGTGATGATTTGGTAATGCTTAGACGTAAAGATTCGGATATTATCGAAAAATATGACTTTGAAAAAGGTGACGTTACCATTGATTATATTAAATCTTTAAAACAGCCGTTTGATGTCAGAAAAGACGGCAGAATCAAAGTTGAAAATTAAATAACGAGTGAATATTAAGATGAAGAGGGGGATTTTATTCTCCCTCTTTTACATTTATATAGTTTGGGATTTGTCGGGCTTAATACCGGCATAAGTAATTTTTGCGGTATTTTGTGTTGATTCTATTCCTTGTATAATCTTGCATGAAATTATAACAAGTGTTAAAATAAGAAGTCATGAAGGAGAAAAGGAGAAAAAACATGGAAAATAGGCATCAAATCTACCCCCCCCCGTGGCGGAAAAACGCTTGCATTTACTTTATCTGAGGTATTAATTACTCTTGTTGTTATAGGAATTATAGCTGCAATTACAATTCCCGTTGTAATGCAGAATCATAAAAGGACTGAAACCGCATCAAGATTGAAAAAAGTATACTCTTCCCTCTCGCAGGCAATAAAACTAGCGGAAATAGAACAAGGTGCACCCATTTCTGAATGGGGAAATACTTGGGGCGAGTCGAACGGAAGCCAAGAAGGGTATTATGTTCAAAAATACAGATATAGTGCTTTGTATCTCTGGGATAAATATTTAAGTAAGTATCTTCAGGTAAGTAATAATAATCATTCATGCGGTGAAAGCAGCAATGATTTTTCATTTTGTGATTATTTAATTCAATTTGGTGACGGTTCTCAAATTGTCGGGCTTTCAGATACTGTATCAACCTCCGGTACAGATGCCGGAACACCTGGTTTGTTTTATTTTATCGTAGATACTAATGGTTTTAAAGACCCGAATAAAGAAGGCAGTGACCGTTTTAGATTTTATCTTAACTTAAAAGAGAACCCTAAACACTTATTGGGAGGATATCTTGTATATAAAGAAGTTTATAATAGTAAGACAAACTACACAAGAGAAGAACTGCTAAAAGAGTGTAAAAGTTCTTATCTTTATTGTCTTGATTTAATTATGAATGACAGCTGGGAGATAAAGAATGATTATCCCAGAAGATTATAGTTATTTATTATTCTTACAATATATAGAGATTGAGCAATCCTGACATTTAGGGTTAATTGGTTTACATATATTTTGACCTAAAGTTACGAATAATGTGTTAATATCAGACCAGGAGTTCTTTGGTAAATTATTTTTCAACTCAAATTCGGTTTCTTCGGGAGAGTTTGTTTTTACAAGCCCTAACCTGTTTGAAATCCTGTGTACGTGTACATCAACACAGATACTTGGAAGCGAATACCCTTTAGATTGTACTAAATTGGCTGTTTTTCTTCCTACTCCTTTAAATTTAATCAATTCATCTATATCTTTTGGTACTACACTGTTATATTCGTAATATAGTTTATGAGATATATCCAAAATTTGTTTTGCTTTATTTTTATAAAATCCGACAGGATAGATTGCTTTTTCTAATTCTTCAAGTTTAACGTTTAGGAAATCTTTCGGGGTTTTTCCCAGCTTAAGCATTCTCATTGCAGCGGGATACGTTGTTTTATCGTTTGTTCTTAATGAAAGTATACAAGCTATAAGTACAATAAACGGGTCATGAATATCTTCCATAAATTTTACGAATTCGGTTTGGGGAAGCTTCATATCTTTTATCCCCTGTATGATTTTATTAAAATTTTTTATCATATTTCAGCCATTGCCTCAGAAAGTCTTTTAATCCCCGTTTTTATTGTTTTGGAATCCGCATTGGTATAATTAAGCCGCAGCGTATTAACCGTGTCGGGATTGGGGTTAACATAAAAAGGATGTCCGGGAACAAATGCGACATTCTTTGCTATAGCTTTATCAAAAAGCTTTAAAACGGATTTTCCTTCTGGAATTTCAGCCCAGCTGAACATTCCTCCTTTGGGAATTGTATATTTTACATTGCTCGGAAAATATTCTTTCATCGAATCTACCATTGTTTGCGCTTGCATTTTGTATAAATTCTTTATTTTTACAATATGTTTATCAAGGTCATTATTTTCAAGATAATCAGATGTCAGATATTGCGCAAATATGTTAGAATGTAAATCTGATGCTTGTTTTGCCGTTTCCAGCATTCTTATGATTTCTTTGTTTGCAATTATATATCCAAGCCTCATCCCGGGAGCTATTATTTTTGAAAATGAGCCAAGATATATATTTTTTTCGGATTGATTTATTCCTATATAGGGAATCCTCTCTTCCTCCGTGAATCTTAATTCTCCATAGGGGTCATCTTGTATTATAAAAATATTTTTATCCTTTACCGAATTAAATACTTTTTCACGATTCTCTTTAGTGTAGGTCAACCCTGTCGGATTTTGGAAATTCGGGATTAAATATGCAAGTTTTGGCTTATATTTTTCAAGATTGTAATTTAGTTCATCAATATCCAAACCGTCGTTATTTAACTTTGTCGGAATAAAATTTGCACGATAAAGACAAAATGTTTGAAGCAGTCCCAGATATGACGGTTTTTCAACAAGTACATTATCTCCTTCATTAACAAATACTTTACCCAATAAGTCAAGTGCTTGCTGTGAGCCGGTTGTAATAATTATATTACCTATATCTATATCCATTTTATGTATTTTTTTATAACGTTCGGCAATAAAATTTCTTAAACTGTCAAGTCCTAAGGTTGTTGAATATTGATACAGTTTATCTTTATATTTATCTGCTATACGAGTCATTGAGGCTTTAAATTCTTCTTGCGGGAATGAAATAGGGTTCGGCAGTCCGCCTGCAAAAGATATTATTTCGGGATTTTGAATAACTTTTAATATTTCTCTTACAAATGATGACGGAGTATTTTTTATTCTCTCCGAAAAACAGTCCTCAAACATTTTTATCCTCTATTTTTAATATATATATTTCGGCTTTGTGTATTTATTATATCATGGCGGATTATTCAGATGTAATTAATGTTTGTTTTTGATTATTTTTTATAAATCTATGTTAATAAAACTTAATATTAAATTTTTTTGAAAGCAATAAATTTACGTTTAATTTTTTTATATTAATAAAAGTAAAAAGGAAAATATAAATAAAATATGACTTATGCTTCTAATAATAGTTTAATAAACGCATTCAACCCCGATAAATTGTTCGGGGGGGGGGATTTTTAGAAGTATTTTATGATTCTTCGGAAGATAAATATAAACCTGATTGAAAAATCAGGAAATTGTGCTGCAAAAATTTTAGTAAAAAAATAAATTAAATATACTGTAAAAAAGAAAATGGAGGTTTTTATGTCAGAAATTACAATGAATTGTTTACACGCATCATCAAAAGCTCAAAATTACGAAAAAGGTTTAGCGGTGTCTGTTGTACCGTTTTACAGCAGTTACAAAGTAGGTGAAGCCGTTGATAATTTTGAATACGTTCAAGACAAGCTTGATAGTGCTTCAGGTACTGAACAAAAAGAAGAAAATAATAAAGAACCGGGTAAAATTAAAACAATGTTTAAAGGAATCGGCAAAAAAATTCAATATGCCATACCGATATACGGTACTTATAAATTAGGAAAAGACATAAACGAATTAAAACAAGCAAGAGAATCTGTTGATGAATTAAAGAATGGCGGGGAAATTACCGAAAAAGAAAAAGCAGGAGTATTAAAGAATATAGGAACAGGTCTTGCCGCATCCTTAAAAATGTTGATTCCATTCTATGGCTCTTACTATAAAGGCAAACAAATTAATGAGGTTAATAATTTAGCTAATGATATTAAAGCTTTAGATAATGCGGGAAATAGTGAGTCAAAAACAGAAGCTCCGGAAGAAGTGTAAAATACCTTATTATAATGTAAATCTCTAAAAGGCAGCCTAAATAAAGCAGGCTGCTTTTTAGTATTTATATTAAATATAAAATCTTGCACAAAACTATAATAAGTGATAAAATATGCAAATATAAGGGAAATAAGGAGAGAAAATATGGCAAATAGGCATCAAATCTACCCCCCCCCGTGGCGGAAAAATTAAATCATTTACCCTTGCAGAAGTATTAATTACTATTGTTGTTATCGGAATCATTGCTGCAATAACAGTTCCGATTGTAACATCTAATTACAGAAAAAAAGAAACCGCTTCTAAATTAAAAAAAATTTATTCGACTATTGCTCAGGCAATTAAACTGGCAGAAGTTGAACATGGTACACCTCATTCACAATGGGAAGGCGATTTCTGGAATAATTACCTGAGAAAATATATTAGTACTTCCGATTATGTTGTAAGTGATTGCGGCGGAGATACGTCTTGTGGTGTAAATGCTACATTTAGTGACGGGTCTGTACTTATTGGATTTTATGAATATGGTGATAGAACATGGAAATCCAAAGATTTTAGTGCCAGAGCTATGCTTGTTGATGTTAACGGACTTAAAGGCCCTAACAGAGAAGGTGTAGACCGTTTTAGTATTATATATGACGGGTTTTGTAAAGGCTGCAGCAGAGAAGCTTTAATCTCTAATTGTTCTGCAAATAGGAATGCGGAGTATATTGCAAAGTCTGCTTATTGTTATGAATTGATTATGCGTGACAGCTGGCAGATTAAAGAAGATTATCCGATAAGAATATAGTTTAATTGTCACGAGTAATAATAAATATTGCTTCTTCAGCAAAGAAGTTAGAAAAAATACTGTATTGGATTCCTTTTCTAATATTTGCTCTTGTTGTATAAATACCTTCCAATATTGTTATATTGTGCATTTTTGAAAATTCAAAGAAGTCTTTAATTGTCAATAAATGAATATTTGGAGTATTATACCATTCGAAAGGAAGCACCTTGGATTTTGGCATATTTCCCGAAAAAAAGTAGTTAAATCTTACTCTCCAATATGCAAAATTAGGAAAGGATACTATGCATTTTTTCCCGACTCTCAGCATCTCTTCCATTACATAATCGGGATTATATGTTGATTGGAGTGTCTGATTTAGTATTACATAGTCATATGATTTATCGGCAAACTGTTTAAGTCCTTTATCAATATTCCCTTGAATAACTGAAAGCCCTTTTTCTAAGCATTGTATAACTTCATCTTGTGATATTTCAATACCGTTGCCTTTAATGTTTTTTGTATCTTTAAGAAGTTTAAGCAGATAACCGTTTCCGCATCCGAGGTCAAGGACTTTTGATTCCGGCTCTATTCGCTCTTGAATCAGCGCATAGTTTAAATGTAATCCTTTTGAGTCTTTATAGTGATTATTCATTTTTGACCTCTTCAATGTTGTCATTAAGAAAACTTTTTATTATTTTTGATTGAACATCATACTCAAGCAAAAAAGCATCATGCCCGCATGGTGATTTAATTTCGCAGTATGAAACATCTTTTGACAGATTCATTAATGCGCTGACTATTTCTTTTGATTGATATGAGGGGAAAAGCCAGTCAGAATCAAAAGAAATGACAAGAAATTTTGCTGAGGAATTTTTAAATGCATTAGTTAAACTTCCGTATTTTTCTTCGGGGTCAAAATAATCAACCGCTTTTGTAATATATAAATAGCTGTTTGCATCAAATCTGTCTACAAATATTTGACCCTGATGCTGCAAATAGCTTTCCACCTGAAAATCAACATCAAAATTAAAATCATAATGGTCTTTATTTTGAAGCTTTCTGCCGAATTTGTTATACATGGCTTCTTCACATAAATATGTTATATGCCCTATCATTCTCGCATTAGAAAGCCCCCTGTCAGGTTTGTTCTCGCTGTTATAGTAATTTCCTCCGTTCCAATTCGGGTCGGAAATAATTGAGTTTCTTCCGACAGCGTTAAATGCTATTGCTTGAGGAGATAATCTCGAGGTTGTTGCAATTAAAATTGCGGATTTTACCATTTCGGGATATGAAATAACAAATTGTATTGCCTGCATTCCGCCCATTGAACCGCCCGCTACGGAATATAATGATTCTATTCCGAGATAATCAAGCAGTTTTTTTTGTACTCTGACTGTATCTTCAATTGTGAATACGGGAAATGTTGTTCCGTATGGTTGGTTTGTTTCGGGATTTATGCTGGAAGGGCCTGTTGTTCCGCTGCATCCGCCAAGAATGTTTGTGCATATTACATAATATTTATTTGTATCAAATGCTTTATCAGGGCCGATTAATTTATCCCACCAGCCTGGTTTTGTATCTGTTTCGCTTCTGTATCCGGCTGCATGTGCATCTCCTGTCAGTGCATGTATTACTAATATTGCATTATCTTTTTTTTCGTTTAATTGTCCGTAGGTTTCATACGCTACAGTTATCGGCCCAAATTCAACACCGCTTTCAAATTTAATTTTTTCTTCTATTGTGTGGTATTGAAGAGAAACTAATCCGACACTTTTTTCTGCTTCCGGCATTATATCTCTTTTCTATTTTCTTGATATTTTTATTGCATTATCTATGTCTTCAATTATATCCTGAATATTTTCTAACCCAACGGAGGCTCTCATATAATCTTTTGAAATTTCAGCTCGTTTTAATTGTTCATCGGAAAGCTGCCTGTGCGTAGTACCTGCTGGATATGTAATTATTGAACGGACATCTCCAAGATTAGTTGCATGTATAAATAATTTAAGTGCTTCTATAAATTTTTTACCGTCGCCGTCTACTCCGAAGCCCATAAGCGACGATGCTCCGTAGGTAAGATATTTTTTTGCTAAATTATAATCTTTACTTGATTTTAAATACGGATATTTAACAAAATTTATATGCGGGTGTGACTCTAAATATTCAGCCAGTTTTAATGCGTTATCGCAATGTCTTTCCATTCTGACATGCAGTGTTTCTAACCCGAGTATAGTCAGGTAAGAGTTAAACGGACTTTGACAGCAGCCTAAATCTCTTATTAAATGAGCTCTTGATTTTGCAATATATGCCGCATTCTTAAACTCTTTTGAATAGGTTATGCCGTGATAACTTTCATCCGGAGTTGTAAGCATTTTAAATTTGCCGTTTTGCTCCCAGTCGAATTTCCCTGAATCAACAATTATACCGCCCATGGCATTACCATGTCCCGAAAGATATTTTGTTGATGAGTGGATTACTATATCGGCACCAAATTCTATGGGTCTTAATAAATAAGGACTTGGAACTGTATTATCTACTATTAACGGGATTCCATGCCTGTGCGCAAGTTTGCTTAACTCTTCCGTATCCGCAATCTTTATGCTTGGATTGCCGATTGTTTCCGTATATATACATTTTGTTTTTTCATTTATGGCTTTTTCATAGTCATCTATGTTGTCTGAATCAATAAATATAACATTTATTCCCATTTGTTTAAACGTTTTGGCAAATAAATTATATGTGCCGCCGTATATTTTAGAGGAGGTGATAATTTCATCTCCCGCACAAGTTATATTAAGAATTGCTATTAAGATGGCAGACATGCCTGATGATGTTGCAAGAGCTCCGATACCTCCTTCTAATGCCGCTACTCGTTTTTCAAGTATGTCATTTGTAGGATTGGATAACCTTGTATAAATATCACCCCCGACTTTTAAGTCGAATAAATCAATGGCATGCTGCACACTGTCAAAACTATATGCCGTATTTGCGTATATAGGTGTCGATACCGTATGATTCTGTTTTTCTAAATCCAAAAAACCTTGTGCCGCTATAGTTTCAAATCTCATCAACTTTTCCTTTTAATTATTTTTTTCATTAATAAAATTAGTGATTAATGCGCCGATTAATAATGTAACTGCTCCGATAAAGAATGCGTATTCCCATCTGTAGTTTATACCGGCAGGAATAATATAGCTGCATTTGCTTATTATCCAAGCAAGAAGAGTGCATACCAATACCTGAGGGCCTGCTATAAAGATATTAAATATTCCCATAACAGAACCTTCCGAACCTTTTTTTATAAATTCCGACAACATTGCAAACGGCAGAGCCAAGATGCTTGCCCAGCCTATTCCGGCAATTCCCATACATATAAGTATAAATGCACTGTTCTTGCTTAAGCCCATTCCTACAAATGTTAATGCCAATGTTATCAAGGAAAAGAAATGTACTTTTTTATTCCCGAATTTAGTGGATAATAACCCTATTGGAATTGAAACTAAAAAACATATTAAATTCTGCACCGCAAAACATATTGATGAAAAATTTGTTGCCTTGCCTATTAAATTTGCGTATGAATTTTTTACTTCTTCCGTTGCCGTTGTTAAATCAGGAACTCCGTATATTGTGTGTATTGCGTACTGTGTAAAGAATATATTTAAACTCATAATCCCAATCCAGGTAAATAATTGCAGAATACATATTTTACTTACCTCGGGTGAAGATTTGAAAAAGTCTGCTGCCTTTTTTAGGAACGGAGTTTTATCTTGATTTTCCGTTTTATTTTCATTTACGCTTAAATTCTTTTTATAATTATGCTCTTTGATTGTAATACATGTCCAAAGCATAGCAAGTGAAAAAGCTAAAGCAGCCATAATAAATTGAGCATTAATAGACATTTGATAATTAAAAACGTACTTAAGAAAGGGAGCTGTGCCTGCTGCTACAACGGAACCAAGTCCTATTGCAAAGCTTAAATATGCATTTGCCAATGAATGCTGCTCAGGTGGTACCAAATCGGGAACCAATGCTCTATATGGCCCTTGAGCCGCATTAACGCACGCATCAATAACCCAAATCATAATTGCCGCTATAATTAATCCTCCGAAAGCAGGTAACGGAAGTTTTAAGAATGTTGCTATATTTTGTGCAATGGCTGCAGAGTTTGGAAAAGCCCATAATGCCAAACTGGCTAGCAATGCACCCGCAAATAAATAAGGACGTCTTTTCCCGAATACGGTATGAGTTTTATCACTTAATTCACCTATAATCGGTTGAACAACCATTCCCGTGACCGGCCCCGCAAGCCATATCAGTCCGAATAAAAACGGGGAAGCTCCAAGTTCCTCCGTAACGGGGCCTGATAATATTATTCTCATCTGCCAGGCAAATTGAAGCCCGAAAAATCCCAAACAAAAATTCAACAGTTGTATTGTTGAAAATGGCTTCATTCCTTCTTCTTTTAAGTTATTTTCACTGCTCATCTTTTTCCTCTTTAATGTTCTTTCCTCAATTCTGCTTCTTCTGTTAATTTCGGCAGCACCTTATATAAGTCGCCTATTATTCCGATATCTGCATGTTGAAATATGGAAGCATTTTTATCTTTATTTACAGCTATAATTTTACCACTGTTTTTAATTCCGGTTAAGTGCTGATTTGAACCCGATATCCCGACGGCTATATAAAGGGCGGGGGCAACTGTTTTTCCGGTTTGTCCTATTTGTTGCGATTTTGTTATAAATCCTTTTTCATAGGCTTCTCTTGAACCTGCTACGGCTCCTTGTATTTTCTCTGCCAATTCTGATATTAATCGGAATCCTTCCTTCGTTGATGCGCCAAGCCCTCCTGATACTATAATCTTGGCTAACGAAGGATCTTTTACGGATGCTTCTTTATACTCTTTACTTATTATTTCGACTCTGTTATCTATATCGGATATGTCTATACTCTCATGTATTACTTCACTGTCTTTGTATGATTCCTTAAGCTCAAATACGTTTTCCTGTACTGTTGCCATTTGAGGGATACCTTTATTCATAATGTCGGCGGTTAATTGCCCCCCAAATGTCGGTCTTGTTGAAATCAGTTTCCCGTTTTCATCTATACTTAGATTTGTACAATCAGCCGTAAGCCCTGTTTCCAGCTTCGTTGATATATATGATGCCGTTTCTTTCCCCTCTTGTGTTGCCCCTGTTAAAACTATGGAGGGATTATATTTCTTTATTATTCTCAAAATTATTTCGGGATAATAACATACATTATATTCAGATAACTTTTCATCTTTTACTATTATTATTTCGTCAGCGCCGTATTTTTTTATTGTACTTATATTTTGGCTGAAATCGATGTCTGAAGATATCATGCATGCAATTATTTTTGAGCCGTTCAGTTTCTCTTTTAATTCAAAAGCCTTTGAAATCAATTGCAAAGAAACGGGTCTTATCTTCTTATCACGTGTTAATTCAATATATATGAAAATATTATTATTCATCAGCTTTTCGCAGCCTCATCTATAATATCGAAAATATTTTTTATACAATTATTATTTTCATCAAATTCTATATAATTACAAATTCTGCCTTCGGGACTTTTAAATACGTTTTTAACCCAAGTGGGAGAACCTTTTATTCCTATTTCTTCCTCGTTAAGATTTAAATCTTTATGAGAATATGTTTTAATCTCATAGGTTTGAGCTTTTATATATCCGGAAATTTCGGGTAATCTGGGAATTTGATTAAAATTATTAATACATAAAGTGCATGGGAGCTGAACTTTATATATAACTTTTTTTACATCGGTATCAGAAGAAACTTCAACTGTATTTTGTACGACATTTAAAACAGAATTTACCTGAGTAATAAAAGGCATATTAAGTCTTGCTGCGGTTGAAGGTCCTGTTTGAGATGTTTCTCCGTCAATAGCGCTTTGTCCGAAAATTATAATGTCGGGATTTTTATATTTTTCTTCAATAAAAGCAGCTAAAACTCTTGATGTTGCACAAGTATCAGAACCGGAAAATTTAGGGTCTGACAATAATACGGCATCATCAACCCCCATTGCAAGAGCTTCATATAATACTTCTTTTGATTTATCAGGCCCCATTGTTATTGCGGTTAAATAAGCTCCGAAATTGTCCTTAAAATATAAACCGGCTTCTATGGCTTGTTTATCAACAGGATTGATAATGCTGTCCATTCTTGACCTGTCAATATTATTATTTACAGTCCATTTTACATCGTTTGTGTCGGGAACCTGCTTTATAAAAACCGCTATTTTCACTTAAACCCCTTTTTTATAAATTTTATACAAAAAAAGGTTTTATGCAAACAAATTAATAACTAGTTAATATTGACATTAAATTATTACTTAAAGTTTTACTGTATCTTTTTAATTAAGTTCGCCATTTCGATAGCTGATTTTGCGGCATCTGCACCTTTATTACCGGATTTTGTTCCGGCTCTTTCAATTGCTTGCTCTAAATTGTCGCAAGTTAATACACCGAATATTATGGGAACTGATGTTTCTAAACTAACCGCTGCCGTACCTTTTGAAACTTCGGCACATACATAATCATAGTGTGAGGTTGAGCCTTTTATTACCGCACCTAAAGTAATTATTGCATTATATTTGCCGCTTTTAGCCGCTTTTTTTGCAATAAGAGGTATTTCAAAAGCGCCCGGCACCCATATTACATCTATATTTTCTTCTTTTACTCCGTGCCTTTCCAGTTCATCTACGGCACCTGATAATAATTTTGAACCTATAAATTCATTAAATCTTGCTATTACTATACAAAATTTTTCATTTTTTACAGTCAGCATTCCTTCTATGATATTAGCCATAATTTTCCCCTTTTGTTCTTAATTTTACTATGCTTATAAAAATTATTACAGGTCTGTCTTAAAAAATTTACATAAAACTACACGTTTTTTTCAAAAAGTATTTGTATATTTCCGTAAATGCTATATCTCTTTGTATTTGATATTTTAATTTCTCCTCATTCTCAAACGAAATTTGATTCCTAATTTTTGTAATAAATGATATTTTTATTTTTTTTGAATAAATATTTTTATTGAAATCTATAATATGTACTTCTGATTTAAATTTTTCTTCTCCGGATTTGTTCTTTACAATCCCGTAATTGTAGACCCCGTTATATATTTCATCCCCTACTTCAACTAAAACATAGTAAACACCGTATGGAACTTTTACTTTCTCTTCGTTATATTGTATATTCGCACTCGGATAACCGAGTTTTGATGCAATTTTTTCACCCTCTTCAACAATCCCGCTTATAAAATAATTATATCCGAGCAAGTTATTTGCACCTTGTATATCACCAAGTCTTAATTTATTTCTTATCTGAGAACTGCTGACAATTATACCGTCAGTAACATATGGAGGAACGGAATAGTATTCATATCCGTATTTAGAACTCATTTCTTTTATAAGATTTCCGTCCCCTTCTCTGTTATACCCGAAATAATGATTATATCCGGTCGTTATTGCTTTCGGATGAAAATATTTAACTATGATATTCTCAAGATAATCTTTTGCATTAATATTCTTGTAATCTTCAAAATTTAATACTACAACATAATCAATGCCTGTTTTTTCTAACATTTCTAATCGTTCATCAAAAGTCAGGATTTTTTCTGTTCTGCTGTTAGTAAGTATATTATTGGGATGTACTCCGAATGTTATTACGACAGAGGGTATGTTATAGTTTTGGGCAATACTTATTGTATTTTTTAATACAACACTATGCCCCATATGAACACCGTCAAAATATCCTAATGCTAACGATGATTTATTAATATATGTTAATTCATTGAGTATATGCATAATGTAATTATAGACAAAAATCAAATAATGTTGAATACTAAAAATATGGAAAAGAAATACCTTCATAATAATAATTTGTACAGAACGCCGTGCATATTTGACATAAAAAATAAATTTTTCGGGGCATACTTTATGCCTGATAACAGTGTGCATTTTAAATTACTTACTTTCCCTGATGTAAAAAATGTTATATTGGAAGTAAAATCAAGAGGTGAAGCTGTTAAGTCTTTTGAAATGAATAATATTTTATGCGGTATTTGGCAGCTTGAATTAAATTCCGATAATGTGAAAAATTTTGACCGATACAGATTTGTTCTTGATTATAAAGATGAATTAATTCCCGTTAAAGACCCTTGTTCAATGTATCAGGATTCTTATTTTAAATGGTCTTTACTTTATAATCATTCGTTATTCAAATGGACTGATGACGACTGGATGAGAGGAAAAAATTACAGACGTATAAGCAGAATCGCCGATGAAGTTAATGTTTTAACCCCTGTCGATTCTTTAAGAATTTATGAATTACATATCGGTACTTTGACTAAAGAAGGTACTTTTCTCGCCGCAAAACAAAAAGTTAAAAAAATATCAGAAGAATTGAAATTTAATGCAATTGAAATAATGCCTGTAGAAAATACGTATTCTTTTAATTGGGGGTATGACGGAGTGGACAAATATGCTCCAAACCATACGTACGGTGTTCCCGATGATTTAAAAGAATTAATTGATTATGCTCATAAATGTAATTTAAATGTAATAATGGATATAGTCCCGAATCACCTTGGGCCTGATATTGCTCAGCTGCAAAAAACGGGGCCTTATATTGACGGTGATAATTGCTTCGGTTTTAAATTTAATTATGAAAAGGACAGGTATAGTTCTTATGTAAGGGATTTTATTATAGGTGCTGCGTTAAATTGGCTTATTAACTACCACTGCGACGGATTAAGGGTTGATATGACAAAATTTATGTGCAGTGATTATACAATGAAACAAATGGTCGCAGAAATTAACTACTATTGCCCCGTGGCTTTTCTTATAGCAGAGGACGGAAGAGATAATGATACCAGAGTCACAAAGCCTTTTACTCTCTCTGAACGTGATTTAAATGAACTTCATCACGAACGATTTATTAATTCCATTAAAAATAATGATGTTTCATTGGCTAATTTGGGTTTTGATTCCGAATGGGATTTCCCTTTTCATAAACAAATAGCTGCAATGCTTTTAGGATATTGGGATTGCAGAAAAAGGAATATTTGTGATTTCGATTTTTCTCTCAGAGATGCTCAAACCAGAGTTAAATATGCCATGAGCCATGACGAAATCGGTAATATTGACGGCACAAGATTAATATCCAAAATAATGGTTAATGAGTTAAATCTCCATGATAAAATTTGTGATTGCTGTCATACGTTAAAATGTAAAAGAAGTGCTCATGCCGCACATAAAATATTGGTCGAATTTTTGTCGGGCAGACTGGAAAAAATGTCCGATAATGAACGAAAAAAATTCTATTCCGAAAATTATTTAACCTGTGATTTTTCCTTGGATGAAATTTTTTGCGCTTATAAAAAAGCTTTTGCCATGCATAAATTAGCTATAGGCAAAGTTTATTCAATTCCCGGTCCTAAAATGGTTTTTCAGGGGGATGAATCCGCTTCCGTTGCTTATTTCAAATTTTTCAGAAAATTCTCTATCGGACCTGAACCGTATTTACTTGAAAAAGGTTATGCCCCGGGCTTGGAGGCTTTTGAAGATTCTAAGCTGTCCTCGGTTTTTGTATGTGATAAATATTCTTATATTAATTCCGGCATGGAAAAATTTATTCACGATTTAAATGTACTTTCTGACAGTAATATGGCTTTGACTTCGGGACATATTGAAAAAACTCTTCTCCATGAAAATTCCTATATTCATGCTGTATATACCCGTAAAATTTATAATGAAATTTTATCTGTTTCTAATTTTTCAAGTGCCGCATACCAAAAAAATTACGGAATGCTCTTCCCGAAAGGTAAATGGAGAGAAATACTAAATTCTGATAATGAAATTTATTCGGGGTCGGGCTTATTTATGAACCCCGAACCGACTAAAGAACAATTTAATTATATTTCGATTGCTCCATACGGTATCTCATTTTTTGAACGTATTTCATAAAATTTTGGATTTATTTTATCCTTGCTCTGTTTAAGATACAGACTTATCTGCGGGTTTTTTCGGCAGCTTTTATGTTATTTTTTGTAACAAATTAGTTAAATTACTAAAGTTTTTAATTCTTTATACCGTAATTATATTTGTTAGTTTTTCTGGAGAATAATATGAATAACGAAACATTGAACATGCAAGACGTAACATTTGAAATCAAAAAAATTATCGAAGATATCGATAATGTGACTTTGAATGTTGATTTGTATGCGGCTTTTGTTGATGAAAAAGTTATGGTTGAATAACTTTTTCATCAACCTGTTTTTTTGGAGTAAATGATTGTTTTTATAAAAATACGGAAAGGAAATCAACAGAGAAAAATCAGCAAGGGATAACAGAAAATAAGGATGCGTAAAATGGAAGTAAAAGAGACTCATGACGACGAGGTCATCAAGAGGTTGAAATTGCTTTTGGGCAATTTTAGTTCTTTTGGTATTAACCTTGATGCGTACAGTTTGCTTATTAAAAAGTCATTGGCTTTAAAGTAGACTGTATTCACTTTGAAAAAACGCCCTATGCAGGGCGTTTTTTCTTGTAATCGTTTATTCTGATAAAAATTCACCTGATATTTTTTTTATATTATAATTTATGGTGGAAATAAGAGAGCTGAATAATGTTAAAAGATTATTTTTTAAATATAATAAAAGATTCGATTGATACTTTAATAAATAATAACGAACTGGGGCAGATGACACGAGATTCTGAATATTCGCTTCAGGTTGAAATACCAAAAAATCAGGAATTTGGTGATTTTGCGGTTAATGTTTCTTCGCTTGCAAGACATGCAAAACTGGCTCCGGTTAAAATTGCGGAATTAATTTCGGAAAAAATAATAAAAAAAGATTTTGATGTTAACATTACATCCGGGTTTATTAATTTTAAAATCCATAATAATCTCTTAAACAATATTATTTCGGAAATATTGGAGAAGAAAGAAGATTATGCAAGAAACAACATCGGAGAGGGTAAAAAAATAATTTTGGAATATGTAAGCGCAAATCCGACAGGCCCGTTTCATATCGGGCATGGGAGATGGGCGGCAATGGGAAGTTCATTGGCTAATGTAATGAAATTCTGCGGTTTTGATGTTTATCAGGAATTTTATATTAATGATGCCGGAAGTCAGATTCAAAAATTGGGTAAATCTTTATATATAAGAATTTTAAAAGAATTTGGCGTTGACATTGATTTTCCCGAGGATGAAGAAGCAAAAAATTATTATACGGGGGAATATTTAATTCCTGCAGCTAAAGAATTTATTTGCGAATACCCTGATAAAGCTCAATCAATAAAAGAAAATTATGACGGTGAATTTAATTGTAATTATTTAAAATTCTTATCAAAATATGCAAGATTAAAAATGCTTGAAAATCAAAAGGCTCTGTTAAATAAATTCAGAACCCATTTTGATAATTATTTTAGTGAATTGACTCTTCATGAGTCTGATTTGGTTAATGACTGTATAAAGAAGCTTGACAAATTGGGAGTATTGTATGAAAAAGACGGTGCATTATGGTTTAGTTCTTCAAAATACGGCGATGACCAGGATAGAGTCATAAAAAAATCCGACGGTAATTATACATATTTAACTGCCGATATAGCATATCACTACAATAAATTACAGCGTGGATTTGATACACTTATAAATATATGGGGTGCGGATCATCACGGTTATATCCCGAGGATGCGTGCTGCTATTGAAGTGTTAGGGTATAATCCCGATTCGTTGGAAGTACTTTTGGGTCAATTGGTTAATCTTGTTCTTAACGGAGAACAGGTAAGAATGGGAAAAAGAACTAAAATGATTACTCTTGATGAATTAGTTGATGATGTCGGCGTTGATGCAACCAGATATTGGATGATTATGAGAAGTATTGATACAACTTTGGATTTTGATATTGAGCTTGCAAAATCAAAAACCGATGAAAATCCCGTATTCTATGTTCAATACGCTCATGCCAGAGCTTGTTCAATATTAAGAAATGCATTAAATCCCAAGATTGATATTGTGAATAATTCAATAAATCACTCTGAGTTAAAATCAATTGATGATACGGTTTATAATTTGAAAACA
Organism: Candidatus Gastranaerophilales bacterium; assembly: GCA_947589115.1. Classification (GTDB taxonomy): domain Bacteria; phylum Cyanobacteriota; class Vampirovibrionia; order Gastranaerophilales; family Gastranaerophilaceae; genus Avigastranaerophilus. Next base: position 1,819 of record CANPZP010000004.1, on the reverse strand, counting down.
GATGATTTTAATGTTCTTTGGCTGTCAAATGAAGATAAGTCTTTGGAAACAACGAAAAAATTATTATTAAAACTGGAAGAGTATAAGAGTGTTGTACAAAATTCTGCAAAAAACAGAACTCCTTATTTGTTAACTAAGTATCTTCAGGAACTGTCGGCGGCTTTTCATCAATTTTATACATATTCTAAAGTTCTGGTGGAGGATACTGATTTATTAAATGCAAGGCTGGCAGTTGTAAAGAGCGTAATAATTGTTTTAAAGTCTGCATTGAATTTGATTGGTGTTAATGCCCCCGAGAAAATGTAAAATTTATTGTATATACAATTGTATAATTTAACTATTGAAATTGTTTGATGTATAATGTATCTGTAATTTTGAGAAAAATCACAAGTAGATTATGGGAGGAAGTCTTTTATGACAGTAAAAGATTGGTTCGAACAAAGAAAAGAAATGCAGATTGCAAGAAGGGCGCAAGAACTTCAGATTGATGATAATATAGGTAAACTTTGGGTTAAATGTTATAACTGTAATTCACAGCTTTTAAAAAAGGATGTAGAAGAAAATCTTGAAGTATGTCCAAAATGCAATTATCATTTCAGGATAAATGCAAGAACCCGTATTAATCAACTTTTTGATGAAAATACGTTTGAAGAAATGTTCTCTAATATAACAACAGCCGATCCGTTAAATTTTGTGGATACTGAGCCGTATACAAAAAGAATAACTCAGGCAAAAGCAAAAACAAATTTAAATGAGGCTGTTATAACAGGTGTCGGAAAAATTGACGGTTATTCAGTATCAGCCGCAGTTATGGATTTTGAATTTATGGGCGGTTCTATGGGCAGTGTTGTAGGAGAAAAAGTTACATTGGCTATGGAAGAAGCTCTTAAAAGAAAAATCCCAATGATTGCCGTTACGGCATCGGGCGGTGCAAGAATGCAGGAAAGTATTCTCAGCCTTATGCAAATGGCAAAAACAAGCTGTGCTGTCGCTAAATTAAATGATGCCGGTTTGCTCTATATTACGGTATTAACTGAACCGACCTTCGGAGGTGTCACGGCAAGTTTTGCAACATTGGGTGATATTATTATCTCCGAACAAGATGCACGTATCGGTTTCGCAGGCAGAAGAGTTATAGAGCAAACAATAAGACAAAGTTTACCGGCTGACTTCCAAACTGCTAATTATTTGATGAAATTCGGTCAGATTGATATGATTTCATCAAGAGCTGATTTAAAATCAAATATATCTAAAATATTAAAACTTCATTTGAGCTAGGAGCATGTTATGGCAATACTTGAGTTTGAGAAGCATTTATATGAAATTGAAGAAAAAATTAAAGAATTAAAAAAGATAAGTGAGTCATCAGGCATGGACGTATCAGATAAAATAGAACTTTTTGAACAACAAGCGTTAGAGTATAAAAAAGAATTATACGCAAATTTGTCCCCCGCACAAAGAATCCAGATTGCAAGGCATTCTGAAAGACCGACTTTCTTGGATTACGTTGATTTAATGACGACAGATTTTATTGAACTTCACGGGGACAGAGAAGGTACGGATGATAGGGCAATTATTGGCGGGATTGCCAAATTGGGTGATAAAAGTGTTGTAATTATAGGTACGCAAAAAGGTAAGACAACAAAAGAGAATCTTGTTTATAATTTTGGGATGCCTCAGCCTCAAGGTTACAGAAAAGCTTTAAGATTATTCAAACATGCGGATAAGTTTAATATGCCTATTGTTACATTGATTGATACTCCCGGGGCATATCCCGGTATTAAAGCCGAGGAAACGCCTTTTCTATTTTCCCCGCCAG